>NZ_JACJES010000001.1:96685-128178 GCF_014164175.1 Pseudoalteromonas sp. SG44-5 | reverse complement strand
AGACGGCAAAATTAAACACCTGTTCGATAAGTTTAAAACCAAAGATCACCATCAGGTAGTGTTGGATTATCTCGCAGCAGAATAAGTTAGCGGCAGAGTAAGTTACTCGCTGTTAGAAATTAGACATAAAAAAGCGTTGCTCAAGGGCAACGCTTTTTTGTGGGTGTTGATTAAATTATACTTTTCATCGAAAGGTAAACTCACAGCGACTATCAAACGCTCAATGATGATAATGTCTGAAGTCAAGATTTGACCCCTACGGCTTTCTGACCCCTACGGCTTTCTATGGTTTTTGTTCTACATTCGCTACGCCCAAGATCGACATATCTATTATCTGATAATTACTGCAAATTTATTTACTCAGCGACGTTTGACAAAAGTAAATTTAAATCATCGATGACTTGAGTCCACATGCTGTTTTTATCCCATTCCTCTTGGAGAAACGTGCGTTGGCTATCATTCCAAATCTTAGATTCTTTTAATGATTCGCCTGCTGCTAATTGATTTTTTTCGATAAACTCATTAATGGCGTCATCCGAACTGTCTAATCCTAATTGCGCAAACAAGTTATTCATCGTATATTCTGATTCTGCTAACATTTTGTTTCTCCTACAATTATTTTAATTTAAACCTTAGCATATTGGCCCGGGTAAGTATACTCAGCCCGGGTAGACCACGCGGCTTACCCTGTGTTTTGGTTCGTTAATAAATCCCCACATCAAGCCCAGCTGCTATGGTCATACCTAACGCTTCGCATTGCTCAAGAAACGCTGGTTGCCAGTCGCCACGACACACTAATGGTGGATGAGCCCAGTGCCAACGCAAGCCACTACAAATTGATTCAACTGCTCGGCAAGTACCAGTACCATCGTTACCAGCACGAACAAATAATGCACAAGGCAAACCCTGTTTTACATCTAGGCAAGGGTAATAACAACGGTCAAAAAAATCTTTCAATGCGCCACTCATATAACCGAGGTTTTCCGTCGTGCCCATAATTATCGCATCGCAAGCTAATACATCTTCAGGTGTGGCGTTTAATGGTGATACCCAGCGGGCTTGTACTTGCTCAATTTCTGGATGCTGTGCCCCTGTCAAAACAGCATTAACCATTAACTGGGTATTTTTAGAGGGCGCATGGGCAACAATTAACAGTGTTTTCATAGTTTTCCTGCTTTTGTGTTTTAGCGGCAACTGTTTTTCGCCAGCTGTGTTACTGCCGGTAGAGTAGAATTTTTATACTATAAGATAAAGCCATTGATAAGTTAATACTATGTCATTAGATAAAATACCGGCGCAAATTGCCACTGCTCGGCAAGGGCCATGTGAAAAAATGCCGCCTGTGAAGACAAAGGGGTCAAATCTTGACTTCAGACATCACGATTAATTAACGACTGATCTCCAATCGTACGACAACGATAAATGCTGATAATAATTGGCAAGATATTTTGCTGTGTCGGGTGGCGCTTCGCTTATCCGACCTACGTTTTCAAATATATAATGCGGGTTTATTAGGGGACAAGGGGGTCGGGACAAGGGGGTCAAATCTTGACTTCGGGAGACAAAGGGAGACAAAGGGGTCAAATCTTGACTTCAGACATCACGATTAATTAACGACTGATCTCCAATCGTACGACAACGCTAAATGCTGATAATAATTAGCAAGATATTTTGCTGTGTCGAATGGCGCTTCGCTTATCCGACCTACGTTTTCAAATATATAATGCGGGTTTATTAGGGGGTGGGTATTCGTTGGGTTTCGCTACGCTCTACCCAACCTACGTCGTTTGTCTTAAATTTTTACGCAAGCAAAAATAGCATTGCCCGAATTACCATTCCACGGGGTTATTTGCTCATAGTTATGCTCAAATATATGGATTTCGAAATAAGGCTGCAAAACTGCTTTTAGCTCAGTGAAGCTAAGCGCCACCATGGGGTGTTCATCATTCCAGATGAATGTTTCATCGCTTGTGGTTTTTTCAATACGCAGTTTTAGCGACTGTTTTTCGCCCGTGCCACTGTAATGCCAGCCAGAGCTGAAGGTAAATAAACTATTTTCACTAGTTGCTGTATGTTTTACAAATGAATCGTTATTTATAGTATTTTTATCAACTGCGTTAAAACACAACATGCCACCGGCTTTTAGTGCGTTATGTACGCTGATGATACATGCTTTTAATTTTTCAATGCCATCACAGTAGTGAATTGAATACAAAAAACAGGTAATTAAATTTTGCTGCTGCGCTACGGTAAACTCGCTCATATTTTGCAATGTAAATTGTGCTTCTGGGCAGCGAATAGCGGCTCGATCTAGCATAGGTTGATTAATGTCGAGGCCACTGCTTGTATAGCCAAAATTAATAAAATGCCGTACATGCGGGCCTGTGCCACACGCTAAATCTAGGTGTGTATTTGCGCCATTACCAAAAATTTGGTGTAACCGTTTAATAAAATGGCTTTGAGCTTGATAATCTATATCAGCGCACATTAAGTCATAGTAACCAGAGAGATCTGTGTATAAAGCATTTGCGGACATATTGGCCTAGTTATTAAAGGGTAAGTAATTTGGGTGGCGCATAGTAAACTAGTTATTAGTATTAGCGAAGTAAGCTTTAGGGTAGATGTAATTAAGGGTGTCGGATGGCGCTTCGCTTATCTGACCTACGTAATATAAATTAACGCCGAGCTGGTATTAGCTCACAGCTAATCACTTAAAACCCGGCTTAATTATTAGCTAATCCCTAAATACTTATGCACTTGAATTGATAAACGCCAGTTTTTAGCAATACAGGTTTTAATAGCCAGTTTAGTTGCAGACTCTTTTTGGCTAATAGGCTGTAAATAAACCAATTTAGGATTAACACCCGTTTTAACAAACAGCTCTTCTAGCTCCTCTACATGCTTTTGCATGGCAACGGGGTGTTTAATTTCGTTGGCGCGCTGCATGGCGGTTGTAAGTACCTCAAAACCGCCGCGCATATTAATTTTTGGCGATACAGTAACCCAAGTTTGCGCTGGGGCAAGTATTTCAAAGGTGCCGCTGGTTTCTATTTGCGTACTGAAGCCGTTTTCGTGCAATAAATTACACACTGGGTTTAAGTCGTACATGCAAGGCTCGCCACCTGTGATCACCACATGCTTTGCGGTATAACCACGTGATTGAAATAACGCTAATATGTTTGCTGCGCTGGCTTGTGCCCAATGATCTGAATCGGCCTTTTTTTCTACTGTTTCGTCAAGCGACACTTTGTACACATTATCAACATCCCATGTTTGTTTTGTATCGCACCAAGAGCACCCTACTGGGCAACCTTGCAAACGCAAAAATATAGATGGTGTACCAGTATAACTAGCTTCACCTTGGATGGTTTCAAACACTTCATTTATTTTGTACAAAAGAGAACTCACTTACGATCAAGCAGCAAAATTGCTACCATTAAGGACTAAATAGCGCAGCGCAAAAATTGTTATTTATGCCGTGGGCATGTAGTATATCGTGCCCTGATATAAACCTCTATTAAAACTAAAGAGCAAAACCAGATATGACGCAAAAAGTAGTAGTTATTTATTCCGGCGGTATGGATTCATTTACCGTATTAAATAAGGCCCTGCAACAAGGACATGATGTTTATGCCTTATCGTTTGACTATGGTCAGCGTCATGTAAAAGAACTTAAGGTGGCAGCCCAGGTATGTAAGCAATTAAATGTGCCACACAAAATTGTTGATATTTCGGCTATTAATCAAATTATTGGCGGCTCATCTTTAACTGATGATATTGACGTGCCAGAAGGCCATTACGAAGAAGACAGCATGAAAAGCACAATAGTGCCAAACCGTAATATGATTTTACTGTCTTTAGCGGTAGGTTATGCAGTGTCGCTTAAAGCGAGCCAGGTTTATTATGGTGCCCACTCTGGGGATCATGCGATTTACCCTGATTGTCGTCCTGAATTTGTGCAAAAAATGGATGATGTGTGCCGCATTGCCAACTACGATGCCGTAGAAATTTTTAGCCCGTATTTAAACAATACAAAAATTGATATTTTAACCGATGGTATTGCAATGGGCTTAGATTACAGCCAAACATGGACCTGTTATAACGGCCGTGAAAAAGCCTGTGGTAAATGTGGAGCATGCCAAGAGCGCTTAGAAGCATTTGAGGTCAATAACTTAACCGACCCGCTAGAATACGAATAAACAATTTATTAAGGCTATCATCGATAGCCTTTTTTATGGGTGCTTGTTTATAGCCAGCGTTTTACTTTGTTTTTGTATTGGATGTAATCCTCACCAAAGAGCTGAGTAAGCGCCCGCTCTTCAGGAATAATTTGAAACAGTGTTAAGTAGGCAATAAAACCCGCCACACACAAAAGTGCCCATAACGAGCTTAACCAAATACCCCACCCTAGTAGTATAAATACAAAACCCACATACATAGGGTTACGAGAAAACCTATAAACGCCACTGGTAACTAAATTTGTCGCTTGCTCTGGTTTACTTGGGTTTACTGTGGTGTTAGCCAAACGAAAACTAACCAATCCGGCAATACAAAATACGCAGCCTATAGTTACTAAACTCACCGTTAAATATAAAATAAAGGCACTAAAATCAATCACACTATAATGTGCAATTAAGGCCATTATTAATGCAAAAAAAAGCACAACAACAAGTGGAGGAATTTTATTATTTAACATAGCAGCTCACTTAATTAGTTAATAAAAGGGGCAAACTCTTTGCTTAATCATTACACAATATAGCCAATGTATAAACTACCAGCACACCGGCAATCAACATTTAGAAAAATAAAGTTACAATTAGGCGCTTTATCGTAAATGTATTACGGTTATACTTTAACCAAAGTAATTAACAGGAAGCGGTTATGTCGGGCACTACCATGATTGTATTAATTGTACTTATATCTGTTGGCTCTGGAGTTATATACGATATGTACAAAAAACATTTAGAATTTAAACACCGTATGCAAAATAATAATAGCGATGCTAATAAGCACCTTGCTGAAGTAAGTGCGCAAGTTCAAGCATTAAAAGAGCGTGTGCAAACCCTTGAAACCATAGTTACCGATTCAAGCTTTGACGTAAAACAAGAAATAAATAAACTATAAATAATTTTCATATAAATGGGCGTTTTCTGGCTGCTCAATACCGTGGGCAGCTAAAAAACCACCAATAACCTGACCACAGCCCTGTGGTGCTCGGGTGCTGTCTATTTCAAAGTTTAATTGGTTAGCGTGCTGCTTGCCCATAGAGCACAAGCCTACCGCGTCTGGCGAACGTATAGCTACACTTAACTCCCCTATTTGCTCGGCCATTACCTGTTTGCTAAAGCGTGCAAAATTTTTATATTTAAAGTGCTCGCTTACATACTCGTTACTAATGGCTACAAGCGCTGTAATAAAGCCATGTAAAAAGCTATTTGCCGACGTATCGGTTATTAAAAATGCCATGGTTTTATTATTAAACTCATTTAATTGGCAATCACTACAATTAAGCTCAAGCGTATATAAGTGCTGTTTACTGGTTATTACTTGATGGTTTTTAATCACTATGCTCATACCGGCAAATATCAGCCGTTTAGCTATCGATTGAGCGCTCGCTTGATCAGTGCTATTACTTACCAACTCAGGGTTTTGCGCCATTAATGACAAGTCGTGGTGGTTATTAAATGGCGTACTTGTTGCCCCTTTATGCGTTAATTGCAGCAGCTCTCGCACTTCGTGCTCTCGTGCTATTTTAAGTGCTAAAAACGCAGTTTGAATAAGCTCTGAGGTTGGTAGGTTTTTTTCTACTAGCCAGCGCCTGCCAAATAATAATTTTTTTGCGCGAGTGTGATTTTTGTTAGCTGCGCTATTTTTCTCGCAGTTTGAATTATTTGAATAGTTGTCTGGGCTAAGCACTGCCACTTGTAAGTAAAGCTGTTCATTTTGCTGGGCAGCAACCACTCTAAAGTGCGCCGAAAAGTCGATATTTTCAAGCACTGTATTAACACTTTCAAGTGTGTGTTGGTAGCGTAAAAAATGCTGTGGAACAACCCAATTATTATTCTTTAATTGCACCAAAGGGGCAAACGAAATTGGCTGCTCGTAACTGTATTGCCATTTTTTATTATTGACGAGAGGTATACGGTGGCTGTTTTTATTTGGCATAAATTAGTTCGCACATGGCAATGTATTGTCTGTAGCTATTTACGTTATTAGCGGCAATATTAGATCACATTTATGTGCAATTCTAAGTGGCTAATATTTAATTAATTAAGCTCTGCGTTTGTGATGATCGGGTGCAGGAATGCCTGCCTTAAAAGTAAAATTACCTATTCCCCCCATAAACACTACTTTAGGTAAATAGCGCCTTAGTAATAAAAATGGCGCATGTATTATAAACATTGCGCCACGGCTCATTTTTTACTGGTAACTAATAACTAAAAACTGGTTATTAATTAAGAGTCATAATTTAAATTAGGCTACTGTTTGCGATGTTTTATAAACAAGCGCTTTTAAGCTTCTGTCACGATCTACTTCAATAAAACGCTCTGTAGCAGCTAACCGTTCAACAAACTCAATAGCGCCCTCTGTGTGCTCTGTAATTAAGGCTTTAAAAGCCTCTTCACTAAGCTCTGGGCTATTAGCGCAAAGTAATAACTGGGTTGTATCGCTTAATAGCTCAGGTAATCTGCGCAGTACTTTTTGATAGTCTTTCGTTAAAATAAAGCTGCCTTTTTGAAAGCTTGGCGGATCAACAATAATGAGATCAAACGGCGCTGCTTTTTTTAATTTACCAAACGACTTTAAAATATCATGCGGTAAAAAGCTCACCCCTTTATTAAAGCCATTGAGCTGATGATTTTGTTTACCCACCCTAAGCACGCCTTTGCTCATATCCATGTTCATTACATGATCGGCTCCGCCTTGCATTGCCGCCAGCGAAAACCCACAGGTATACGAAAATAAGTTAAGTACTTTTGCCTGTTTACTGTTTGCTTGCACAAACTCACGGCCGCTGCGCATATCAGGAAATATTCCAGTATTTTGGCGGCTGGTTAAATCAACTAAAAAGCCAATACCGTTTTCTTTTACCACATGTTGGCTAGGCAATTGCCCATAAACCAGAGTGTTTTGGCTTTGTACACCCGCGCGCTGCTGATACACAAGCGCAGTAATAAGCTCAGGGTGATGTTGCTGCGCCCATTGCCACAGCACACTGGTTAGTTCGCTCAGCGTTGGCTCATCTATTTCATCATAAGACACTAAAAACAAACTAGGTGGGTAAAAGTCTAAGTTAATATGGCTTAGCGCTTCTACGCTATGGCCGCGGCCATGAAACACGCGGCACAGCTCATTTTTTAATAAAGGGGCATCGGCTAATGCGTCAATAAGTGGAGTAAAATTAGGGGTCATAGTTAATTTATCAACTGTTGTTGGAGTTCGTGTATTTCATCACGCACTGAGGCTGCTTTTTCAAATTCTAGATCACTGGCGTAAGCGTGCATTTTACTGTCGAGTTGCTTAATTTGCACTGTGATTTCTTTAGCACTAAGGACTTTTTTAGACTCTTTACGAATGAGTCTAAGGTTATCTTTTGGCCCTGCTTCTTCGCCTACGTCCATCGAATCTAGAATCTTTTTGGCTAACGAATGTGGTTCAATACCGTGTTCAATATTATAAGCATGCTGAATTTCGCGCCTACGTGCGGTTTCGTCCATCGCCTTAGCCATCGATTTTGTAATTCGGTCACCGTATAAAATTGCGCGCCCTTCTAAATGACGTGCGGCGCGGCCTACGGTTTGAATAATAGAGCGCGCTGAGCGTAAAAAGCCTTCTTTATCGGCATCAAGAATTGCCACCAGTGCTACTTCTGGCATATCGAGGCCTTCACGCAGTAAGTTAATGCCTACTAACACATCAAATACTCCAGCGCGTAAATCGCGAATAATTTCGACTCGCTCTACGGTGTCTATATCTGAGTGAAGGTAGCGCACTTTTACATTGTGCTCACTTAAGTAGTCGGTTAAATCCTCCGACATACGTTTGGTTAGCGTGGTAACCAGTACCCGCTCACCTTTCTCAACACTTTTATAAATTTCTGAAAGCAAGTCGTCAACCTGGTCCCCCACTGGGCGCACTTCAATAAGTGGATCAAGCAGTCCTGTTGGTCGAATTACTTGCTCTGCAATTGCGCCTACGCAGCGATCTAATTCAAAATCGCCTGGGGTTGCCGACACATAAATTGTTTGTGGCGAAATAGCTTCAAATTCTTCAAAGCGCAGTGGGCGGTTATCCATAGCCGATGGCATTCTAAAACCATATTCAACCAGGTTTTCTTTGCGGCTTCTGTCGCCTTTGTACATAGCGCCAATTTGCGACACTGTTACATGCGATTCATCAATAATCATTAATGCATCGTCGGGTAAATAGTCAAGTAAAGTTGGCGGCGGATCGCCCGGTGTACGCCCCGATAAGTAACGGCTGTAGTTTTCTATGCCTGAGCAATAACCAAGCTCGCGCATCATTTCAATGTCGTACTGCGTACGCTGTGTTACGCGCTGCTCTTCTACCAATTTATTGGCACTTAATAGCTGTGCTCGGCGATCTTTTAGCTCTTCTTGTATTTTTTCGATAGCACCAAGAATTTTTTCACGCGGGGTTACATAGTGTGTTTTAGGGTAAATAGTGGTGCGCACTATGTGTTTTTCAATTGCGCCTGTGAGGGGGTCAAAAATACTTAAGCGTTCTATTTCGTCATCAAACATTTCTACACGTATCGCAAATGTGCTTGACTCTGCAGGAAATATATCAACCACTTCGCCACGTACTCGGTACGTGCCGCGGCTAAAGTCTACATCATTACGGGTATATTGTATTTCGGCTAAGCGGCGTAGCATATCGCGCTGATCCACTTTTTCGCCCACTTTTAAAAGTAGCATCATTTTCATGTATGATTTTGGATCGCCCAAACCATAAATGGCCGACACTGAGGCTACAATTATAGTATCGCGGCGCTCAAGCAGTGCCTTTGTAGCACTTAAGCGCATTTGCTCAATGTGTTCGTTAATAGATGCGTCTTTTTCTATAAACGTATCACTAGAAACCACATAGGCTTCTGGCTGGTAATAATCGTAATAAGAAACAAAATATTCAACTGCGTTTTTAGGAAAAAACTCTTTCATTTCCCCGTAAAGTTGCGCGGCTAAGGTTTTGTTATGTGCCATTATTATCGTTGGACGGTTTAAGTCGTTAATAATGTTAGCCATGGTAAAGGTTTTACCTGTGCCGGTAGCACCTAGCAAGGTTTGATGAGCAAGCCCGGCCTCAAGTCCTTCGCATAACTGCGCAATCGCGGTGGGCTGATCTCCCGCAGGCTTAAAGTGTGACTTTAGTTGAAAATGATCGCTCAATGACTGCACTCCTGTAACGATTGGTTACTTAATGTTTCAAGCTCTTTCATAAACCATTTATAGGCCACCAAAGCGGTAAACAAGTTACCCACAGCAGCGCCAATAAATAACCCCAATAAGCCAGCAAGTTCGTTGCCTATATACGCAAAGGGTAAATAAAAAATAAATAAACGAATAATACTTAAAAACAATGCGTTCATCGGTTTATGTAAAGCATTAAACGATGAGTTTGATAATATGATCACCCCTTGCAAGCCGTAACTTAATGGAATGGTATAAATAAATAGTTTTATAACATCAATAACGGCTTGTTCTTTACCAAATAACTGGCTTAACACGCCTGCACTAGCAATTAGTAATATATAAATAATAAACTGCCAAACCATTACAAATTTTAAGGTGCCGGTGTAGGCGTCTTTCACTCTGGATAATTTACTAGCACCAAAGTTTTGGCTTATAAATGGCGGTAATGTCATCGAAAGCGCCAATACTAACAAGCTGGCAATAGATTCTATTTTACTCCCTACCCCAAATGCAGCAACCGCTTCGGGTCCATGATGAGCCACTAATGCGGTCATTACTGCCATTGCAACTGGCGTAAGCATATTTGCCCCTGCCGCAGGCAAACCAATTTTTAATATTTTACTAATAGAGCCAATAACCGTTTGTTTACCTGCTTTTAAACTCAATAAACGTTTTTTTAGTAATATATATAAAATAATCACTACCGCTACTGACCAGGCAATAACACTGGAAATAGCTGCGCCTTCAATACCTAATGCCGGAATAGGTCCAAAGCCAAAAATAAGTATAGGATCGCAAATGGCATTTATTAGCCCTGCCCCGCCCATCACAAAGCTAGGCGTTTTGGTGTCGCCGCTGGCACGTAATACCGAGTTGCCAATCATAGGTGTTATTAAACACACGCTGCCTAAAAACCATACATTCATATACTGATGTATTAGCGGTAATACGTTTTCACCAGCCCCTAGTAAAGTAAATATGGGGTCAATAAACACATAACCAAAAAAAGATAATATAAGTACCAAAATCACAGCCACCAATAAAGAAATACTGGCATCAAAACGCGCTTCATTTACTTTGTGGCTGCCCAAGGCTTTTGCAATAACCGCAGAAGTGCCTATGCCCAAACCAATGGCTAAGCTTATTACCATAAAAGTAACCGGAAATGTAAAGCTCACGGCTGCTAATGGCTCTGTTCCTAATAAGCTAATAAAAAACGTATCAACAATGTTAAACATCATCAACGACACCAAGCCAAATATCATTGGAATGGTCATTTTTTTTAGTGTTGGCGAGATAGGATCATTGAGTAAATCAGGGCGAGTATGTTTTTCTGAAATTACGCGCATAGAATAAGTTGGCCTCTTTTTACTGAGCTAAACATTTTAAAGCATCTGGGCAATTCAAGCCATGCTTTATTGAGTATAGAGGGCTAAATACCTAACTAAGGAGTAAAGCTTTGTTTTCAAGCCTTAGCGTATAAATTCACCTTGAGAGCGCCAAAAAACAAATATAGATCATTTAAATTACTTTTATAACATTTAACGCTTCATAAATGGTGCATTATCACACAACATATTTTTTTACTTTATCGTCACGAAAAGTTTTACTTATCGTTAGAGTCGCTTTCAGCATCAATTCGTAACACACTGTTTTTTAATGATTTAAAAAAACATTCTTAAAGACTTGAAATCGTTGCAGCCCCCTAAAATACTGGGGGTACTGAAGTTCATAAAGTTTAATAAACAGAGTTATCCACAGAAACCGTGGATAACTCATTCAAAGCCGCATTTATAAAGGGGTTACAGCGGATCAAATAAAATGCCGTATTAAACTTATCCACGTTACCAATATGAAAACTTTCTTGGGCTTTAATGTAAAGCTTGCTGTTAGCTGCAATCACCACCTTATTGAGCAACCTAAAGGTGTAAATAAAATTATTTAAGCTATTGATTGTGTTGTTTTTGTACAAACCTTTGCGATTGGCTAATTATTAACTAATAAGTAATTAAATAAAGATATTTTTAGTTTTTGCCGTATTCGTTTTTTATGGAATTTAAGTATTAAATCGATTTTAAGCGTTAAATTTTAAAAACCACTCTGCCTGTGTAAGCTCTTTACGGTAATGTTTTTGTAATATTGAGCGCTATTTTTAGGTGTAATGGCTGTTTTTTATATTTTAAATTAAGTAAATACGCCCTTTAATTTAATAATTTTTAAAAACAAAAGTACTTTTTCATAAAAATGACGCGCTTTAATTTTGGCATTTGTGCTATAAAACGTGCAGATCGAACACAAAAACAACGAATAGAGTTCTTTTTTGTATTTATGATCTTTTATGTGTTGACACTTTGCGGCTGGATCATTAATATTTCGCCCCGTTGAAAGGCAAGACGCTTCCCCCTTAGCTCAGTTGGTTAGAGCGACGGACTGTTAATCCGCAGGTCCCCCGTTCGAGTCGGGGAGGGGGAGCCAAGTTTTTCAACCATAAACGCTTCCCCCTTAGCTCAGTTGGTTAGAGCGACGGACTGTTAATCCGCAGGTCCCCCGTTCGAGTCGGGGAGGGGGAGCCAAGTTTATGTTTATGATAGTAGTTCCCCCTTAGCTCAGTTGGTTAGAGCGACGGACTGTTAATCCGCAGGTCCCCCGTTCGAGTCGGGGAGGGGGAGCCAAATCATAAAATAGCACTACTTTAGTTCCCCCTTAGCTCAGTTGGTTAGAGCGACGGACTGTTAATCCGCAGGTCCCCCGTTCGAGTCGGGGAGGGGGAGCCAATTGCTAATAATTCCATAGACATTCCTCTCAATATCTACTACCCTTTCTGATTAATAACTAAAGTATATTCACTCAATTTTCGTGTTATGATTAGTTTATAAATCAAGGATTTGATTCCTTCCCTTTCTGACAATTAAAAGATTGAAAAAATGGCAGGCTTTAAAAAACTCATATTAATACAAATACTCTCTTGGTTAGCATGTGTTGCCGTTGGTAGTTATTTTATAGCTATTAGCTTTAATTACACAGTTAACGAAGCGCAAAAAAATGCACAAGCTACAGTCCAAAATTATATAGATGGTTTAACTTTATCTGATATATCAACAAACAATTTTAAACGCGCTATTACTAATAACGATACTTTTGCAAACTTCATCCTCAGAGACAATCAAGGAGCTGAAGTATTTAAAGTAACGCATTCCCCTGCACTGCCTTTTATTGCCGAATTTGTACAAACAAATTTTAACTCGGTACGTCCCCAGTTTGTAAGCGGTAGTAATACTGATATAAAAGTAGAATTTACACTTAATGTGCAACGTTTTGCACACTTATTACAAAGCGCGTTTTTTATTATTGTGCTTGTTAGTACTTTTTTAGTCCTTATTCCTATGGCGTTAATGAAGACCCTTTCTCATAGAGTAAATAAAAGAATTAGTATGGACGTGGCTGATGTTATTGATGTTTATATAAATCAAAACCAGTTAGATCATGACCTAGAAGTCAGCCTTGATACAAGCAGGCTCAAAAGCCAAGGAAAGAGCTTAGTTCCTAGCTTTAATCGTTTATCGCACTTTTTGAAAAGTAAAAATGAAGATCTGCAAAACGCAGCACTCACAATAAAACACCAAGCCTATAAAGATGGTGTAACCGATTTAGGCAATCGGAATATGTTTGTTGAGTATTATGAAAAAAATATAGAAAACAGCGAAAAAAGCACTTTTGGTACACTCGCTTTAATTAGGTGTAGTGAACTGCAATCTATTAACCAAACCCGCGGTTATCAAAAAGGTGATGAATACATTAAAGGTGTGGCTGATATTATTAAGCACATTAGTGGCACCTACACTGGCAGCCAAGTATTTAGACTTAATAGTTCTGATTTTGTAGCTGTATTACCTAATATACCGCTAAAAGAAGCCGAACGTTTTGGTGAAAACTTACAATCTCGCTTTACTCAGTATCAACAAACCCAAGAGCTCAGCTCAGTGGCTAATACTGGTATTGTGGGTTACGAAAAAGCAAAACCACTTGGTGAGTTACTTTCGGTAGTAGATAACGCCATGAGTATGGCGCAATCAAAACATGCTAACGCTTGGCATGTACAGCGCGAAAGCGATTTAATTAATAATGTAAGTGCTGGATTTGGTAATCAAAATTGGCGCAAAGTTATAAATGAAGTAATTGAAGCAAAACGTGTGCATTTAGTAATGCAAAATATTATGCCTTTGGGCAAAAATATTAAAGCGTATGCTGAGATTCAGGTGCGATTTAAAACCGAAGATAATCAAATGCTACCTACAGCCTCATTTTTAGCCATGGCCGAAAAACTTGATATGGCTATAGAAATCGACAGGCTAATTATTGACTCATCACTTGAGAAAATAAAAAGCCGAAATCTTTCAGAAAAGTTTTTTGGTTTAAATGTTACGCCTTCAAGTGCGCACAACGACCAGTTTGTAATTTGGTTAGAACGCCGATTATTAAAAGATACCCATATTGCATCAAAACTTGTTTTTGAAGTAAGTGAATTTGGGCTACAACAAAACATTAAAGCGAGTAAACGCTTTATTGACATGATTCATCGCGTGGGTGCTCGCATAACAGTTGAGCGTTTTGGTGTTGGCTTAACATCGTTTAAGTTTTTCCGCGATTTAAAACCAGACTTTATTAAAATGGATGCCAGTTATACCCGCGGCCTAGAAGATGATAAAAACAATCAATATTTTATGCGCTTAATGGTCGATTTAGCACACAGGATTGGTGTAAGTGTTTTTGCTGAAGGGGTCGAAAGCCAAGAAGAAAAGCACATTATAGAAACCCTGTGCTTAGATGGTGTACAAGGTTACTACATAGAAAAACCTAAAGACATTTGATATAAGGGCGTAGTTAACCCAAGTTCAGGTTATTTAATTAATAAAAAGAGCACTTGTTGCTCTTTTTTGCTTTATTTTCAGTACTGTCACCCATACTAAAACCATAACGTTAAATAAACTCTACAAACAAATTACAGTAATTTTACATCTTCATTATGCGTTAATTATTTTACCTTATTTATTTGACTGATAACTACTCCACATGTTGTTTATCTCGGCAGAAAAAAGGATAATGCATTGGATTTTAATAGCGCGAGGCACACATGACAGAATATGTATTGTTATTGATTGGCACTGTTCTGGTTAATAACTTTGTATTAGTACAATTTTTAGGCTTGTGTCCGTTTATGGGCGTGTCGAGTAAACTAGACACGGCTATAGGTATGTCTTTGGCTACCACTTTTGTGCTTACCCTTGCCTCTGTAACCAGCTACTTAGTTAACCAATATATTTTAATACCGTTGGATATTACCTATTTACGTACCATGAGCTTTATTTTAGTGATTGCTGTAGTAGTACAATTTACCGAAATGGTAGTACGTAAAACAAGCCCTACTTTATATCGCTTGCTGGGTATTTTTTTACCCCTTATAACCACAAACTGTGCTGTGCTAGGCGTTGCATTACTTAACATTAAAGAAGATCACTCCTTTTTACAGTCGGCGGTTTATGGCTTTGGTGCCGCAGTTGGTTTTTCGTTAGTACTTGTATTGTTTGCTGCCCTGCGAGAGCGCCTTGCAGCGGCCGATGTTCCTACCCCCTTTAAAGGTGCCTCTATTGCCTTAATTACCGCAGGCTTAATGTCGATGGCATTTATGGGATTTACCGGATTAGTGAAGTTTTAATATGACCTTGTTTTATGCATTAATAGCACTAGGCTCACTGGCATTAGTTTTTGGCCTAATTTTAGGATTTGCCGCTATCCGCTTTCGGGTAGAAAGTAACCCTATTGTTGAGCAAATTGATACCATTTTACCGCAAACTCAATGCGGCCAATGTGGCTACCCTGGCTGTAGGCCATACGCCGAAGCGATTGCCAATGGCGACGAAATAAACAAATGCCCACCTGGCGGCGAAGCTACTATGAAAAAGCTCGCCGAATTAATGGGCGTTGATCCCAAGCCCTTAGCTGGCGGAGAGCAAGCTGAACCAATTAAAACTGTGGCATATATTCGCGAAGACGAATGCATTGGTTGTACCAAGTGTATACAAGCATGCCCAGTTGACGCCATTGTTGGTGCAACTCGACAAATGCATACTGTATTAATTGACGAATGTACTGGCTGCGATTTATGCGTAGAGCCCTGCCCTGTAGATTGCATTGATATGCTCCCTGTAGCCGAAACTAAACAAAACTGGAAATGGCAGTTAAATGCAATTCCCGTTACACAAATAGATTAGAGGTTTGAGTGGATAAGTTACTTGAACAAATAAAAAAAGGGGTCGTTTGGCCATTCCCTGGCGGCGTTCACCCACCACAACAAAAATCACTCTCTAATAGTGCCAGTATTACTCGCTTGCCATTACCCGACAAACTCGTAGTTGCACTTAAACAACACATAGGTGCTAACGGTAAACTTATTGTTGAGAAAGGTCAGCACGTTTTAAAAGGCCAAGCTTTAACCATACCTAAAGCTAACTGGTCGGTGCCTATGCATGCGCCAACCTCAGGCACAATAGCCGACATAAAGTTAATGCCTTCGGCGCACCCTTCGGCCCTACCTGAACTTAGTGTAATAATTGAGCCCGATGGTAAAGATTTATGGTGCGAGCTTAACCCAATTAAAAACCCAGCAACGCTAAGCCACGATGAACTTGTTAATATTATTCATCAAGCGGGCATTAGTGGTATGGGAGGCGCTGGTTTTCCAACTTATGTTAAAGCCGATACTAAGCAACCTATCGAGTTTTTAATTATTAATGCGGTTGAGTGCGAACCTTATATAACAGCTGATGACATGCTAATGCGCGAGCATGCCAAGCAAATAGTGCAAGGTATTGAGCTAATGCAACAACTGCTCAATCCTACGTTATGCATTGTGGGTATAGAGGACAACAAGCCAGAAGCAATTGCTGCAATGATACAAGCAGCGGAGCATAATAGCTTAATATTGGTGCAAAAAGTGCCCACTATTTATCCCTCTGGTGGCGAAAAACAGCTTATTAAACTGCTTACTAATCGCGAAGTACCTAATAATGGCATTCCGGCAGATGTTGGTATACTGGTACATAACACCGGTACTTTATTTGCTATACAACAAGCTGTTTATGAAGGTAAACCCTTAATTGAGCGCGTAGTCACAGTAACGGGTAATACTATTCATAAACCCGGAAATGTATGGGCTTTATTAGGCAGCGAAATAAAGCACTTGCTCGATTGCCAAGGTTTTTCGCCTGTACCACAGCAACAAGTAATTATGGGCGGCCCAATGATGGGCTTTACCCTACCAACAATTCGTATTGGCGTGGTAAAAACCACTAACTGTATACTCGCGCCCGATCATAAAGAGCTTGCAGAGCCCGGCCCAGAAAAAGCCTGTATACGCTGTAGTGCCTGTGCGGATGCTTGCCCTGCTTCTTTATTACCTCAGCAATTACAATGGTTTGCTAAGTCAAAAGAATACGACAAACTACAAGAACACAATTTGTTTGACTGCATAGAATGCGGCGCGTGTGCCTACGTTTGCCCAAGTGAAATACCGCTAGTGCAGTACTACCGGGTAGCCAAGGTAGAAATAAAAGAGCAGCAGGCAGAAAAAATTAAAGCAGATCGTGCTAAAGAGCGTTTTGATGCGCGAAAAGAGCGCCTTGATCGCGAACAAGCTGAGCGACAAAATCGCCATAAACGTAAGCCTGCAGTTAAAACACCAGACGAAAAACAAAAAGTAGCCGATGCTTTAGCAAGAGTTAAAAGTAAATCAGCTAATAGCGATGAAAAATCAGCCGTAGCCGCTGCTATTGCCCGTGCTAAAGCTAAAAAGCAACAAGGCGATGCACTTGAACCTGATAATAGCGAAGTAGCAAAAGAACGCGCATTGCGTAAAGAACAAGCTCGACAATATAAAGAGCAAAAAGCACAAAGTGATGAGCCAGCAAGCCCTGATGATAAAAAATCAGCTGTAGCCGCAGCCATAGCTCGCGCTAAAGCTAAAAAGGCCGCACAACTAGCAAACGCTGAAAGTACAACTGACGATGCACCGCAAAACGAGGCCCCCGTTGATGACAAAAAAGCTGCTGTAGCCGCAGCCATTGCTCGCGCTAAAGCTAAAAAGGCCGCACAACTAGCAAACGCTGAAAGTACAACTGACGATGCGCTGCAAAACGAGGCCCCCGTTGATGACAAAAAAGCTGCTGTAGCCGCTGCCATAGCTCGCGCTAAAGCTAAAAAGGCCGCGCAATTAGCAGACGCTGAAAGTACAACTGCTGAAAGTACAACTGCTGAAAGTACAACTGACGATGCACCGCAAAACGAGGCCCCCGTTGATGACAAAAAAGCTGCTGTAGCCGCTGCCATTGCTCGCGCCAAAGCGAAAAAGGCCGCGAAAGCATTAGCCGATGCTGAAAGTACAACAGACGATGCACCGCAAAACGATGCACCCGTTGATGACAAAAAAGCTGCTGTAGCCGCAGCCATTGCTCGCGCCAAAGCGAAAAAGGCAGCGAAAGCATTAGCAGACGCTGACAATACAACAGACGATACACCACAAAACGATGCACCCGTTGATGACAAAAAAGCCGCTGTAGCCGCAGCCATTGCTCGCGCCAAAGCGAAAAAGGCCGCAAAAGCATTAGCCGATGCTGAAAGTACAACTGATGATGCGCAAGTAACGAGCGCTGTTGAGAATAACGACGCCGCATCTAGTACTAAAGCCGACGAGCCTAAAGCGAACGATGACAAGAAAAAAGCCGCAGTAGCTGCTGCTATTGCTCGAGCAAAAGCCAAAAAGTCTCAAAAAGAAGGAAATGATCAGTCGTGAAATTAACCATGGCCAGTTCGCCTCACAGCCATAGCCATAAATCGTTAACCCGATTAATGCTTTGCGTTATTGCTGCGTGTATTCCTGGGCTAATTGCTCAGATCATCTTTTTTGGTACAGGTGTGCTTATTCAGCTCATATTAGCGCTGATTGCTGTAAGTGTATTTGAAGCTGCAGTAATGCTACTTCGCAAACGCCCCGTTTGGCCTGCGTTAAGTGATGGCAGCGCGTGGCTTAGCGCAGTACTACTTGCATTGAGCATTCCGCCATTAGCCCCTTGGTGGATAGTTATTATTGGCTGTTTATTTGCCATCGTTATAGTTAAGCAGCTCTATGGTGGTTTAGGGTTTAATTTATTTAACCCTGCTATGGCCGCTTATGTATTATTATTAATTTCGTTTCCGGTACAAATGACCGCGTGGATGCCAATTACCGAGTTATTAAATACTCCGATTGGTTTTACCGAGCAGCTTAGGGTTGTTTTTACCGACTTTACTGCCACCGGTTTTAGTTTAGATCAAGTACGTGCAGGTATAGATGGCATTACTATGGCAACCCCACTGGACACTATTAAAACAGATATTGCCCATGGTTTAACCGTAACCGAAAGCATGCAAAAGCCGATATTTAATGAGTGGGCTGGACATGGATGGGTGTGGGTTAACTTAGGCTTTTTAGCCGGTGGTTTATACCTTTTAAAAGAAAAAATAATTAACTGGCATATCCCAGTAAGTTTTATTGCAAGCTTAGCGCTGTGCAGTGGCATAGGTTATATAGCAGCGCCCGGTACAGAGCCTGGCATAATATTTCATCTATTAAGTGGTGCCACTATGATGGCTGCATTTTTTATTGCTACCGATCCGGTGTCGGCTGCCACCACCAATAAAGGGCGCTTAATTTATGGCGCAGCTATTGGCTTATTAGTGTATTTAATTCGCACCTTTGGTGGCTTCCCTGATGCTGTTGCTTTTAGTGTATTACTGCTCAATATTGCTGTTCCCTTAATTGACTACTACACACAGCCGCGCACTTATGGCCACGGAGCAGCAAAATGATACTATCCTCTATGGCTAAAAACGGCGCTATTTTAACTGCTTTTGCATTAGTGACTACAGGGCTGGTTGCCTCTATTAATATGCTTACCGCCGATAAAATAGCAGAGCAAGAGCTATTGCACCTTACTTCACAATTACAAGAAGTGCTCGACCCGAGTACTTACGACAACGAGCTAACAACAGATTGCGTTATTATTTCAGATGAACGACTAGGCCCTTACGCTAATCAAATAGTTTACCGTGCCCGTAAAAACAATGAACCTGTAGCCCTTATTGTAAGGCACGTAACGCCAAGTGGTTACAGTGGTGATATTAACTTACTAACCGCGGTTTTAAGTGATGGTAGTATTGCCGGTGTGCGTACCACTAAGCACGAAGAAACTCCAGGCCTAGGCGATAAAGTAGAAGTTAAAAAATCACCGTGGATCACTAGCTTTAAAACGTTAACTGTACAAAGCAGTAGCGATGCACGTTGGGCGGTTAAAAAAGACGGTGGCCAGTTTGATCAATTTACCGGTGCAACTATTACACCTCGCGCTGTGGTTGGCTCGGTAAAAAATGCCGTATTATTTGCTCAAAGTGAATTTGATACTATTTTTGCAGCACCTAATGCCCAATGTGTAGAGGTAACTAAATGAGTGAATTAAAAACACTATATAAAGACGGTATGTGGGTCAACAACCCTGCCCTAGTACAGCTATTAGGCCTTTGCCCACTGCTTGCTGTTACGTCTACCATTACTAACGCACTTGGCTTAGGGCTGGCTACACTGCTTGTTTTAGTGGGTTCTAACATTAGTGTATCAATAGTGCGAAACTGGGTACCTAAAGATATTCGTATACCGGTATTTGTCATGATTATTGCCGGCTTTGTAACTATAGTGCAGCTATTAATGAACGCTTATACCTATGGGCTTTATCAGTCGTTAGGTATTTTTATTCCGTTAATTGTTACTAACTGCGCCATTATTGGTCGCGCTGAAGCATACGCGTCTAAAAACCCAGTTCACTTATCGGCGTTTGATGGGCTAATGATGGGTTTGGGCTTTATGATTGTGCTTGTTGTTTTAGGCGCAATGCGCGAGCTAATTGGGCAAGGCACTTTATTTGATGCCGCCGACTTGTTACTTGGCCCTTGGGCACAAAGCTTACGCATTGAAGTATTTAGCTTTGATAATCAATTTTTACTCGCAATTTTACCACCGGGTGCCTTTTTAGGTCTTGGGCTACTTATTGCCGCTAAAAATGTAATTGACGCACAAATAAAATCAAAGCAAATTGCACCGCCAGAGGCTGAAAAAGGCCCTCGTGCTCGTGTTACTAGCTTAACTTAATAGGAAAAGCGCACATTAATAAGGTGTGCGCTTAAGTAATATGAATAAAGAAAAACGCCACCAAATTCTTACTCGCTTACGCGACGATAACCCGCACCCAGAAACCGAGCTTGAATACTCAAGCCCGTTTGAGTTACTTGTTGCTGTTACGCTATCAGCGCAAGCAACCGATGTAGGCGTTAACAAAGCCACTCGAAAGTTGTTCCCTGTGGCTAACACACCACAAGCCATTTTAGATTTAGGCCACGATAAACTGCGAGATTATATAAAAACCATCGGCTTATTTAATTCTAAAGCGGCAAACGTTTACAAAATGTGCCAAATTTTGGTGGATGAACACAACAGCATAGTTCCCGAAAACCGAGAAGCCCTAGAAGCCCTACCAGGCGTTGGCCGTAAAACCGCTAATGTTGTACTCAATACAGCCTTTGGCTGGCCTGTAATCGCAGTAGACACGCATATATTTCGTGTTTCTAACCGTACTAAACTCGCCATGGGTAAAGATGTTGTAGCCGTTGAGCAAAAGCTTGAAAAAGTAGTGCCTAAAGAATTTAAGGTCGATGTACACCACTGGCTAATACTGCACGGGCGTTATACCTGTGTGGCGCGCAAACCTAAGTGTGGCAGTTGTATCATCGAAGATTTATGTGAGTTTAAAGAAAAGACCGAAGAATAAAAAGCAGCTAAATAGCTGCTTGATTTATTTACAGTGAGGAGCACTTTTGTCTAATTTTTTGGATTGCTTAGATGAATAAGTCTTACTTGATCTGTCAAATCCAACTAATAGGGCTCGATCAAATCTGACAGTCCCATATGCACCATTTCCGGGCCTTCAAGGCGTGAATCTGAAACTTTGTTGGGTGGCGCCTTCGGCTTAACCAACCTACCTTTTGACGTTGGTTTGAGCGCAGCGAAACCCAACGAAAAAAGGCAGTGCCAGTTAACATTAGCGTTATGTGTTATCGATTACCTAAAAAAGTACCGGATGTAGGTCGGATAAGCGAAGCGCCATCCGACACAGTAAAATATCTTGCCAATTATTATTATCAGCATTTTATATTGTCGGATGGCTGGAAAGTGCCATGAATGGACATTGAAGATTCTTAATGTGTGAAGTCAAGATTTGACCCCATTCGCTTGTATCGAAATTAGGATTTAAAAATCGATTAAGTTTTTCTAAAAGAATACCTTTTAAGGTGAAATCGTTACTCATATCTTCCCTAGAAAACGAACGCCCGCTTCAGCTGCGCCAAAGCCGGAGTGTTAATGTTTGAGCGCAGCGAGTAACACAAAACGCGGAGGTTTTGGCGTCAGACTGGAAGCGCTTGTTACACGTACATTACATGGTGACCCAATGGATTTCATTGAAGTTCTCACCTTCTTTATTTTGCCAAGAAAGCCTTACTTGATATTTCAGAGGGCTACCCATGTGTATTGCAGCAATTAGTTTAACTCGTGAGTTTGGCTTCATTTCAGGATGTGGAAACTTGTCTATAACGTCACTACAAAGAGGGCTATCTTCGCAATCAACTAACTCGAAGTTTACGTTATATGCACTACCTTGACCTGTGTTGGAGATATAGAAATTATATGATTTTCCTAGCTTGGTCAGTGTGACATTGAAGCTTGGCTTTTCCTTATTAGACTTTTCTTCGTTGAGAGAATCAATTTGTAATCGAGATAATTCTGCTGTAACTTTTTCCAGTTCAAGCTGTTCTTTGGCTATTTTTCTGGTTCTGACAAGAGAAACAGCTGAAACAACGACAGCTAAAATCGAGATAAATAAGCTTAGAATTTCATACTTGCTCATTTCAAGCGGCCTTTAAATGCTTTTTTAAGCATTTTTTCAATTTCTTTCTTTGCTTCAGGTATCACGGTTTCTTTTGCTTGCTCAACACCGACTTCTTTTAAGTCTGCAAGCATAATCTGAAATCCGCAACCATCACACTTTACGAAGTCATCATCTTGCACATTATCTGGTTGCTCAAATTCAGTATGGCCACATTCTGGACATTGGATTGATATATGTGTTGTTTTGATCATGATATGTACCTCGATATTCCCTGTACGTGTAACAATTTAATAGTGCGCTCATCGCTTATATTTCTGCCGACGCTACGCTCATTTTTCTACATAATGTAGTTTTAACAAATAACCTAAGGTATTACTATCACTAAGTTTTCTAAAACTTTTAGGTAGAGTTAAATGAAATAATATGCACGCGCCGCTCATTTTCTTCAATATATGCGCAAAGAGTAGTTTAACCAATTAACTAACTCTTATATTTCCCAGTCTGAATGACTGCTTCTCGCTCACAGCTGTAAGTCAGATATGAGCTACTTCAACTCAATAATTAATGCGCATTCCAGTATTACTTTTTGTTTTTTAAAGTAGGTGGCTGACTTTGGCACCTTTGATTTTTCATACCTTGTAAGTCAATTTAAATAAAATCTATTTATTCGTGATTTTGCGTAATTATTGGCGCATTTTCAAACTATTAATTTCACAAGTATCAATCCTTTGGTTATGCTACTAAACATTATGAAATTTTATTGCGAAAACGCCTATGTTACCTTTACTTCGTATCTTGTTAATTGAGCAAGACCCTATCATCTTGCAAGAGCTTTCAACGAATCTGTCGAAAACGATCCCTAACTTTGAGCGAAATGATGTTCATATCGACATAATTGAATGTCTTGATCTCAAGCAAGCGTTGGAATATGTAGAGGAAGATGGTGATATTCAAGCTGTGGTTCTCAGTTGGGATGTACACAACAAGGGCGAGAGAACATATAGTCGCTTTATCGAGCAGTTAAAAGGGATCCGTATCGAGTTGCCTGTGTATGTAATCGGCGACGACACTAAAGGGTTAGAAATAGTTAATGAGTCGGGGGAAATTGAGTCTTTCTTTTTTAAAGATGAGGTGATTTCTGACCCAGAAGCTATTTTAGGTTATATGATCAATGACTTCGATGATCGAGGAGAAACCCCATTCTGGACGGCATATCGCCGTTATGTTGGCGAAGCAAACGATTCATGGCACACACCTGGCCATAGCGGCGGTTCTAGCTTTAGAAACTCCCCTTATATCAAAGATTTTTATCAGTTTTATGGCCGTAATGTATTTGTTGGCGACCTGTCGGTTTCAGTCGATTCGTTAGGTTCATTGTCAGACAGTACCAATACCATTGGCCGTGCTCAAGAATCAGCAGCGGCGACGTTTGAAGTTAAGCATACCTATTTCGTTACGAACGGTTCATCTACCTCAAATAAAATCATTTTGCAGACACTGCTACGCAAGGGCGATAAAGTAATCATCGACCGAAACTGTCATAAATCTGTGCACTATGGCATATTGCAATCAGCTAGTTTTCCCATTTATTTATCGAGTATTTTAAATCCTAAATATGGGATCTTCGCACCACCTTCGTTGGCCGACATAAAGCAGGCGATCGAGCAAAATACCGATGCAAAATTGCTGGTTCTCACTGGTTGCACTTACGATGGCCTACTTAGCGATCTGAAACAAGTGGTAGCTTTTGCCCATCAACATGGTATTAAAGTGTTTATCGACGAAGCGTGGTTTGCTTACTCCCTTTTTCATCCCAGCTTACGCTATTATTCTGCCATTCATGCTGGGGCCGACTATATCACCCATTCTGCGCATAAAGTGGTATCGGCGTTTTCTCAAGCGTCTTATATTCATATTAACGATCCAGATTTTGATGCCGATTTCTTTCGAGAAATTTACAGTATTTACGCCAGCACATCGCCGAAGTATCAACTTATAGCGTCGCTTGACGTGTGCCAAAAGCAATTAGAAATGGAAGGCTATAAGCTGCTCAATGCCTTGCTAAAACATGTGGAAGAATTTAAACAACAAATGACCTCGCTCAACCATATTAAAGTGCTTGGTAAGCAAGACTTTATGGAAATATTTCCGCACTTTAGCGGAGACAATATGGGCCATGATCCACTAAAAATTCTCATCGATATTAGTCAATTGCCTTATTCGTTAAAAGATATTCATAAATTCTTGCTGGATGAAATTGGGCTAGAAATAGAAAAATACACTCACAGCACTATCTTGGTTTTACTGACGCTTGGAGGTACGCGTTCGAAGATCATTCGTCTGTACAATGCATTAAAAAAACTCGACAGCGGTAAGGTAAAACTGTCAACATCGACGCGTCGCTCCCGCTTGCCGGAAAATTTGCCTGCCATCAACCTAGCGTGTATTCCAAGCGATGCTTTTTATGGCGAGCGCGAATCTGTGCCTATTAGTAAAAGCAACAACCGCATTTGTGCCGGTTTAGTTACGCCATATCCACCGGGCATCCCACTGTTGGTTCCGGGGCAGCATATAACTGAAGATCATATAGAGTATCTGAAAGAGTTAGCGGGACAAGGATTGACGATTCAGGGAAGCTTCGATGGCGAGATCTATGTTCTTAAAGGCAAGGTTAAGAAGTAAGGCGTCTTTTGGTCATAGTCTTTTTACTGAGCA
Source organism: Pseudoalteromonas sp. SG44-5 (assembly GCF_014164175.1). Classification (NCBI taxonomy): domain Bacteria; kingdom Pseudomonadati; phylum Pseudomonadota; class Gammaproteobacteria; order Alteromonadales; family Pseudoalteromonadaceae; genus Pseudoalteromonas; species Pseudoalteromonas sp. SG44-5. The sequence goes on along the minus strand of NZ_JACJES010000001.1, from coordinate 103,004 downwards.
GCTGTGTCGCTAGGCATTGCTGCTGTATAAAGCGTTATTGAGTTAATTTTTGAATTACTATTTTAATGTTTAGCTGTATTTTATTTAACGAATAAATAGCTTAGCCATAGAAAACGGTGTTATTAGTATTAAAAGGCTCAACAGATCTGTTGAGCCTAACATACCGAGTAACTTACCTTAGCTTACTAACAAGCTATTTTTATGAGCTGTACCGATTTACACAATTTAAATCGTTAAAACATTGCTCTAGTCTTGCGGCCATATGCTGCTCTGTATGACGAAGCCATACGCGAGGATCATAGTATTTTTTATTAGGCTTGTCGTCCCCTTCTGGGTTACCAATTTGCCCTTGTAAATACGCTTGTTTGTCTTGGTAATAGTTTAAAATACCGTTCCAACACGCCCACTGCGTATCTGTATCGATATTCATTTTTACTACGCCGTATGTTAACGACTCTGCAATTTTATCGTACTCAGAGCCACTACCGCCATGAAACACAAAATTGATTGCGTTATGCTCTAAGCCAAATTGTTTTGCTACATAGGCCTGTGAGTCTTTTAATATAGTAGGAGTAAGCACAACATTACCCGGTTTATATACCCCATGAACATTGCCAAATGACGCCGCTATAATAAAGTTTGGACTAATACGACTTAAGCGCTCGTAAGCGTAAGCTACATCTTCTGGCTGGGTATAAAGCGCAGAGCTATCGAGATGTGAGTTATCCACCCCGTCTTCTTCACCACCGGTACATCCTAGTTCAATTTCTAGGGTCATGCCTATTTTTGCCATGCGCGCTAAGTAACGTTCACATATTTCAATATTTTCTTCTAAAGAGTCTTCTGAAAGATCGATCATGTGCGAACTAAAAAGCGGCTTGCCAGTAAGTGCAAAATGCTGCTCGCCTTCATTTAATAAACCATCAATCCACGGTAATAATTTTTTTGAAGCATGATCGGTATGCAGCATAACCGCTACACCATAATGCTTAGCAACAGAGTGAACATACTTAGCAGCACTAACCGCGCCAAGTACAGCCCCTTGGTGTTCAGGTAGCGACAAGCCCTTACCACAAAAAAACTGCGCTCCACCATTTGAAAGTTGAATGATAACCGGTGACTTCATTGTTTGCGCGGCTTCAAGAGTTGCATTTATAGACGAGGTACTAACAACGTTAACTGCAGGTAATGCATATTGATTTGTTCGGGCATGCTTATATACCGCACTTACTTCATCGCCAACTATAACGCCGGGTTGAATAGTTGTAGCTAAATAATTCATTATAGGTTCCTTACTGTTTTAAAGCTTTTATACAAGCATCTGTAATTGCTCGCCAGTTTTGTTGCTCTACTCACCCTTTTTAGCAACGCCTGTTACGGCAAAAACTAACAGAGCAAAAAATACAGCCGATAAAAAATCAATACCATCACACAAAGATGGCGGAAAATATTTTTTCTCATCAAAGCCGTATTTTAACGCCATAATATCACGGTATTAAAAACACCGGGCAATACTGGCACATTACAGTTAACAAGTTCGCTGAGTGATTTTGGTTACGTAGCAGTTGTACCTATTAAATCGGTACCCACTGCACATACTTGCTCTAGTATAGCTGTATTTATGACTGTACCTGTACCTACTTTACGCTTCGGCTGGTGTTTTTATTGCTTTTAATACCTCAACTAAGCTTGCGCCTTAGTAGAAACAGAGCAATTAGATTCTGCACGCTAAATAAATGCCATAGTGAAATTGTTTAAGAGGTTGTGCAACCTAGATGTATTGCAAATCTATATGAAAACCATAGAATGTGCATCAAGACTTACTACTGTTATATTTTCTGGCCTGCGCTGAATACACAATTATATTTTGAGTCTCAAATTGCAGTGTTTTACTCTGTGTATGGCCAAAGTAGCTGCTAAGCAAACATGCGATATATTATAAAAATGAGTTTTAGCTTACTTTTATAATAAGCGCTATTTTGCGCAGCCTTCGTCATGTTGTAACAGTATTTTTTAAATTTAAAGACAATCCAAGGGTGCTTAAATGCGTTTATTACACACTATGTTACGTGTTGCTGATTTAGAAAAATCAATCGAATTTTATACCAAAGTACTTGGGATGAAAGAGTTACGCCGTGCAGATAACGAAGAATATCGTTATACCTTAGCCTTTGTTGGTTACGGAGACGAAAAAGACAATACGGTATTAGAGCTAACCTATAACTGGGATCAAGACAGTTACGACTTAGGCAATGCTTATGGCCATATAGCCATTGAGTTTGACGATATTTACCAAACCTGCGCCGATATTAAAGCAGCCGGTGGCAATGTTAGTCGTGAACCTGGCCCGGTAAAAGGCGGCAGCACTGAAATTGCTTTTGTAAAAGACCCCGATGGCTATGCAATTGAGCTTATTCAGAAAAAAGAAGATATGAGTCGTTTTTAAATTTGTATCTAAACAAATATTTTTAAATTAAAAAGGTGCTTTTAGCACCTTTTTTTAGCGCAGTTGACTGTCTTTACTGCCTCGGCGATTAAAAGCCCCCTGCTGTTGCGCTCTTGCCTTCAATTGCTTGCTGGCATGCAACACAATAACGAACACCGGGTAACGCCAATCTACGTGCTTGAGGGATCGCAGCATCACATTCTTCGCACAACTCAGCACTTGAGCCTGAAGCCAAATTACTGCGAGCGTACTGAACAGCATCGTTAACACTTGCGTCTATTTGATCTTGAACTGCACCTTCTCGTGCCCATCCACTTGCCATATATAACCTCCTAATGAGTTGGACGTTTATACTTATAATAGCTATTAACAGCTTTATTGGCACTGAATAGAACAAAAAAGCCGCTTGTAGCGGCTTTTTGTTTTTAATCGATTAATTTTAACAGTTATAAACTGTAATCAATCACCTGCATGCCTAACTTTTCAAGCTCAGGGCGCAAGGTTTTGGCATCACCAACAACTAAATAAATCATCTCTTTAGTGTTTAAATGTTTTTTAGCTAAGGCGTTAACTTCTTCTTTGCTAATATTACTAACAATTTCATTTCTTTCTTTTACAAAGCTAGGTTTTAAATCAAACTCTAATATTTGTGCTAAAAAGCCAAGTTTTGCATTAGGTGTTTCGTATTTAAGCGCATCTTTTTGGTTAATAGCTTTGCGCATAAACATAAGCTCTTGGTCTGTTACACCATTTTGAGCGTAGTTATTAAGCTCGTTGGTAAACTCTGTAATAGACGCAGCAGTAGAATCTGCTCTCACCGCTGCAGAGGCTGTAAAGCCACCTGATGTTTTATCACCCCAAAAATGAGAGCGAGCACCATAAGTGTAGCCTTTATCTTCGCGTAAATTTAGATTGATACGGCTGTTAAACGTGCCACCCAATGCAAAGTTCATTAAGTTAGCTTTAAAAAACTCACCGGTAATATCTTCAACCATGCCACGCTTACCAATACGAATTTCTGATTGCGGTGCGCCAGGCTTATCAACTAAATAAATTACATTTGTTTGTACTTTTGGCTCAGCAAAATTTAAATCAACGCTTGAAGCTTTGCCCTGCCAGTTTGTAAAGGCAGCTTTAATTTTAGGTTCAATTGTTGATTCTTTTAAATCAGAAACAATAATAACTTGGGCACCCTGCGGTTTAAAGTTTGCATTATAAAAAGCTTTAACATCATCGAGCGTAATGGCTTCTATACTTTCAACAGTACCGCTACTTGGTAGTGAAGCTATGTTATTTCCGTATAGTAATTTGCTATACGTATTAGAGGCTAAATAACCTGCATCTTTCATTGAATGTTGGATGTTTTGAATGCTTTGCTTTTTATTACGCTCAAAGTCATCTGCATTAAATGCCGGTTTAAATAACTTTTCTTCTACAAGCTTTAATGTTGCATCTAGATTTTTAGTTAAGCTAGAAACATATACATTTGTATGTGTTTTATCAGCGTATATGCTTACTTGACTACCCAACTTTTCAAGCGCGTTACTCATTTGCTCTGTGGTGTAGTTTTGCGTAGCCTCACTCATTAGCGATGCAGTCATTGACGATAAACCCACTTTACTCGCTTGTTCATTATACAAGCCACCCGGAACTTTAATAAAAATAGCAGTCGTTGGCGTTTCGGTGCTTTGAGTACCTAATATTTTAATACCGTTTGCAGTATTAGCTTGCCAAAGTGCAGGAACATCCACAGCAGGATTTGCACCGGCCTCTGGATGAACACTTCGATCAAATGTATCAACTGCTCTTCGTGCCACTAAATCATCAGCTGAAGTGGTCGATGGCCCTCCAAAATCATGCGCTTTAGGAGTAAAGTTGTCTGGGGCAGCTATAAGTTGAGTCTGCCCTTCTGGCACAACACTCATAATAACGGCAGATTTACCTTTGATATATTGATTAAAAACACGCATAACATCAGCTTTTGTAACTTTGTTATAACGTGCAATCTCATCTTTAGCTGAGTTTGGGTTACCTGTAAACGTTTCTGACGCGGCAAGTTGAGAGACTTTTCCTGATACGCTTTGCAGACCAAAAATTGCACCCGATTCTATTTTAGCTTTTACTTTATCTAAATCATCTTGTGTAACACCACGCTCTTCAAATTCAACAAATGAATCACGAATAATTTTTTCCATATCAGCTAACGTTTTTCCTGCTGTAGGATTAGGTAAAGCATAAAGACTAATTGAGCATGCTAACTCTTGGCATGGATGGTTTGCACTTGCTTGAACTGCAAGCTGGTTTTTAACTAGGTTTTTGTATAGTAATGAATTGTTCCCCCCACCTAATATTTCTGCAAGTATATCCAGCGGTGCTTCATCTTCAGAGCGAGCGTAAGTCGTTGGAAAACTCATACTTAATAAAGGTAAGTGAACCTTATCTTCCATTGAAATATATCTATCAGCATTTAGTGTTACCGCTGTTTTTTCTACTTTAGGTATTGCAGGGCCTTTTGGAATTGGCGCAAAGTATTTAGTAACCAGTGGTAGTATTTCATTAGCGTTGATGTCGCCACCAATGGTAAGCGTTGCATTATTAGGGCCATACCACTTTAAAAAGAATGCTTTTAAGTCATTCACATTTACACGGTTAAGGTCATCCATAAAACCAATTACAGGCCAAGAATACGGATGCCCATCTGGATACATTGCTTGAGCAACACGCTCACCTAAACGACCATAAGGGCGATTATCAACGCGTTGGCCGCGCTCATTTTTTACTGTTTCGCGTTGTACTTCAAATTTTTCTTGGGTTACAGCATCTAGTAAAAAGCCCATTCGATCAGCTTCTAGCCACAACATTTTTTCTAATTGATTTACAGGTACGGTTTCAAAATAATTTGTTCTATCTGAGTTAGTTGTACCATTTAAAGTACCGCCTGCTTCAGATATTATTTTAAAATGTTCCTCATCAGCAACGTTTTCTGAGCCTTGAAACATCATATGCTCAAAAAAGTGAGCAAAGCCTGACTTACCCAACTCTTCGCGAGCAGAACCAACGTGGTATGTTACATCAACGTGTACTAAGGGATCTGAATGATCCTCATGCACAATTACAGTTAAACCGTTATCTAGTTTATATTTTTTATACGGTATGTTGATTTCACCTGCGTTTGATTTCACTGATTCAATAAGTGTAACGCCTGGGATTGATGCTTCTGTAATAATCTTTTTATCAACAGCTTGAGTTGAGCTATTACATGCAGCTAACCCTGATGCAAGTAAAACAGCAAGTGCGATTTTTGTGAGTTTCATTTTTTAGTCCATATTTAAATTAACTCAATGAGTTTAAAGACTAATTAAAAGTACAACAAGGAATATGAAACAATTGTAAGATTGGTTTTGTAACGAAGTGTAAATAGATAGATATAAAAATGAAGTGTGAAATGAGGGTATAAATTTGTAGTTTTATTCTTATAACACTGCACTAGCTTATTAAATAAATTAAGCGGCATTTACAAGATATAATTGTTCTTGATAACGTCATGAATAGAACGTCTGGTATCACACTGCTTTATACAATACTTAAAATAAGTAAGTGGCGTCCCCAAGGGGATTCGAACCCCTGTTACCGCCGTGAAAGGGCGGTGTCCTAGGCCTCTAGACGATGGGGACACATAAATGTGTCACTAGGACAACTGAATAGTTTAACTCGATTCAGACGAGCTTTTAATAACACTACCCTACTATAAATAGTAAGTGGCGTCCCCAAGGGGATTCGAACCCCTGTTACCGCCGTGAAAGGGCGGTGTCCTAGGCCTCTAGACGATGGGGACGCAGAAATTGGTTTGCAAATCATTGATTTGCTATTTCT
>NZ_JACJES010000001.1:95100-96585 GCF_014164175.1 Pseudoalteromonas sp. SG44-5 | reverse complement strand
TCATTGATTTGCTATTTCTGTGTAAGATGAGACCGAGCCTGTGAGGCGAATGGCATTATCTTCTCAGAAACATTTTCTGTGTCACTAGGACAACTGAATTTTTAGACTCGTTTCAGGCGAGCTTTTAATAACACTACCCTACTATAAATAGTAAGTGGCGTCCCCAAGGGGATTCGAACCCCTGTTACCGCCGTGAAAGGGCGGTGTCCTAGGCCTCTAGACGATGGGGACACATAAATGTATCACTAGGACAATTGATTAGTTTAACTCACATCCTGAGTTTTAAGGTAATTGCGCTTAATACAAGTAAAGACTCGAGCTTTAATTGTGACGCTATTTTCTCGGTAAAACCGCCTTTAACTAATTAAAGCTAAATGGCGTCCCCAAGGGGATTCGAACCCCTGTTACCGCCGTGAAAGGGCGGTGTCCTAGGCCTCTAGACGATGGGGACACAGAAAACTGCTACCCTAGGACAAACACTAATAAGTTGGTGGAGCTATGCGGGATCGAACCGCAGACCTCTTCACTGCCAGCGAAGCGCTCTCCCAGCTGAGCTATAGCCCCAACTTATTTACACACGCTGTGATAAACACGTCGTGTATTGCTTAGTGCGGGGCGCATTCTATGCACCACCCAAAATAAAGTCAACAGTTTTTTGTTCTGCTTTATTTAAATGGTTTATTTTTCAACAAACTGGCTACCAAGCAGGCTAAAAAGGGCAATTTACAGTAAATTAGCCCCTTGAGTGTATTATAAATTATGGCTGGATGATTAGATAACCCCTGCTCTGCTTGTTTTAATTTTTATTGAGCATAGAAAAGGTATACATTTATATGCAAATTCAACTTGGCATATTTAGTTCATCGTTCAATGACGTATCCTTACTTTATGCCTTGGCATAATAACCACTTTACGCACTATTAGATCGCATTGGTTTTTTGCGGATTAAAATTGGTTTAATTTAAAGGCGATTTAATCACGGCGTAAATTTATAACTTAAGTGATTACTTTATATAAGCTGCACTTTATGATCAATAAACACACCACAGCAACTAAGTTAAAATAGATTGGCTTATTACTTTCTTGATTTTCGATATTAACTATCTAAGCCTAAACAGATAATACGGCGTTTATTTAAACACTAAGCATTGATTTGTCGATAAAACAAACTCCAAACATTACTTGTTGTTTATAAAACCCCCACTCAGCACATTTTTATCATTCAAGTGTTGACACATTTACAACTCTATCTATAATAGCGCCCCACAACAACGCAGCATTGTGTTGTTGTTTAGATGTGGGTGATTAGCTCAGTTGGGAGAGCATCGCCCTTACAAGGCGAGGGTCACTGGTTCAAGTCCAGTATCACCCACCACTTTTTATAAGTGTTCACATCTAAATTTCTATATGAGTAATTAGCTCAGTTAGAAAAAGAGAGCATCTCCGCTACTAATAAGCAACGGCGAAGTTCACTGGTTAAAGTCC
>NZ_JACJES010000001.1:54013-95000 GCF_014164175.1 Pseudoalteromonas sp. SG44-5 | reverse complement strand
AGTACTATTTATTTTAATAGTAGCGTTTTAATTTATATGTGGGTGATTAGCTCAGTTGGGAGAGCATCGCCCTTACAAGGCGAGGGTCACTGGTTCAAGTCCAGTATCACCCACCACATATAAAACCTATGATTATATAATAGTCTCGTTTTAAAATTGTAATATGGGTCGTTAGCTCAGTTACAAAAAGAGAGCATCACCGCTACTTACAAGTAATGGCGAAGTTCACTGGTTAAAGCCCAGTACTATCTATAGATAGTAGCATGTAATATGGGTCGTTAGCTCAGTTGGGAGAGCATCGCCCTTACAAGGCGAGGGTCACTGGTTCAAGTCCAGTACGACCCACCATTTTTAAAATGGTGTATATTACAAAAATCTAAATGGGTAATTAGCTCAGTTAGAAAAAAGAGAGCATCGCCGCTATTTACAAGTAAAGGCAGTGTTCACTGGTTAAAATCCAGTACTATTTATTTTAATAGTAGCGTTTTAATTTATATGTGGGTGATTAGCTCAGTTGGGAGAGCATCGCCCTTACAAGGCGAGGGTCACTGGTTCAAGTCCAGTATCACCCACCACATATAAAATCTATTATTATATAATAGTCGCGTTTTAAAATTTTAATATGGGTCGTTAGCTCAGTTACAAAAAGAGAGCATCACCGCTACTTACAAGTAATGGCGAAGTTCACTGGTTAAAGTCCAGTACTATCTGTATAGGTAGTAGCATGTAATATGGGTCGTTAGCTCAGTTGGGAGAGCATCGCCCTTACAAGGCGAGGGTCACTGGTTCAAGTCCAGTACGACCCACCACTATTTACAGTGGTGCATATTACAAAAATCTAAATGGGTGATTCGCTCAGTTAGAAAAAAGAGAGCATCGCCGCTATTTACAAGTAAAGGCAGTGTTCACTGGTTAAAATCCAGTATTAACTATCACCCTTGATAGTTAATAATGTAATTTGGGTGATTAGCTCAGTTGGGAGAGCATCGCCCTTACAAGGCGAGGGTCACTGGTTCAAGTCCAGTATCACCCACCAAATTACAGCTTAAATGTTTAAAGCATTTAATTAAGCGTTATACCTATTTTATATGTGGGTGATTAGCTCAGTTGGGAGAGCATCGCCCTTACAAGGCGAGGGTCACTGGTTCAAGTCCAGTATCACCCACCACATATAAACACTTCTTAATATCTCCATTAAATACTAAAATAATATAAAAGTCCTTTTGGGTAATTAGCTCAGTTGAAAGAAAAAGAGCATCGCCGCCCTTTATAACGAATGGCGAGGGTCACTGGTTCAAGTCCAGTATCACCCACCACATATAAACACTTCTTAATATCTCCATAAAATACTAAAATAATATAAAAGTCCTTTTGGGAAATTAGCTCTGTTGAAAGAAAAAGAGCATCGCCGCCCTTTATAACGAATGGCGAGGGTCGCAGGTATCAAGCTAAGTATTACCCACCACATATAAACACTTCTTAGTATCTCGTAATATCTCCATCAAATACTTAAATAATATATAAATCCTTTTGGGCAATTAGCTCAGTTGAAAGAAAAAGAGCATCGCCGCCCTTTATAACGAATGGCAAGGGTCGCAGGTATCAAGCTAAGTATTACCCACCACATATAAGCCTATGAATGCATATTAAGTACTTAATAAAGTTGAGTAATAACCTAAATTCCCTTGTAAGCAGCTAAACTGTTGATTATAGTCTGTGTTACACGTAATCACTGTTAAGCCAAATGCCAACAAAGATCTATTCAACAGCCAAAATACTTATAGTGGAGGAGCAACCGCTCGCCCAAAGCTATATGAAACAATCGCTAGAAAAGCTTGGCTTTGGACAGTTACGATTTGCAGATCATGCTAACTCGGCAAAAGAGCAGTGTATAAACGAGCAATTTGATTTAATTGTATGCTCATTCAATCTAAATAAGCATCAAGATGGTTATCAGCTTTATGAGGAATTGCGAATAAAGCAGTTAATTAAAAGCTCCACTGGGTTTATTTTTATTTCTGCAGAAACAAGTGGCTCGCTTGTACATAGTGTTCTTGAATTACAACCCGATGATTTTTTGGTTAAACCATTTACAGCACAAGAGCTTAAAATACGTATAGAGCGTATTTTAAAACGTAAACGTGATTTACAAACAGTTTACAACTTTATTGATGACGGTAATGATTCCAAAGCACTTAAGTACATAAGTGCAGCATTAAATAAAAACAACAACTACAGCCCTATTTTACTGCGATTAAAAGGTGATGCCCTACTACGCCTTAATCGTAACCAAGAGGCCAAAGACTTTTTTAAGTCGGTACTCGATATCCAAAAATTTGCATGGGCTAAAGTAGGTTTAGTAGAAGCACTGATAGAAAATAATGAACATATTTTAGCCCAGCGCATGCTTAAAACCATGTTAGAGCGCAACGAAACTCGTTTAATCGCGCTTGATTTATTAGGTCGTTTAGAAATAAAACTTAATCAATTTGAGCTCGCACAAGAGTTTTTAAGCCAGGCTGCGGATATTGCTCCTCTTAATATTATGCGTCAAAAGTCTTTGAGTAATGTATCGTTAATTAATCACGATTATGAAAAGAGCTATTTAACCCAAAAAGATATTGCAAGCTATGCAAAATACTCAATTCACGATAGCCCAGATATTTATTTAAATGCGGCGCGTGCCGGTATCGACTTTGCGCTAACCACAGATCAAACGGATCAAATACAACGAATTTCTCGCCAAACTAATCAATATATTAATGATTTAAAAAAGCAGTTTCCTAATAATGTAAACCAGGCGCAAATCGATGTATTAAACGCACGCCTACACTACTTAAAAGATGAACATCAAAAAGCTAAGCGACTAATAGAGCAGCTTGATGAAGATGATACACAAATTCGCTCTGTAGACGGCGCACTCGATAAAGCAAAAGCATTTCACGAACTTGGCTTTCATCAAAAAGCCCAAAATTTATTTGCCCAAATAATTACGCATTGCCAGCGTCATCCAAGTGTAAGCGACACAACCTATTTACGTTATATTCAACAACAACAAAGCGAGCGTCGTGATATTAAAATGGGGCCTAAAGAGTTAAACAACCATGCTGTGAATCAATTTAATAGAGGGCAATTAAATACGGCACTAGAAGCATTTACTCAAGCATTTAGGGTGATGCCTCGTAATCAGAGTATCGCACTTAACTTATTACAGTGCTTGTTTGATTCGACCAAGCAACAAGGGGGGGATTCGTTTAATATGGGGCTTGCTAAAAAATGCTACGCCTTACTGAGCAAAGCTAAACTACCTGCAGATCAGGCGCAGCGTTTAAATAATATTTTGCATAAAGCAAAAGATATGCAGCTAGATATTCAAGTCGACTAAACGCGTTAAAGCTTTTTCATTGACGCGGCATTAACGCAGTATCGCAGGCCAGTCGGTAATGGGCCATCAGGAAACACATGACCTAAGTGCGCATCGCACACATTACATACTGCTTCAATACGCTGCATCCCATGAGTGTTATCACTAATATAGGCAACAGCTTCTATTGTTGCGGGTTTTGTAAACGAAGGCCAACCCGTACCGCTATCAAACTTTTCATCTGCGTCAAACAATAAGTTATCGCAACATATACATATATACTTGCCTGGCTCTAACAATGTGCAGCTACCGGAGCTGTGCGGTCGCTCAGTGCCTTTTTTACGAGTAACGTAATAGGTATCTTCAGATAATAACTCTTGCCACTGAGCGTCGGTTTTAATAACCTTTTTCGGCGGCGTTGGATTGCCATTATTGGCAAAATTAATAACATCATTCCACTTCAACATAACAGCCTCTTTAAATGCTTGGTTAGCTATAAATCGTATTTAGCTTTATTGGTTAATTATTATGTTATTACATTTGCTTAAGATCAACTTAATCAAATGTAATACTTCGTCTTTCTGAATTAGTCAGTATCTGCTGTAAAAAAGCATCTAGCTCTACTTTTGACGCAGGTAAACTAATACTAAATTGCGTTTGCTGGTAGCTGTGTACTAGCAGTTCATTATTGCGGGTTGAAAGGTGCTTAATATTTTTAATTGCTAACCACTGCGGGCCAGATTTTTTATCAAAAAATCCCGCTAAGCTAAACAATACTAAATGTTTTGCATCGCGCTTAATAAAATCATTAACTTGGTTTCGTGTTTTAAACAGTGGGGTTAATCGGTAACAACAAGAGCAAAAAACAAATACCCATAAGACAAATAAAAATATAAACCAAGGCTGCTCTGTAAGCTTTGTAGTTAGCATTTGCACACTAAGCGCCACACCTATAAACAGCACCACCACCGCTATTTTTTTATTTATAGCGTCCACTTTTAATCCTTATTAAGGCGTTTTTCTGCTGCGGCTTTTTCGGTAGGCTCAGGCCAATCATTAAAAAACACTGTTAAATAACGACTTTTAGCTAAGTACCACAGCACCCATAATACAACCACCATTTGAATCGCTAAAAATAACGAAAAATGATAATAGCTATGAGCCGCTTGAATACTTAACCAAGTTAAGTCTATTACCGCACACAAAATAAGAGGCCAGCGCATATAACGCCAAATCTTAGCTAAGCGTTCACTACTTTTATGAGACTCGCGGGGTCGACGCAAACAAAATAAAATAATTGGTACTATGGCTATAGCGCCAATGGCAATAGCAATAAAAAAATCGTTTTTAGATTTAAAAAATATCGACATCAAATCCAATTCTGGGCGTCGGCTTAACCCTGCCACTATCCAAATAAAGTAAGCTCGTAACAATACCAGCACACTTAAATGAAAGGCGATGGGTGTACGGTAACTGCCGTACTTATCCCAGTACTCTGGGCCATAGCGGCTCATAATTGATTTTTCCTATCGGCAATAGTGCCCAATATAAAAAATGCTGCTAACAAGGTAACACCTAACCACTTAGTGCCAAAAAACAATAACGCCTTAATCAGTAGCGGGCTAAGCCACACAACCACAAAACCAAATCCAAAGGCGGTGATCAATACAAAGCACAGCACTCTTACTATAAAATGACGACGTGCAACCAGCCCTTTGGTTAGCTTTATAATATCGCCTGCGTATAAAGACACTAAGCACACCATTATCAGCATAGATAAATGATATAAATAACTATGCAGCCACTGCCCTACGTTAATTAAAAGTGAATTTAATATATTTAATAAATCAGCCATTATGTTGCTCTAATAAATTAATTAAATCTTCTTCTGTCAGTACATCTATACCTAAGTCTTGTGCCTTAGTTAGTTTAGAGCCGGCCTTTTCGCCTGCTACTAACGCATCGGTTTTAGCCGACACACTACCCGACACTTTAGCACCTAACTGCTGCAAACGTGCTTTGGCGTCATTACGGTTTAATGTGTTTAAGGTACCGGTAAGCACATAAACAAGGCCAGCTAATGGCTGCTCTTGCGCTGAAGGTGGAGTAAGTTCAGGCCAATTAATACCTTGCTCTACCAGCGCATTTACAACATCTAAATTATGCTGTTCGGCAAAAAAGCTACGTACATGGGTTGCTACTATTTCGCCCACATCACTTACTTGAGTTAAACTATCAATGCTGGCATTTATTACGTTTTCAAGGGTTAAGAAATGATTAGCTAAATTTTGTGTGGTTGCCTCACCTGCTTCACGAATACCCAATGAGTATAAAAACTTAGCCAAAGTTGTTGCTTTAGCGTCTTGAAGCGCAGTAACCAAATTTTTAGCCGACTTTGGCCCCATACGCTCAAGCGATTCAAAATGTCCTTGCTTTAAAATAAACAAATCTGCAGGGGTTTTAATCAGCTCTCTGTCGACGAGTTGATCAACAATTTTATCGCCAAGGCCGTCAATATCGAGTGCTTTGCGCGAAGCAAAGTGTTTAATCGCTTGTTTACGTTGCGCCGGGCACACTAAACCACCAGTACAACGCGCTACGGCTTCACCTTCTACTTTTTCTACATGGGAGTCACAAATTGGGCAAGTTACCGGAAACTCAATATCGCGGGCATCATCAGGGCGGCGCTCAAGTACTACTTGCGTTATTTGTGGAATTACGTCCCCTGCACGGCGAATAATTACCGTGTCGCCCACTTTTACGCCTAAGCGCGCTATTTCATCGCCATTGTGCAAGGTAGCGTTTGATACAGTAACACCACCAACAAATACCGGCTCTAAGCGTGCAACGGGTGTAATTGCTCCCGTACGCCCCACCTGAAACTCTACATCGAGTAATTTGGTTATTTCTTCTTGGGCCGGAAACTTATAAGCAATAGCCCAACGCGGAGCGCGTGCTACAAAGCCTAAACGCTCTTGTAAGGCTTTTTGATTTATTTTTATTACCACGCCATCTATTTCATATTTAAGCTCGCCACGGCGCGTTAAAATATCAGTATAATAAGCCAGTGCAGCTTGTGGGCCTTCTACTAATTTTGTTTCAGGGCAAAGTGGTAACCCCCAATCAGTCAATTTTTCTAATTGCTGATAATGATCCTCTGCAATGCTACCGTCGGCTACAAGACCTGTGCTGTAGGCATAAAACATCAGTGGGCGTTTAGCCGTAACTTTAGAGTCAAGCTGGCGCAGGCTACCTGCGGCGGCGTTGCGTGGGTTTACAAATACTTTTTCACCACGTTTTTCAGCTTCAATGTTAAACTTTTCAAAGCCTGCATTATCCATAAACACTTCGCCGCGCACTTCTAGTTCAGCAGGATAATCGCTACCTCGTAATTTAAGTGGCACATTACGAATTGTTTTAACGTTTTGAGTTACATTTTCTCCCGTCAACCCATCACCTCGGGTCGCGGCTTGCACTAGTACGCCATCACGATAAATAATCGACACAGCTAAGCCATCTAGTTTTGGCTCACAACAAAATGTAAGCTCTTCGGTACTCATTAAACGCTCTTTTATACGGCGATTAAAGGCAATAAACTCATCTTCGCTAAAGGCGTTATCAAGCGATAACATAGGCACTTGGTGCGCTACTTGCTCAAATTTACTTAGCGCAGCACCGCCCACTTTTTGGGTTGGTGAGTCGGCAGTTATTAATTCTGGGTGCTGAGTTTCTAGTGCGCTGAGTTGTTGTAATAAACGGTCGTATTCAGCATCAGGAATACTGGGGGTATCAAGTACATAATAATTGTAACTGTGCTGTTCAAGCGTACTACGAAGATGGTTTATTTGCTCACTAATGCTGCTTGCCATTTTGACCTCAAAAAACATAAAAAAAGCCACTTTGACGAGTCAACGCCCAGTGGCTTATAAAAATTTAACCTATTGCGTTAATTACGCAGAAAATGCACGTACCTGTTCAACATATTGACGAACGCGATCTACGGTCATTTCTTCACGCTGCGCATCTAAAATTTGCGCACCAAATTCGTCGCTAAGCTTTTTAGCTGCACTGTGCAGCATATTAAATGCTGCTAAGCCATCACCTTCACACGGTAAGGTCATAAATAAGCTAACGCCTGCGGTACTAAATTGTTCCATATTATCAATATCGAAGGTACCTGGGTTATACATATTTACTAGTCTAAATAATACCGGGCCTTGGCCTGCTGGATCTAAATGACGATTAAAAAAGCCTTCCTCTGAGTATTTAAACCCTAAGGTGTTTACCGCGGGCAGTAATTTACTGCCTTGCATGCTCATTCCATCTGGCATTTGAATATGCACAATCACAAAGTCTGAAACCTCTGCAGGCTCTTCGCTTGGCTCAAGGTCATGCTCTGCCTCAATTACACTAAGGTCATCTTCAATTGGCACTTCTGGCACGCTAGTATCTATTTGCGGCTCGTTGGCATCAAAATTTAGTTCACCAAATTGTGGTTCTTCTTGCTCAAAGGCAACGCTCTGTGCGGGCTCTGCACTTGGCGAATGAGAGTGAGCTGTGTGTTGTGGTTCGACCCGCTCGTTAGCAGGTATTTCTGGGTTGTCTTTTTTTCGCACTGACCATAAACCGTGTACTAATAAGCCACCTATGACAAATACACTGATCACGATTAAAACCCATCTTAATTCTTCGGCCATCCCCTCACCTTTTTTATTTTATATGCCTAAACCTGTGTATTAGTTAAAACCTAATACGTTTAATTTAACTATGCGTGTGCAAGTTGCACAGCTTGTTCAATATCTACAGCCACTACGCGCGATACACCTGGCTCAGCCATGGTAACACCTGTTAATCTACCAGCCATTTCCATCGCAATTTTATTATGACTAATATAAATAAACTGCACCGATTGTGACATTTCTTCAACCAAACGGCAAAAACGTACCACGTTGGCATCATCTAGCGGTGCATCTACTTCATCCAGCATACAGAATGGAGCTGGATTGAGCCTGAATATAGAAAACACTAATGATAATGCGCTCAGCGCTTTTTCTCCACCACTTAACAAATGAATTGTTGAATTTTTTTTACCTGGTGGTCGTGCCATTATACTAACACCACTTTCGAGTAAATCGTCACTGGTTAATTCTAAATAAGCACTTCCACCACCAAAAACCTTTGGAAATAGCTTTGCAAAGTCTTGGTTAACTTGATCAAAGGTCGCTTTAAAGCGAGTTTTGGTTTCTATATCAATTTTACGAATAGCCCCTTCTAGGGTACTCAGCGCTTTTGTTAAGTCATCTAATTGATTATCAAGATATTCGCTGCGCGCTTTGGCTTGATCAAACTCATCAATAGCGGCTAAATTTACCGCACCTAAGCGCTCCAACTGATTAACAATATCTGCGAGTTTATTTTGTGCTGTGCTTATAATGAGTGTTTCTGGTAACTCATCAAGCACCTGCTTTAGGTTTTGCTTTAACTCTTCTAGCGGTTCAAGCGCCAATTGTGCTTTTATTAATAAACTTTGCTCTTCTATGCTTAATTTTTGATGCTGCTCTTGTAGCGCCACCAGCTCACCTTGTGAACTTTTAAGACTCGCTTGCTTCGTGCTTAAGCTCTCTTTTGCTTGGTTTAATTTATTTTGTAATGTGTTTAAGTTTTTCTCGCCTTGCGCATGCTGTTTAAGTAACTGGGCTATTTTTTCAAGTAGTTCTTGCTCGGGTATTAGCAGCTGGGTTAATTGATCGTGTAATTCTTTTGCACCCTGCTCTGCACTTAAATGCGCTTGCTCTGCATGGCTTAGTTTAGCTTGGCTTAATTGCCACTCGCTACGTGACTGTTGCTCTGCAAGCGTTGCTTGATGAGCTTGCGTTTTATATTGCTCAAGCCTAGCTAATACTTGGCTATAATTTGTATCACTGTGGGTGCGCTTGTTATTTGCAGTAGCAAGATCACTGCTTAAACTTAACTGTTGCTGCTTAAGTGTTTCAAACTGCACTGTTTGATCTTTAAGCACCCCTTTTATTTGTGCTAACTGCGTAACTAATTGCTGTTGTTGCGTTTGGTACTGTTGCAATTGCTGCTGGTACTGCGCTACTTGCTCTTTTAACATATCGTTGCGCGTACTCGCTACGGCAATATTTTGAGCCAGCTGATGTATGGTTTCTTTAAGTTCACTTTGCTGCGTACTAAGCTCACTTTGCAGTGCTTTTTGCTGCTCAAGCACTTGGGCTGCGAGTTGTAACTCACCCTCTACATTTTTTAGCTGCGCTGTTTTAAGCTGCAATTGCTTGTGCTTTACCAGTAATGAGTTTTCAGCATTTCGATCTGAGCTTATATGCCAGTTCCGACCATGCAAAGCGGCGGTTTCATCCATTACGGCAATATAAAAATTATCCTCTAATGCTTTAAGTTCGCCACTTTTACTATAAACAATACGGCTCAATACTTCAGGGTAAACCCCCTGAGTTATAAATGCCGCTAAGCTATTTTTTACATTTGCCTGATTGCTTTTTGTTGATTCGTTATGCCACACACTATTATTTGCCGACTGCTCACTTACATTTAAATGCTCAAGCGATTTAAGTGCTTGTTCAATACAGTGCTCAAACCCGTCTTTAACCTTTAATTGGTTAAATAAGGTGTTGTGGTGCTCGCTCTCATTATCGAGCCCTAATGTACTGCTTAGTCCTGCGATACTGGCTTTTAGCTCGTTAGCTTGCTGGCTAAGTTGCTTATATTGCTGCTCGGCATTGTTTAACTGCGAACTTTGCTCTAAAAGCAGCATTTGGCCTTTACTGTGCGCCGTTTGCTTAGTTGCTAACTCTTGAGTAAGCACTTGCCTTTGTTGTTTTTGAGAAGCTAACTGCTGTTCAACATCGCTACTTTTTAGGTGTGTAATTTGCTTATTTAACTGCTCACTTTGTTCATTAACGTGTTTGCTTTGCTGCTGAGTTTGCTCAATATTATTTGCTTGCATCTGCAACTTATTATTAAGTTGCTGCAGTTGCTCGCTAAGCGATTGCCAATCCTCAGTGTGTTGCTGCTTTAGCTCTAAAGCACTCTCAAGCTCTTGGCTTAACTCACTTACTTGCTCGTTGCGCATTAAGTTGTTTTCTATTGCCTGCTGCAAAGCGTGTTCTAGTTGTTCGCACACTGTTTGCTGCTGCGTTTTAAGCTCTAAACTATGCGTTTGGCGCTGCTGTAGTTTAATCTGATTTTGTTTAAGCGTTTGAATTTGTTGCTTTATGCTTATTTGTTGTTGCTCAGATCGCGTAAGCTCAGTGTGTATTACATGTTGTTGCTGTTGCGCATCACTTACGCTTTCTTGCGAGGCTTGTACTTGGGTTTCTAAGCTTGCAAGTACGTCGTCGTGACCAGAATGAGCCGTTTTAAAAAACGTAACTTGCTCATTTAATTTATTTATTTGTTGGCTTTTTTCGAGTTGTTGTTGGTGTAGTTTTTGCCATTTTAAAACGGCAATTTGCCCTTTTAACGTTCGCTCTTGCGCTTTTAACTCGCGGTATTTTTTAGCATCAACCGACTGCACCGCTAACTTAGTAAGTTGACTTTGTAACTCTTTGCGTACATCGAGTAAGCGCTCTAAGTTTTCACGGGTGCTTTTTATTCGAGTTTGCGTTTCGCGGCGGCGCTCTTTGTATTTAGATACCCCGGCGGCTTCTTCTAAAAACACCCTAAGCTCTTGCGGTTTACTCTCTATTAAGCGCGAGATCATGCCTTGCTCAATAATTGCGTAACTACGTGGGCCAAGGCCTGTGCCCAAAAATATATCGGTAATATCGCGTTTGCGGCATTTACTGCCATTTAAAAAATACAACGACTGACCATCGCGAGTAACTAAACGCTTTATAGCAATTTGATTACGATCGGCAAAGGTATTAGGAAAGTCGCCTTTGTCGTTATCAAAAGTAAGCTCTACCGAGGCCTGCGAAATAGCTTTACGATTAGTTGAGCCATTAAAAATAACATCGGCCATTGCGTCGCCACGTAAATTTTTAGCCGAGCTTTCGCCAAGCACCCAGCGCACTGCATCAATAACATTAGACTTGCCGCAGCCATTAGGGCCTACAACACAGGTCATTTGATCAGGAAATGGAATTTTAGTTGGCTCTACAAACGATTTAAAGCCTGCCAATTTTATAGTGCTTAAGCGCATCTTTTTGTTATTACCGAATATTATTGGTTATAAACATTAACCTTGCTTTAGTTTTAAGCTTGGCGTTTAAAATTATCTAAAATAATACCGGTTGCCATAGCCACGTTCAGCGACTCAGCCTGACCAAAAGCCGGTATGGTTATTTTATCAGTTACTAATTTGGCACACGTTTCGCGTATACCGTGCGACTCACTGCCCATTAATAACACGCCTGAACCTGTAAATTGAGTGTTGTGCACATTTTCCCCGTCTAAAAAGGCACCATAAATTGGTAATTTTAATGTGGCTAAATGCGCAGGCAAATCGACTTGGCTTACCGACACTCTTACAAACGAGCCCATAGTGGCACTAATTGTTTTAGGGTTGTATGCATCGGCGCTATCTGTACTGGTTACAATATGTTTAATACCGTACCAATCAGCAACTCTAATAATAGTGCCTAAATTGCCCGGATCAGATACACCATCAAGTGCTAATATTAAGCCACTGGTTTGTAGTTGTGCTGCTTGTGGCATATTTACAATAGCAATGGCGGCATTGTTACTAACCAGCGTACTTGCTTTTGTTAGCAGCTCTTCCTCGGCGCAAATAAAATTAATACCCAGATACTGTGCTTGATAGGTATTTATAAATGCCTCGGTAGCAAATATATCAACCGCCTTTAATGGGCTGTTTAATAACTCAAGTACGTTTTTTTCACCTTGTACAAGGTATTGATTAAATTGCTTGCGGTACTTTTTTTGGCCAAGTTGGCGAATAAGTTTGAGTTGGTTTTTTGAAATCATAACAGCCCCATAAAATGATGCGCACAGTATAGCAGATCTCATACCTACTTCTGAACTCGAAAAATAGCTAAAGTAGTGAGTTTGGGGTCTTAATACTATTGGCGCTGCGCTCAAAGGTTAAGTTAATCCGCATAAACATTCCTTGTATTGCCTCAACCTGCTGCGACTCTCCTAATATACACACTAACTCTTGATATAACGCGTCGCATGCATGTTTAAACCGCTGATCAACTTGACCTTTACTTGCCAGCAAAAATGCATCGGCAAGAGCATGCTGCCACAGTGCAAAATATTTTAGATCTTTACCTGCTACGTTTTCGCACACAGAGCGTAATCGCACTGCTGCGTGGCCTAAATTTAATGCGGTTAATGCCAAGTCAGTAATAGCGCGAGACTGCGAACCTTGGTCGTAATGAGTGAGTCGTAATAATCGGTCGGCCATCCGCTGGTTATACCAAACAATAGGCGCACTGTGTTTATTAATATCGAGCAGGTCTTGATGGGTTGCTTTAAAAATTCTATGCACTAATAACTGGGCGCTTGGCCCTGTAATTAAATGAAAAACCCAAAATAAAATAGCTACCCCAGTAAAAATAGCCATTGCCGCACTCAGCGTATAATCAATTGAAAATGCTCGGCTCATATCGGTACTTGGGCTCACCAAAATAGAAAACGGTATACAAAAGCCTAATCCGTAAGGCAGGGTTTCTCTATCGGCAAGTAGTAATAAACCAATAAAGTAAGGGCCAGCTAATACCAATATGAGTATTTCTAATTGCCCACCACTGTAGGCTAATAAGTTAAGTGCATAAAAAATACTGACAAAACTAGCAACCACAACTCCAATCATTATCCGCTTTAACACCACACGCAAAACAATGAGTGGAAAACGCGCTAACATAATTGAAAATATCACCGGTAAAATCATAATCATTATTGCTGCCGGCGATCCTGTGCTTACCCAAATACACGCGCCAATAAAAAACACCATAACGGTGCGAAACCCAACAATTATTGCCGCTAACGGATCACGGTAAGTTACTGTGCTAGGTGCATTTAGCAGCCTTGTATCGCGCTCTTCAAGGGCGCGATAAGCACGCAGCAACACTGTTAACTCTGTGGTTATATCAACACTAACATTGAGCATATGCGATTCAAAGGGCAGCTCACTGCTGTTATTCGCACGATATTCGGTTAACTCTCGGCGCAAGTTTTTTACTTGTTCTATGCAATCATCAACACTGTTTGCTTGCGCTATATTTGCTAAAACCTGTTTGAGCTGAGTAAATAATTGAGTCAGTAGCGGGCTCATCAATTTTGTATGGCTACGTTGTAAACGGCCAAATATTTGAATTAACGCCAGTAAAGATAATACTTTTTGCGACAGTTGATTTGCTGCACGAGCGCGCCCAGGACCTTTAGGGCCTTCGTAACGCACCGCGCTAGAATCTTCGTTAACTGCGCCTA
Source organism: Pseudoalteromonas sp. SG44-5 (assembly GCF_014164175.1). Classification (NCBI taxonomy): domain Bacteria; kingdom Pseudomonadati; phylum Pseudomonadota; class Gammaproteobacteria; order Alteromonadales; family Pseudoalteromonadaceae; genus Pseudoalteromonas; species Pseudoalteromonas sp. SG44-5. The sequence continues at coordinate 81,205 of NZ_JACJES010000001.1, read as the reverse complement.
AGGTTGCCAAAATGCCATCTATTTGCTGGTGTCGTTCTTCGTGCGAGCCTTGTATGTTTAGCTCAGTAACTAGGTAATTAAGGGTTTGGTTTATTAATGACTTTGCCTGAATTTGCAGCCCATTCTTCACTTTTACTGGCCAAAATAAATGGCTCACAATGCCGGCGCAAATTGAGCCAATTATAATTTCGCTCATACGCGATTGGGCAATACTAAATACAGCTTGGCTACTTACGGTGGTAGGGCTTGCTATTACCAGTAACACTATAATTTCGGCGGTAACCGCCGCCATAGCAAACCCATAAATAAAATTTGTTTGCCTAACCAAAGCCGATAACGTTGAGTTAATACCCAACCACAACCCCAGTATGCCCAGTGCTAAGTAAGGGTAAGATATAAGCTGCGTTAATAGTAATATGCCAAACAAGCCGCCTATAACAGTGCCTACTATTTGGCACAGAGCTTTTTCGGCCACTAAGCCACTCTCTGGGCGTATTTGTAAAAACACCGCTGAAACTAAAGCCCAGTAAGGGCGATCTAAATTAAGAAACAAAGCAACTGTAAGCGCCATTGCCATAGCAATTACGCCTTTTAGTGCAAAAATAACAGCCTGCTTTTTAGGTAAAAATAGGTTACGCAGCACAGCCTCCATTAGCGCTCAACAAGTCGAATAGTTGCGGTCATTCCGGCACTAAGCTGAGTATCTGCAGGAAACGCGTCTAATTTAATATCCACCGGAATGCGCTGCGATAAGCGTACCCAGTTAAAGGTTTGCTGAACTTGTGGTAAACGCTGGCCATTACTTTGCGTATTAGTATTAGCAATTGCTTTACCTATACTCATTACCTGACCAGTTAAAGGTTTACCACCACTTAACAAAGCTACATTTGCGTGTTGCTTTAAATGAATAAGAGGGATTTTGGTTTCTTCAAAGTAGCCTGTTACATAAAAAGAGTCGGCTTGTACAATGGCAAATACCGACACGCCTTGAGCAACATAATTGCCTTGGCGTAAATCTAAGTTAATTATGTAACCCGACACAGGTGCAACAACTTGGGTTCTATCAAGGTTTAACTGCGCTACTGCTTGTTCTGTTTTAGCGAGTTCATAGTTTGCTTTTGCTATTTTTGTATTAATTCGCGTTGCTTCTAAACTTTCTTCACTAATTGCTTGTTGGCTGTTTAATGCTATTCGACGCTCGTATTTATGCTTAGCAAGCTCCCAGGTATATAATGCATTTTCGGTACTGGCTTTACTGCGCTCTAGCGCTGCCTGATAACGCTTAGCATCAACACTAAAAAGCAGATCCCCTTGCTTTACACTTTGCCCGTCAATCATGTTTAAATCAGTTACCCAACCAGACACATCTGGCGCTACCGTAACTATATTGGCTCTAATGCGGCCATCGCGGGTCCATGGTGTATGCATGTAATCATTCCATACCCAACGCCCTGCAAATACGGCCATAAAAATAACCAGTACTGTAACTAAAATACGTAAATATTTGGCCATTAAATTATTCTTCCACTTAATAAATATACGGTTAATGCTAAGTAACATACAAATAAAGACACCTCAAACCAGGCAACCCGCCAAATGCGATCGTGCCAATCTAAACGGTGCAAAATAAAACGACTCAGCGCTGTTAATAAAAATGCTATGGGAAAATAAACAACCAAAGGACTAAATTCTAGCCCTCCTAAAACAACAGCCTGAAGCATAAAAAAGGTATCCTATTTTAGTTTTTATAAGTGGATAATTAAGCTCAGTATAGACTGAGCCTGACGAGCTTATAATAGAATGATATGTAAATAACCTAAATTCAGGTTAAATAACACCAAATTACTGCATAACGGTATTAAATAAACACGACTAAAAAATTATACTACTTTTATGGGGCGCAAAAAAATAGGGCACGCTTTAAGGGTGCCCTATTTATTAGTATTTTCTTTAGTTTAATTTAGTTTAATACTTATTTTTATATGCCCATAAGTGCAAAAGCTCATGCGCAATGGTTGCTGCAGCAATGGCGGTTACTTCACTTTGATCATACGCTGGCGATACTTCTACTACATCCATACCTACCATATTAATGCCTTTTAAAGCACGTAATATTTTAAGTACTTTGTCTGATGTTAAACCACCACACACGGGAGTGCCTGTACCAGGTGCAAACGCAGGATCAAGGCAATCAATATCAAAGGTTAAATAAACCGGTAAATCACCTACTCGCGCAATTATTTGCGCAGCAATATCGTTTGCCGATAAATCGTTGGCTTGCATGGCATCAATCACTGCAAACCCATGCTTGCTTTGATCAAAGTCGGTGCGAATACCAATTTGAATACTGTGCTCTAAATCAATTAACCCTTCCATTGGTGCATGATAAAACATGGTACCGTGGTCGTAGCGTGAGCCATTACTGTAAGTATCTGTGTGCGCATCAAAGTGCACCAAAGCCATTTTGCCATGTTGTTTTTCATGCGCACGTAGCAATGGTAAAGTCACAAAATGATCGCCACCTAGCCCTAACAAGGTTTTACCTTGGCTTAATATTTTACTCGCGGCTTGTTCAAGCTGCGCCGTAAAATACTCAGCATCGCCTACCGGATAAGTAAAGTCTCCAGCATCGGCCACTTTTAAATGCTCAAATAATGGAAACGTCCATGGATACTTAGTGCCTTCCCACGCTAAATGCACCGATGCACGACGAATCGCGTCTGGGCCTAAACGTGCACCTGGGCGACCCGAGGTCGCCATATCAAATGGTAAACCAAGCACTACTACATCAGCGTCAATCGCGGTAATATTTTGCACCATAGGACAACGTAAAAAGGTCATCCCATTGGAATACAATGAGTGATCTGGATGATCAAACAAAGTCGACATACTTATAGCTCTTCTAAATAAGTGTAGCCATCAAGGCCATTTTGCAATTCATCTAAAACGCTTTGCTGTTCGTGTTCTGCAATTTTGCTACTTACCAACTGCTGATACGACTGCTGAAAACTCTCAACGTCTAAATGCACGTAACGCATCATATCGGCTACTGTATCGCCTTGGTTTATTTCGGTAATGCTGGCTACGCCGTGCTCATCCATATTCACCATAGCGCTGTGCGTATCGCCAAATAAATTATGCATATCACCTAATATTTCTTGATAAGCACCCACCAAGAAAAACCCCATTAAATATGGTTTATCTGCACTAAACTCAGGTACTGGTAGTGTACTTTCAATGCCTTGACCATCAACATAATGATTAAGTGCACCGTCAGAATCACAAGTAATATCCAGTAATACTGCACGTTTTTTTGGCGCTTCGGTTAAGCCACTTAATGGCAACACCGGAAACACCTGATCAATTCCCCACGCATCTGGCAGTGATTGAAACAACGAGAAATTTACAAAAAACTTATCGGCTAAACGTGCATTAAGCTCGTCAATTATTGGCCGATGAAAACGGTTTTTGTTGTCCATGTGCTTATTAAGCTCATAACACACGCGTAAATTTGTTTGCTCAGCCCACGCACGCTGGGTTAAGTTTAGTAACCCCATTGCAAACTGATTATGTGCTTCGGCTAAATCGCCTTGGCTATCGTGATAAATCTCAATTAATGCACGGTCATCAGTTAATACATGCAATTGCTGCCACGACATCCACATATTTTTAAGTAACTGCGGGGCATCATCAGCCGGTGCTTCAATTTCTTCAGGTGTATAACTTTCAGTACCAATCACATTTGAAATAAGCACAGCATGGTGCGCGGTTAATGCCCGCCCCGACTCCGAAATAATAGTTGGAAACGGCTGTTCATACTGCTTACAAATGTCGCCTATGGTGTACACAATATTGTTAGCGTATTCAGCTAAGCTATAGTTCATTGAGTTATGTGACTGGCTACGAGTACCATCGTAGTCAACAGCTAAACCACCGCCCACATCAAGACACTCAATTTTTGCACCTAGTTTACGTAACTCGCAGTAAAAACGTGCTGCTTCGCTTACACCTAAACGTACATCACGAATATTCGCCATTTGCGAACCTAAGTGAAAATGCACCAACTGGACTAAATCAAGTTGATCCGATTCTTTCAAACGATTAACCACATGCAAAACTTGTGATGCCGATAAACCAAATTTTGATTTTTCGCCGCCACTTGCTTGCCATTTACCTTTACCTTGCGATGCCAAGCGCACGCGAATACCAATGCGTGGCTTTACATTTAATTCTTTAGCTTGGCTAAGAACCATGTCGAGTTCAGAGAGCTTTTCAAGCACTATGTATACTTTATGGCCTAGCTTTTCGCCTATTAGCGCTAAGCGTACATATTCTTTGTCTTTGTAACCGTTACATACAATCACCGCACTGGTTTTTTCAGCCAATGCAAGTACGGTTAATAACTCTGGTTTGCTACCTGCTTCTAAACCTAGTTGTTTTTTTTCTAGTTGTGCTTGGCTGGCAACAATTTCTTCAACCACTTCACGCTGTTGGTTTACTTTAATTGGGTAAACTAATAAATAATCTTTAGGGTAGCCGTAATCTGCAATCGCGGTATTAAATGCAGCACATAAGCTGTGCACACGATGATGTAATATTTGCGGAAAACGTACTAATGCAGGCAAACTTAAGCCTTTATCTTCTAGTTGCTTAGCAATGTCCGTCAGTGCAATAGTTTGCTCTGGCGCATCGGCTTTAGGGGCAACATATACATCACCTTGTTCATTAATACCAAAAAAACCTTGGCTCCAATGACGAACATTGTAGCTCGTACGAGCTTGTTCTAGTGATGTTGTTTCTTTCATTTATCTTTCTCTTTTATTTAGAAATGCCGAACTGGCTAATTGCGCGCATTAAAAGAAAAATAGCGGTTTAAGTCCAACAAGAATTTTTACTCGTAACGAGTAAATTTTAATGTTAAAAATTAGAAACAAAGTAACGCTAAAGATCATAGCGCCTCAGAGGCAGGTAACATAAAGGAAGAATCTAAATTGCGCTTAATATACGGCTTTTATTACAACTTTTGTTATTAAGGATTGCAGATATATAGCGTAAAATTAGTTGCTAAATTGCGGCTTGAAAAGCCAATATTAGCGATATTAAAATAAAAACAGGGTACAAGCTAAAGTCGGATAAACGCAGCGCCACCCGACAAATTATAGCTTATTTAATAACTCACCTAGTCCAATACTTTTATCTGATTGAGTGATGTTATATTTATATGCGTTTGAAAATAGTACTTTCCTGTTTTTTTACCCATAGCGTAAAAATCAATTATCATACGTTTAGCCTCGCCCGTAACTTCAACTGTTTTATTAATAAAATATAAATCGGGCGAAGTTCCATACTTTTTTATAAAAGCATTTACTGTTCTAGGGTGAATAGCGACACTCACATTTCTTCTATCTCTATAATCCAATTCTGTATTTAAATAGATACCACTGTTTTGAATGCCCGCCGCCTTTATTGATAACTTAAATACGCCTTTTATTCCTGCAGGAGCGACTTCTTCGGTGAGGGCAATTAAATTCATAGTGCTGGTTATATCCGAGTTAGATATAACTTTAGGTGTTGATGTACACCCACTAAGAATTAAAATAGAAATTAAAACAAAATACTTCATCTATACAACTTCCTTGTTAATCAAATTTGTGAGGCTAGCGTACTTTTACTTAAGCCTAATATTAACAATAAATGAGCTACTATAATACGCTATAAGCAACTTTATTAGTTTAAAAATATATTATGCGCCCTTAAATAAAACGTAGTATTTATTAGTCGCTTTTACCTAAACAAACACATGGCGCAAAAATAATGCCGCTAATTAGTCTTTTTTATCTATCGTTATTTCAAGCGTTTTGCTATTCCCAGCAAACCACTTCTGAACATACAAAGATCCAACAATAGGGGCAACGCCTTCATCTGGGACTTCTTTGTAACGAACACTGTTTTTTGTTTCTTTTTCGTATTCAAAAGTTACTACTTTTTTCGACATAAAATACTCCTTATACTCACATTTATACCTAGGATAATAATTTAATAGTTTTAACAAATAACTTAAAGTATTGCTACGTAATCATTTTTAAATAATCTAAAAATATTTTTCCGCTATAATTACGTATTACATTCAAGGCCGTCATACTCTTTAAAAGTGTTGGTTAATATTACCGCCCCCTTACAAGCCAAACGCGTAGAATATAAACCAATTTAAAACAATACCTTAACTAAATTAATACTTAAATGAGTACTGCTTTCAGTTTAAAAATAATGGTTATTTAACCCATAAATTTAATCTTTAATTAAAGCATCTAAGAGAGCTTGAAGTTATTATTTAAGCTGCTATATTGGAGCTATGAAAACATATATTTTTTTATTTAATTATATTATTTGTTTGGGGAGCTTCGCCCTAAAATTCCCCGCTTAAGCGGACGCTTCTCTGCGTCCATCTGTTTCACAGAATTTACTATTAATTTTTAATTTAACTTTTAATTTAGGCCATTCTCGGCAAGCTTTCTATCGCCTAGATTAAAGTGAGATTTAAATATTACTGTGTTTTTATTATCAATATTATTTATGCGCTATTGTTTAGCGTGTGGCAAATTTGGTTATTAAATACAGTAAAAGCATAAAGTTTCTTCGTTTAGTTTTAAGCAATATAAACGAAGATCAGTAATTATTTAATCTTATTAAAGGAGGTGAATAGCCGATTGATATTGTTTCTTTAATTTTTAGTTTACTAAAAGCAGAAGTAATTAATTTGTTATTTATTAATAGGTGATGATATGTCTAAAAATGATATGAAAAAACCACAGTTATCGTTAAAAGAAAAACGTAAGTTAAAACAAGAATCGAATACAACAGAAGTAGCAAAGCCAAGGAAAAAGAGAAAGGCTTAAGTTACTTTAAGTAACGCTAACTTTTAATGTTATTAGCTATGCCTTTAATTAGGCAAATAAAGTGAGCTGCGGTGGTTATTTACGATGAAGCCGAACGTGGATCAGCCGGCTTATCGGTAGAAGGAAACTAACCCCGCTCCACTTTTAATGCGAATAATTTATAAGTAACTAACGTTTATTTTCGACAAAGTCTGGAGGTAACTTACCTTGATTGTTGTTAGGTTTTTAGTTTGTGAAAAAAGCATTTTAAATTAATCTATTATTTATTGTTTAGGTGGTGAATATGTCTAAAAATGATAAGAAAAAACCCGCTTTATCGTTAAAAGAAAAACGTAAACTGAAAGAATCAAATACTGTTGAAGTTGCAAAACCAAGAAAGAGAAAATCTAAGTAATAACAAAAAAGGGCGCCAATAATATTGGCGCCCTTTTTTATGCCCTAATATTAGCTGTATTATTTATATAAACCTTGCTCAGTAGCCATTTTTTTCGCAATTTGTGGAGCCGTCCAAAGTGATGGTAACAACACAAAAGACACTGGTACGGCGGTTACTACAATAAACGATTGCAGTGCAGAAATACCACCAGAACCTATCGAAATTAATATTGCTGCCATAACTCCCATCATAATGCCCCAAAACACTCTAATGGGTGTTTGCGGATGATCGTTACCTGTCATTACCATAGATACCGAGTAGGTCATAGAGTCACCCGTGGTTGCTACAAATATTGTGGTTAAAATTAAAAACAACACCGATATAACAAAGCCCATAGGCAGCTGCTCAGTAATGGCCAACAGCGCAGCGGGTAAATTTAAGCCCGCAAAGGGTTCTGAAATAACACCCGGGTTTGCTAACTCAAAAAATATTCCTGAACCACCCACTATCGTAAACCAAAAACAAGTAATAACAGGAGCAATTATTGAGATAAGTGTGATCATTTCACGAATAGTACGGCCGCGCGAAATTCGTGCAACAAACATAGCCATTAAAGGTCCGTAACCTAAAAACCAGCCCCAAAAGAATACTGTCCACCAGTCTAACCAAGCGGTATCGGCACGAAAAGTGGCCATAGGAATAAAGTTATTAATATAAAGCCCAAACGAATGAATATAGCTATCAAAAATAAAGGCTGTAGGCCCCATCAGCAAAATAAACAGCATTAACGCCACGGCTAAAATCACATTAAAGCGACTGAGTAATTGAATTCCTTTAGTAACACCACTTACGGCAGATAGAGTATAAATTGCAATTAAACTAAATAAAATGGCCACTTGAGTGGTGTAAGTATCTGGAATACCAAATAGTTTTTCTAAACCAAAACTTACTTGCAAGCCTAAAAAGCCAATAGGGCCTACCGTGCCTGCTACTACAGCTATAACACAACACGAATCGACAATAGCACCAAATGCGCCTTTCATTACGCGATCGCCAAATACCGGATACAACAAAGTACGCGGCTTAAGCGGTAAACCTTTTTCGTAATGTAAATGCATATACACTATGCCAGTCAGGCTGCCTAAAATAGCCCAGGCTAAAAAACCCCAATGCATAAAGCTTTGCGCTAAAGCATTAAATGCAGCCTCTTTAGTGCCTGATTCACCACCAAAAATTGGCGGCGGCGAAATAAAATGTGCCATTGGCTCAGCAGCAGCCCAAAACACCCCGCCACCAGCAAGGAGTGTACACATAATAATGCTGATCCACTTAAAGGTAGTAATCTCTGGCTTTTTTAAGCCACCTAATACCACTTTCCCGGTACGTCCAAAGGCTAAAAACAACCCAATTATAAAGGTCGAAAGCAATAATATTTGCCAAAAGGCACCAAACGTTTTAGTAGAAAAAGCAAAGGCGGTATTGATCCAACCCGACATCAAATCAATATCATAAAGTGCTAGCACAGCAAATAGCACAAGGATGCCACCACTGATTAAAAATACCGGTATATCAACCCCTGCCAAATACTTTATTGTAGATGAATGCTCATCCTCATGTTGTTTTGTTACTCCAGTGGTACTCATTTATCGTCTCCTGATGGATTTTTAGTTACCGACATAGCGACATACCACAACACCCACCCTAAATACGAAATTACACAATGAAGCGACGCTAATCAAAAGGTTAAATTATCTTTCGATCTTGCTTTATTTCGAGTTTAGAAAATGCCATAACAAATATCTTAACTGCCAATTTGTGAATATTTTACCCTTTTCAGCAACCTAATCCAACGGTACTCTAATTATTAATAGTGAATTTACACAATAGCAAAGCCTTGCTTACAGCTATTTTTAATAATAAACAAATATAAAACAACAATTTTGAAGGGGCTAGGCAAACAGAAATGGCAATATAAATAAAGAGATGCAAAAGTACTGCGATAAAAAAGGGTACATAAGGCTAAGTTTATTAATAGTCAAATGCATAATCAATCTCGTAATAAATTTAATATGTATTGATAGTATTTTTGTAAAATAACTAAGAGAGTGTTTGGAATAAACTTATTGATGGTTTTTAAATTATTAGCAACGCGTATAACACACATAAAAAAAGCGCTTAATAAGCGCTCTATTACTTTAATAAATACCGATACTTACACTAATACTTGACGCGTGTTTGCTATAAAGTGATGTACTTCACGCTCAATTTTAGGGTCAACAGGTTCGTCTGGTCGACGATCATTCGGGCAAGGCATTCTTGGCGTAGTACCAAATAAGCGACAAATTAATGGACGCTCGTCATATACAGTGCAGCCATTGGGACCAAGATGTACACAATTGAACTCGTTTAACGCCGCTTCATGCTCAGCATCTGTTTTTACCGGTAAGCGCGACATTTCCTCTGAAGACGTTGTTACTGGCCCGCAGCAGTCGTGGCATCCTTTTACGCATTCAAACGCTGGAATATTAGCGCGTAATCGTAAAATTACTTCCTGATTTTTGTACATCACTATTTATACCCTTTATTTTTGCAACGCACTGACGCGGCAACTTTACTAATTTCTCCACAATGCATCAAAGCGATGCCTAAGCCTAGAGTGGCTAGATCAGCTATAGTACGCTTTGCACTGCCCAAAAATCAAGCTAAGTTAGCATTTAGTTACGCCATAGCGCTAATATACACAGCTTATAAACTAAATATTATTTATTAAGCAGGATGAATAAAGTAGTAAGCTGGCCGTTGTTATTATTTTACTTAAACACTTTGTTACCTAAAAATACTGTTTAAAATTACTCAGCTATTTATACTAGTGCAAATGAAAAATATTTTTTGAGGTAGTTGTGCAGATCATACAAGGTATGGAGTATTTTTTTTCGGGTTTTAAATTAATTACTCAAAAGGGATTAAAGCGTTTTGTGTTTATTCCGTTGTTAATTAATATTTTACTTTTTGGTAGCTCGTTGTTTTTTTTATTTGGCTGGTTAAGCGACAGTTTTAGCTACATAAATAATATGCTACCCGAGTGGTTAAGCTGGCTTGAGTGGTTAATGTGGCCCATTGCCCTGTTAATAGTGCTGTTTAGCTACAGTATGTTATTTACTGTAATCACAAACTTTATTGCCGCACCTTTTAATGGTTTACTCAGTGAAAAAGTTGAGTTGCATTTAACAGGTCAAAAAATTAATGATGATGGCTTGGCTGAATTATTAAAAGATGTGCCACGCATGCTTGGCCGAGAGTGGACAAAACTTTGCTATTACCTTCCCCGCGCCATTGGCTTTTTTATATTGTTATGGGTGTTGCCGGTTATAGGGCAAATACTGTGGGTGCTTTTTTCGTGTTGGATGTTTGCCGTGCAATACCAAGATTACGCGTTCGATAATCATAAAATCAGCTTTAAGCAAATGAAAACCGATTTACAAAGCAAGCAAGGTTTATCGTACGGGTTTGGTTTTGCAGTAATGTTGCTAACAGCCATTCCGTTGGTAAATTTAATTGTAATGCCTGTTGCTGTTTGTGGTGGCACCAAGTTATGGGTTGATAACTTTCGCAGCCAATACCGAACTCAATAATATGAAATAAAAAATGGGTCACTTGACCCATTTTTTATTTAACCTTAACTCTGGTTATTTACTAATTCATCATTAGCTATACAAGCTTTGTGGCACTTTGGTCACATTTAAATGCACGGTCACTTCCTCGCGATCATGATATAAATGCTTAGCTTGTAACTCATAGCTTATACCGTATTTTTCTAGTTCAGCTCTGATCATGCTTAAACACTCGTAAACACTATCAAAGCGTTTTTTCATTGGCAGCTTTAAGTTAAAAATAAGCTCTTTAGCATATGCATTTACTGCCCAGTCAATCATTAGGCTGGTTACTTTAGTTGGCTTTTCTACCATGTCGCATACTAACCAAGTAATGTTGCGTTTTTCTGGGCGATATTTAAAGCCATCGGCCCTAAAGTGCTTTACCTGCCCTGTTTGCATTAAATCATCGTTCATTGGGCCATTATCTATCGCGCTTACAAACATACCACGGCGCACTAACTGATAAGTCCAGCCACCTGGACACGCCCCTAAGTCAACACTGCGCATTCCGGCTGCAACGCGTGACTCGCGTTGTTGTTCTGGAATAAACACATTAAATGCTTCATCTAATTTTAAAGTAGAGCGGCTTGGCGCATCACTTGGCATACGTAAACGTAAAATACCCATAAAAAATGGCGAGTTATTAAAGCTATACGAGTAACCCACATAAGCTGTGTTGTTAGTTAAAAACAGTACATGCATTACTGGGCGGTTTGCTTTTGGCTCGCGCAGTACAATATTACGTTTTTCGAGGGCTTTTTTAAGGGGCGTTGATATTTTTTTACAAAAGGTTAAAAGCTCTTTGCCTTCGTTGGTATCGGGGGTTTCTACACGTAGCTCAGAGCACAAGGTAAAATCTTTAGCAGCCTCTACAACGGCCCCTACACGATCTTCTACTGGCATGTTTTCGATCAGCGTACCAGCAAACCATTGACGAGCAAACACCATGTTTTTAAAATCAACTTTTTTAATTATTTCGTCGCCATGCTGCGCGTCAAAACACTCATAAATAACATAACCGGTATTTGGCTTTGCTTTAACATAACCGGCAAAACCTTGCTCGGCAGCGTGGAACGTTATTTCAGCAGCGGCATCGTTTTCAAACCCACTACGACAGTAAATTACAACACTAGACATATTAACCCTTTAAAACTTAAATCGTGCAACTTGCACTAAAATAACAATCCAACCAATAATAAAGCATAAACCACCCAATGGGGTTATTGGGCCTAGCCACTTCATACCTGTTATGGCAAGTAAGTATAAACTGCCACTAAAAAGCAGTGTGCCCGCAATAAAAAAACCGCCAGCCCAATTGAGGTTAATACCCCACTTAATTAACACCGCCACAGCTATAAGCGCTAATCCATGCACCATTTGGTACTCAGCTGCGGTTTTAAACACACCTAATGAGTACTCCGACAGTCGGCTTTTTAAACCGTGGGCGGCAAAAGCCCCTAGCATTACCGACAGCATACAAAAAAAGCTCCCGGTCATTAAAAATAATTTAATCATTTATTACTCTCTCGAATACTTATTTAACAATGCATTTTATAAAGCGCACAGCACTTTGTACTGCAGTTGCTCGATTTTGCGCCTCACTAACGCCACTTTTTTTACGCGGTTTTAGTGAATGGTCACCATCGGGTAGCCAGCAATATTCTGGTTGCTTGGGCATTAACATAGTAGCTAGCTCCTCACGAGTACCAAACGTATCGCGCTCACCTTGTAATACCAAAAATGGGCAGCCTATATCAGCAAAATGATCGGTGCGTAGCTTTTCAGGCTTGCCTGGCGGATGAAACGGATAGCCAAACGCTAATACACCTAAAATAGCATGCTCGCTAGTACAGGCAAGCATTGACGCCATTCGTCCCCCCATAGATTTGCCACCAATAAATAACGGCAACCCTGGCTGTGCATGGCTAAGTATTTGCTCATAGTAGCTAAGCAATTTAGGCGCGCGATCGGGTGGGCGGCGTTTATTGGTTTGTTTCGCTATTTGCATATATTCAAAATCAAATAAACCAACATCAATCCCTTGCTCACTAATGAGTTGTGCCATATTTTGCATAAACTCATGGTCGCTACCGGCTCCTGCACCATGGGCAAAAATAAACTGTGCTATAGCTGGCTGCTGTGTACTTTTAAACCATTCAATCATATTAATACTCTTGTTCTTGCTCTACTAAGCTCAGCATCCATTCTTTAAATGACACTATTTTACCCATTTCAGTTTGCGACTCGCGCAGCACTAAATAATAAGCGTTTTTACTCTCTAAACTATGATTAAACGGGATCACTAATCGTCCGGCGTCAATATCGGGCTTAGCGAGTACACTATTGCCTATAGCCACACCTTGACCATGCACTGCGGCTTGTAACACCATAGATGAGTGACTAAAAATAGGCCCTTGGTTAACTTGTACATTACGTACACCGGCGGTTTTCATCCATGTTTTCCAATTTTTACGCGTGGTGTCGTGCAATAAAGTATGGTGCGCTAAATCACTGGGTTGATTAAGTGGCTTAATGCCATTTAATAATAGCGGGCTACATAGCGGCACTAAATACTCGGTATGTAACTTAAAAGTTTGCACCCCACTCCAATGCCCCCGGCCATAATAAATAGCAACGTCGACATCGTCGGTTAAAGAGTTTTCGTCTAGATCTTGCGCTTTTATTCGCACGTCTATTTCTGGGTGTAACTCATTAAATAAACTTAATCTGGGCACTAGCCACTGAATCGCAAAGCTTGGCGTTAAGCTTACCGTTAAAGAGCCTTTTGCACCTCGTGCTAGTAATTTTTCGGTGGCGTCTATTAGTTGGGTAAATATTTCTTTTATATCGAGAAAGTAACCCTGCCCTTCTTCGGTTAATAATAGCGAGCGGTTTCTGCGTATAAATAGCTTTAAGCCCAAATGTTCTTCTAATGTTTTTATTTGATGACTTACAGCGGCTTGCGTTACATATAGCTCTTCTGCAGCTTTGGTAAAACTTAAATGACGTGCTGCTGCTTCAAAGGCTTTAAGCGCGTTTAATGGAGGGACCCGTCTTGACATGATAACCACGCTTTGAATTAGTTTTTCTTATGCATGGAATTATATATTTAAGGTGTAAAAAAAGCGACCTTAGTCGCTTTTTAAATATTACCTAATATATAGGTTATAAATTATAAATCGCTGGCACTGGTATCAAGCGGTGCAAAGCTTTTAATTAAATCATCTACGGCTTTCATTTGTGTTAAGTAGCCTTCTAATTTACTCAATGCTAGTGCACATGGGCCATCGCATTTTGCTTCATTTGGATTGGGGTGTGCTTCTATAAATAAGCCCGCAATACCAAGTGCCATACCACTGCGAGCAAGCTCTGCTGCTTGGGCGCGACGACCATCAGCCGAATCTGCACGGCCACCTGGGCGTTGTAGTGCATGGGTAGCATCAAAAATAACAGGTGCCATTACTTTCATGTCGTCCATGCCGAGCATATCAACCACTAAGTTATTATATCCAAAGCTTGAACCACGCTCACACAGTGCCACGTTGTTATTACCTGCTTCGTTAAATTTAGTAATAATATGGCGCATTTCGTGTGGGGCTAAAAACTGTGGTTTTTTTACGTTTATAATTGCGCCGGTTTTTGCCATAGCAACAACCAAATCTGTTTGGCGGGCTAAAAATGCCGGTAACTGAATAACGTCAACTACTTCAGCAACAGGTGCTGCTTGATGTGGTTCGTGTACGTCGGTAATTAACGGAATATTAAATGTTTTTTTAATTTCTTCAAATATTTTTAAACCCTCGTCTAAACCCGGGCCGCGGTAAGAGTTGATTGATGAGCGATTAGCTTTATCAAACGACGCTTTAAATACATAAGGGATATTTAATTTAGTGGTTACTTCTACGTAATGCTCTGCAACACGCATGGCTAAATCACGAGACTCTAATACATTAATACCGCCAAACAATACAAACGGTTTGTTGTTTGCAAGTTCTATGTCATTAATTTTAATAATTTGGTTGTTCATTTTTATTCCTTATGGTGCAACTGCTTGCATCATTAATCCACAAATATAAGCCATATAAGTACCTACGCCATAGCCAAGTACCGCTAATAATACACCTACAGGAGCAAGCGACGGGTGAAATGCAGCGGCAACAACGGGTGCAGATGCCGCGCCGCCTACGTTGGCTTGTGAGCCTACCGCCATATAAAATAACGGTGCTTTAATTAGTTTAGCTACAATTAACATTAAGCTCGCATGGGTAAGCATCCATATAATGCCAATTACAAAATACATTGGTGTTTCAAAAATCGCCGTTATATTCATGTGTAAGCCGATTGATGCAACCAAAATATACAAAAATGTAGAAGCAACTTTCGACGCGCCAAACGATTCTATATGGCGTACTTTAGTAAACGATAAACTAATACCAATAGTGGTTGAGATCACGATTAACCAAAAAAACTTACTGTTTAAGCTGTACTCTTGTGCCCATGGGAAATTAGCACCAAAGTAAGGGCCTAAAAAGTCAGCACAAAAATGTGCCAAGCCGGTAATACCAAAGGCAATGGCAATAATCATCATATAATCGTTAAGCGTTGGCATGCGCGCATGCTCAGCATGATATTTTTCAACCCGGTTTTTAAGATCTTCAATGGCGCTGGTATCGGCACCTGTTCTTGCATCAATGGCTTTATGATTCGCTGCCATTAATAATAAAACGGCCATCCATAAGTTAGCAACAATGACATCTACCGTCACCATGGCCGAAAATATATCACCGCCAACTTCAAACATTTCTTTCATTGATGCTTGATTAGCACCGCCACCAATCCAGCTACCTGCTACTGTGGTCATACCGCGCCATACGGCATCGGGGCCATGTCCGCCAATTGCTTCTGGGTACACTGCGCTCATAATTAAAATAGCTAAAGGGCCACCAATAACAATACCAGTAGTACCGGTTAAAAACATAATGAGTGCTTTGGGGCCTAAGTTTATAATGGCTTTTAAATCAATACTTATAGTCAGCAGTATTAAACACGCTGGCAATAAGTAGCGTGACGCTACGTAATATACGTTTGATTTATTACCATCAACAATACCAAAGGTATTAAGTAATGAGGGCAAAAAGTAACATAACAGTAAAGCGGGTACATATTTATAAAATGCTTTAAAACCTGGGTGCTGGCTGTTAGAGGTTTTAAACACAAACCCTAAAATAATAGCCAGTAAACCAAGTACCACAGCATCGTTAGTAATTAATGCAGTTTGGGCTTCAACCATAGTTATTCCTATTTTTAATGGTGAGTTTTATTATTATTGTCTTCTAGTTCTTCTATTTGGTGTTGAATAATCTCTATTGCAGGATCGTCTGGGCATTCATCTACAAAAAACTGTAAATCGTCACGTGCCATTTTAGGGCAACCTAATTGATTGAGTAAATACCCTCTGTCGCGTCGCTCATAAGGGTCGTCACCAATTATATCCATCAGCATTTCGACGCAGTTTAACGCATGACCAAATTTATTTTCGCTAATAAACGACCACTTTTGCTGGGCTAAAAATAATTTATATACTTCGTCGTCAAAAATAAGCTCAAGTGGCTCTTGCTCTTGGGCATTATCTTCATCAACGTTTTCAGGAATGATATACCAGCTTTGTTGGCCGCTGCTTGGCTCAATGGTATAGCCTTCTTCATCACTCATAGCTACATGTATACCAATATCACCTTGGGTAATACTTACACAAGCGTCTAGTTTGGCATGTTGTAAAAAATGGCTGAGTAAAATAGCAAGTGTTGTTGGTGAACCACTGCGCATAGTTAATGTATAGCTTATGCAATTTAATTTGTACTCTGGCACTTTTAAGCTAGAAGCACTAAACAGCCATTCACTATAAAAGCGATCTAATAGCTTATCTAAACGCACATGCTCGTCAGATGTTTGCAGACACAAAGCATCTATTTCCTGTTCAAAGGAAGTTAAAATTTCATAGCTAGGCGTTAAGTCAATCTGAGGGTCCCATTTAGATTCGGCTTGAATACAACGATAAATCGCCGGTGGCAAAAAATCATCATAAGCTTCATCAAAATAAGAATCATCGTGTTCATCAAACCCGAGGGTGGTCATTCATACTACAACATTTTAGAAAACGAAGGCGTAGTTTACTACTTTTTAAGCTAGATACCAATGTAGAGGGGCTTGAATGTGAACTTATGTTTAGAAATAGTTGAGCTTTGTACACAATTATACAAAGCTCAATTGGGCTAATTATTACTTATAAAAGCAGTGCCGACTTAGCGGTTGCTAAATAACCGATAGCTAAAATAACCAAAGTGTTAAAAATGGTATATGCTACTTTTGGTGCTGTTTTTGTTTGTTTTGAGCTAACAATACCAACGGCAATATAAATAATCACTAGCACTATCTTTTCTAATAACCAATATTGCTCAAACGGATTAATTTTAGCGATCCCCATTAGCATTAATGCTGAAACAAGTAACAAAGTGTCTATGCCGTGGCTGCCAATAAACACCAGTTTATTTTTTGCCAACTTACCACTACCCATGCGTGAAAATGAGCGTACATAAAATAAAATTACACTCAACATCGCAATAGCCATGTGTGAATGTTTAACTGCTAAATAATCCATAGTTTTAATACTTCTGTTTAGTTAAATGTTTTTATTTTTAAAAACGAATAAGCAGTGCAAATATTACACTGCTGTAATTTAGTTTAAGAGCACTGTGCAAGTGTAACGCGATCGTTATTGCCTAAGTCTTTCACTGTTTTAATATTTATAAACCCCATTTGTGCAAAAAATTGGCTAACCGCACCACTTTGCTCAAAACCATGTTCGATCAAAAGATAACCTTTAGCGTGAAGATAGTCACGTGATTGGGTAATTATTTGTTTTATATCAGCCAGTCCATCATCATCTGCAACAAGTGCTGAGAGCGGTTCAAAGCGCACATCACCTTGCTTGAGGTGTATATCGGTTGTTTCTATATACGGCGGATTAGATACAATTAAATGAAACTTTTCGCCATTAAGCGCGCTAAACCAATTACTTTGCTTTACTTGCACATTATTAATGGCTAATCGCTGCTGGTTACGTGTAGCAAGTGCAACAGCATCAGCTACTCTATCTACTGCGGTAATTTGCCAAGTGGGCATTTCGCTCCCCAGTGCTAACGCGATTGCGCCAGTCCCTGTGCCTAAATCGAGCACCTTTGCATTACTTGGCACCGCCATTTCAAGCGCTTGCTCTACTAAAGTTTCGGTATCTGGACGCGGTATTAAAGTGGTGGCATTAACCTCTAGCGATAAACTCCAAAATTCACGTTGCCCTGTAATATGTGCAACTGGCTCGCCATTTAAACGCCTTTGGCAAAATGTATCAAATTGCTGCTGTTGCTCTGTACTAAGCGTGCTTTCTGGCCAAGTAAAAAGATAACTGTGAGGTTTTTGCAATATATGCAGTAGTAAAACTTGCGCGTCTAATTTAGCGCTTTCGCTGCTAGGTGCTAATAAATTAGCGCCTGCAGCAATTGCTTGTTCGAGGGTTTGGGTCACTATTATTACTCGTCGCCCATGGCCGCTAGTAAGTCGGCCTGATGCTCTTGCATTAATGGCTCTACAATACAGCTTAAATCACCGGCTACCACTTCGTTTAAGCGATATAGGGTTAAGTTAATACGGTGATCGGTAATACGACCTTGTGGATAGTTATAAGTACGAATACGCTCAGAGCGATCGCCACTGCCTACTAAGTTACGACGCTCAGAGGCTTCTGCTGCATCGCGCTTTTCGTCTTCAGCTTGTTGCAAACGCGCTGCAAGTACCGACATAGCTTTAGCACGGTTTTTATGTTGCGAGCGCTGATCCTGACACTCTACAACCACACCGGTAGGTATATGGGTAATACGAATAGCAGAATCGGTTTTATTTACGTGCTGACCACCCGCGCCTGATGCACGAAACGTATCAACTTTAAGATCGGCCGAATTAATTTCAATTGCCTCAGCTTCTGGTACTTCAGCCATTACCGCAACCGTACACGCAGAGGTATGAACTCGACCTTGCGATTCGGTTTCTGGTACACGTTGTACACGATGCACGCCAGATTCAAATTTCAGCTGACCAAAAACGCCTTCACCACTAATATTAGCAATTATTTCTTTATAGCCGCCGTGCTCACCTTCGTTGGTGGTCACCACATCTACTTTCCATTTTTTAGTTTCGGCATAACGGCTGTACATTCTAAATAAGTCGCCGGCAAATATAGCCGCTTCGTCGCCACCAGTGCCCGCTCGCACTTCTAAATACACGTTATTATTGTCTTTAGGATCTTTTGGCAGCATTAATACTTGAATTTCATCTTCTATGGTCAGTATTTGTGCTTTAGCTTCTTTGTATTCTTCTTGCGCCATTTCACGTATATCTGGGTCTGAATCTTTCAGCATTTCTTCTGCGCTTATTACATCTTGTTGCGCTTGTTGGTAGCTTAAAAACGTTTTTACTACCTCTTCTAAATCTGAGTATTCTTTAGAAAGTGCACGAAAGCGGTTTTGATCACGAATGACCGATGGGTCGCTTAGTAGCGCTTGTACTTCTTCATAACGCTCAACTAAGATTTCTAACTTATGATAAACGGATTCTTTCATTAACTGCTATTCCTGATCAATACCTAACATTTTTTTCAATTGGTTTAACTGAGCCACTTCACCTTTTTTCGCTGCATCTTGAATAGCACGGGTAGGCGCGTGCATTAAGCGATTGGTTAACTTATTGGCCAGCTCTAAAATAACTTTTTCGGCATCTTTACCTGTATTGAGCTGACTCACTGCTCGCTCTACAAGTTCGGACTTTATTGTTTGTACATCGTTTCGATAGTGGCGAATTAAATCCACCGAATCGAGTGAGCGTATCCACATTAAAAACTCTTTAGTGCGCTCGGTAATAATAACTTCAGCCTGCTCAGCGGCTTCTTCTCGGGCACTCATATTCTCGCTAACAATGGTTTGTAAGTCATCAACAGAATATAAATAAGCATCGTCAAGTTCACCCACTTGGCTTTCAATATCGCGAGGAACCGCAATATCAATAAACAACATAGGCTTATAACGACGCTGTTTAAGTGCTTGCTCCACCACACCCTTACCAATAATAGGCAGTGTGCTGGCGGTAGAACTAATAACAATATCGGCTTTATGTAAACGCTCAGGTAGCTGAGCAAGTGCAATTACATCACCCGATACTTGATCCGCTAAACTACGTGCACGCTCAAGGGTTCTGTTCGCAACCGTAATGTTTTGCGGCTCATTTTGGTACAAATGTTTGGCTACTAGCTCAATTGTTTCACCGGCACCAATGAGAAGTACATTGGTTTTATCGAGCTTGCCATAAATATGTTTAGCTAAATTAACCGCCGCATAAGCAACCGACACTGCACTGGCACCAATGTTGGTTTCAGTACGTACTTGCTTAGCAACTGAAAACGTTTTTTGAAATAATCTATCAAACGTCACGCCCACAGCATTATGAGTTTTAGCACTGTTATACGCTTGCTTTATTTGCCCCAAAATTTGCGGCTCGCCCAGTACGAGTGAATCTAGGCCACAGGCTACGCGCATTAAGTGATTTATAGCATCACTACCTTCATGGCAGTAAATGTTTTTACTCAGTTCATGTTCATCCAAACCATGGAAACTAGATAACCACTGCAACAGTGTTTGGGAATTTTGCTGTGCAAGGCTACAATACACTTCAGTTCGATTACAGGTGGAAACAATCACTGCCTCATTAAAATGGGCGTGGCCACTTAATTGCTGTAGCGCCTCTGAAATTTGCTCAGGGGAAAAAGCCACTTTTTCACGTAATTCTACGGGAGCGGTTTTGTGATTAATACCAAGTGCGATTATGGTCATATTTGCCAAATATTGATGAGCCCTACTTTAAAGGCCGCAATTTTATCAAAAATCTCAGGAATATGGAAAGTAAGGAGCAACATTTGATTCGACAATATTTTATTTTAGCTATGTTTTTCTTGTTTTTAGCCGGCTGCGCTCAAAAAAGAAACTTAGAAACAACCACTTACGAAAACTGGAAAACACATCTTGCTGAGCAAAGTATTTGGCAAGTAGAAGGTAAACTTGCTTTTATTAGCCCCGATGAGCGCCAATCTGCAAACTTAAACTGGCAACAGAGCCAAAATAACAATAATTTAGTGCTCACCACTTTTATTGGTACACGTATATTGTCACTCAAACAAACTGCAAATACGGCAGAACTAAACTATGATGGCGAGCAGTATTTTGACACCAATGCAACGGCATTACTAAAACGTTTAACCGGTTTTGCTTTACCGGTAAATAACGCCGACAGTTGGTTAAAAGGCACCATTGATGACCAAACTTTAAAGGTTGATCAATTAGGCCGCGCTAAAAGCGTATTATGGTTTGATAGTACAGGTAAAAAATGGCAAATTGAGTACGCTAGCTTTGTGCAAAAAAGCGGCTACTGGCTTCCCAGCAGACTGACCTTAACCCATCAAAAAATTAAAATTAAAATTCAACTCTACGATTGGCAGTTTAATTAACCATGAATAATATCACTTCATTTTCACTTATTGCGCCGGCAAAGCTCAATCTTTTTTTACATATTAATGGCCGCCGAGATGACGGTTACCATGAACTAGAAACCCTGTTTACGTTTTTAAATTATGGCGACGAACTTAGTTTTGAGTTAAGCGATTTACCTGCAATTATTGTTACCGGCGACACAAATGGCATAGCCACAACCGACAACCTTATCTATAAAGCGGCTTTATTATTGCAAACACAGTGCAAAATAAAGCAAGGCGTGAAAATAAATTTAATTAAACGTTTGCCAATGGGCGGCGGTGTTGGCGGTGGATCATCAGACGCTGCCAGCACATTATTAGCCTTAAATAAGTTGTGGAAAACAGCCCTCAGTTTAGATGAATTAGCTCATTTAGGCTTACAACTAGGTGCCGATGTACCCGTATTCATACATGGTAAAAGCGCCATAGCGCATGGGATTGGTGAGCAATTAGAACAAGTAATGCTTGAGCAAAAGTGGTATTGTGTGGTCTTCCCTAATCAACATGTAAGTACTGCTAAAATATTTACTCATCCTGAACTAAAACGCGACACGCCAAAAATTTCAGGAGACTGGCAACAGCATATTTTAACTAACGATTGCGAATCTTTAGTGAAAAAGCTGTGTCCCGAGGTTGAAAAAACCCTGCAGTGGTTGCTAAAATACGCTCCATCAAAGATGACCGGAACAGGTTCATGTTGTTTTGTAGAATTTGCTACGCAAGTTCAAGCACAAGATGTACTTGCTAATCTCCCCCATACTTGGCAGGGGTTTATCGCATCAAGCGTTAATACTTCTCCCGCTCATACGGAGTTAGCCGCCATATTTGATTGAAGTAACGTACAAGTAGTCATAAGTTAACACGCAGTGGTTTAATTATTGCCTGTTAGTCCAAAAATTCAGTGCCTGAGGAACCCTACCGTGCCTGACATGAAGCTCTTCGCTGGTAACGCAACACCTGAGTTAGCTCAAAAAGTTGCAAAACGTTTATATATTGAATTAGGCGATGCTGTTGTTGGCCGTTTTAGCGACGGTGAGATCAGTGTTCAAATTAATGAAAATGTTCGTGGATCGGATGTTTTCATCTTACAATCAACCTGTGCCCCTACAAACGATAACCTTATGGAACTTATCGTTATGGTTGATGCTCTACGTCGTGCATCTGCCGGTCGTATTACTGCCGTTATTCCTTATTTTGGTTATGCTCGTCAAGATCGTCGTGTACGTTCTGCCCGTGTACCCATTACCGCTAAAGTCGTTGCCGATTTCTTATCTAGTGTAGGTGTTGACCGCGTTCTTACGGTTGATTTACACGCTGAGCAAATCCAAGGCTTCTTTGATGTACCTGTAGATAACGTATTTGGTAGCCCTGTTTTACTTGAAGATATGAAAGCACGTCATTTTGACGACGTTGTTGTTGTATCTCCAGATATTGGTGGCGTTGTACGTGCGCGTGCTATTGCAAAACTACTAAACGATACCGATTTAGCTATTATTGATAAACGTCGCCCACAGGCAAACGTTTCTCAAGTGATGCATATTATTGGTGATGTTGAAGGTCGTGATTGTATTATCGTTGATGATATGATTGATACCGGCGGTACATTATGTAAAGCAGCTGAAGCACTTAAAGAACACGGTGCTAAGCGCGTATTTGCATATGCTACTCACCCTATTCTTTCGGGTAAAGCGGCTGAAAACTTGCGCAATTCAGTGATTGACGAAGTTATTGTAACTGACTCTATTCCACTGTCTGCAGAGCTTAAAGCACTTAATATTGTTAAAGTACTTACACTTGCCGACATGCTTGCAGAAACTATTCGTCGTATTAGTAACGAAGAGTCTATCTCAGCAATGTTTGAGCATTAATTAAAGATCTACTTTAGCGAAGCTAAGTAACTTTAATTTTAAAAAGCGCCTTTTGGCGCTTTTTTCGTAACTGTTATATATTTTGCTGGGGGGCGATGTTATGATAGCGCGCCTTTTGGCTAGGGACCTTGGTCGCAAAGGCCCTATACTTTTAATTATTGGAAACTATTATGTCAAACAAAACTTATGTATATAACGCAGAACTTCGCGAGCAAACTGGTACTGGTGCGAGCCGCCGCCTACGTCGCGAAGACAAAGTGCCTGCTATCGTTTACGGCGCAAACAAAGAAGCTACTTCAATCACTTTAGATCATAAAGATGTGATTAAAGCTCAAGAAAGCGAAGGTTTTTACACGCAAATTCTTACACTTAATATTGGCGGCGAGTCTGTTGAAACTATCCTAAAAGATATTCAACGTCACCCTTTCAAGCCTAAAGTTACACACCTTGATTTCCAACGTATCGATGCAAACCAAAAGCTACATACTATTGTTCCAATCCACTTTGTTGGTGAAGACGTTGTAGAAAAACTTGGTACAACTGTTGTTCGTCAGTTAACTGAAATCGAAATTTCTTGTTTCCCTAAAGCAATCCCTGATTTCGTAACAGTAGATGTTTCAAAATTAGTTGCAGGCGATTCTCTACATATTTCTGATGTTGCATTACCAGCTGGCGTTTCATCAATAGATTTAGCAAAAGGTCCTGGTCACGATCAGTCTATCCTAATTGTTAAAGCTAACAAATCAGCTCCAACTGAAGATGAAGCTGAAGACGCAGCAGAATAATATTTAAGGCTTAACACCTTGAATTCTATTCAAATGCTTGTGGGCCTGGCTAATCCAGGCCCCGAATACGCAAACACACGCCACAATGCAGGTGCTTGGTTCATTGAGCAACTCGCTGCACGCTATAACTGCACTCTAAAACACGATCCTAAATATCACGGCCTTACAGGTAAAGTGATTATTCAAGATCAAGAATTCAAATTATTGATCCCCACTACTTATATGAACTTAAGTGGTAAAGCGGTCGGTAGTTTAGCTAATTTTTTCAAAATTCCTGTGGAAAGCATTTTAGTTGCCCACGATGAATTAGACTTAGAACCTGGCGTTGCCAAATTAAAGAAAGGCGGCGGACACGGCGGTCATAATGGCTTAAAAGACATTATTGCAAAAATGGCAAATCAAAAAGACTTTATGCGCTTGCGCATTGGTGTAGGTCATCCGGGGCATCGTGAAATGGTAACTGGTTGGGTGCTAGGAAAAGCGGCCAAAGCAGACCAAGAAAAAATGGATGCTGCCATTGATGAAGCGGTACGCTGCATGGAAATACTTGCAAAAGATGGTGTGTTAAAAGCACAAAACAGACTACATTCGTTTAAACCCTAGTAACTTGGGTACAAGTTCGCCGTTTAAACGAATCTAAACAAGGTATCTTACTATGGGTTTTAAATGTGGCATTGTTGGCTTGCCTAATGTGGGTAAATCGACACTTTTTAATGCATTAACAAAAGCGGGTATTGAAGCCGCTAACTTTCCTTTTTGTACCATTGAGCCTAATACAGGTGTGGTACCAGTGCCTGATCCTCGCCTAGACGCACTTGCTAAAATTGTAAACCCACAGCGCATTCTTACAACAAGTATGGAGTTTGTAGATATTGCCGGTTTAGTAAAAGGCGCATCTAAAGGTGAAGGTCTTGGTAACCAGTTTTTAGCTAATATTCGTGAAACTGACGCCATTGGCCACGTAGTTCGCTGTTTTAATGATGATAATATTATTCACGTAGCTGGCACTATTGACCCTGCTGATGATATTGACGTTATAAACACTGAATTAGTGCTTGCCGATATGGACAGCGCTGAAAAAGCATCGTTCCGTAATGCTAAAAAAGCTAAAGGTGGCGATAAAGACGCAAAAGAGCAAAATGCAGTACTTGAAAAAGTAAAAGTACACCTTGATGAAGGCTTAACATTACGTTCTTTAGAGTTAACTAAAGAAGAAAAAGCAGCTATCAGCTCTATTAACTTTTTAACTATCAAACCAACAATGTATATTGCTAACGTTGCTGAAGATGGTTTTGAAAACAACCCATACCTTGATGTTGTACGCGCTATTGCCGCAGCAGAAGATGCGATTGTTGTTCCTGTATGTGCTGCTATTGAATCTGAGCTTTCTGAGCTAGATGAAGAAGACAAGCTTGAGTTTATGGCTGATCTTGGTTTAGAAGAGCCAGGCCTTAACCTTGTTATTCGTGGTGGCTATGAATTACTGCAATTACAAACCTACTTTACAGCAGGCGTAAAAGAAGTACGCGCATGGACTATTCCTGTAGGTGCAACTGCGCCACAAGCAGCAGGTAAAATTCATACCGACTTTGAGCGTGGCTTTATTCGCGCACAAACGATTGCTTTTGACGACTTTATTGCCTTTAAGGGTGAGAGCGGCGCAAAAGAAGCAGGTAAAATGCGCCAAGAAGGTAAAGAGTACATTGTAAAAGACGGCGATGTAATGAACTTCTTGTTCAACGTATAAATATACATTACCCAAATTTAGTGTGGTGATGATTTTAAAGGCTCGTTTTTACGAGCCTTTTTTATTTCTTTAATACCTGCTGTGGTTTTTTAACGTCTGTATTTGTTTAGCAAAATTGAAGAACTGCGAATAAGTTTAAGTTTAGTGTTTTTAATGCAGCTAAAAAAACAGCATTTATGCTAAATTTTAGCCGCTTAGCTTACTTTTCCTGCAAACAAACCAAGTTAAGTGTTTTTTTGCAAAAAAGGTGTTGACGAATTTGGGCCATATCAGCATAATACGCCCCGCACTCAGCGATGAAGTGCTAACGAAAAAATATGGCTAAGTAGCTCAGCTGGTTAGAGCACATCACTCATAATGATGGGGTCACAGGTTCAAATCCCGTCTTAGCCACCATTATTTTTTTTGTTACTCAATGAAGAGTTTAAAATAACTACCTAGTGTTTAATTACACAAAGTAATGCGGGAGTGGCGGAATTGGTAGACGCGCTGGATTTAGGTTCCAGTATCTTAGGATGTGAGAGTTCAAGTCTCTCCTTCCGCACCATTCTTGATAAGAATTAAAACTATCAATTGTTTTTGTTGGGATATCGCCAAGCGGTAAGGCACCAGGTTTTGATCCTGGCATTCCCAGGTTCAAATCCTGGTATCCCAGCCAACAATGGCTAAGTAGCTCAGCTGGTTAGAGCACATCACTCATAATGATGGGGTCACAGGTTCAAATCCCGTCTTAGCCACCATTTCTTCTTTTAGAAATGGCTCTGCAAGAGTTAAATTGCAGCTCAATGAAGAGTTTAAAATAACTACCTAGTGTTTAATAACACAAAGTAATGCGGGAGTGGCGGAATTGGTAGACGCGCTGGATTTAGGTTCCAGTAACTTCGGTTGTGAGAGTTCAAGTCTCTCTTTCCGCACCATTTCTTGATAAGAAATAAAACTATCAATTATTCTTTGTTGGGATATCGCCAAGCGGTAAGGCACCAGGTTTTGATCCTGGCATTCCCAGGTTCAAATCCTGGTATCCCAGCCAACTTCTTCTACCAAGGAAAGTTGTTTAAAGAATAGCTCAGCTAAGAGCTTAAAATTGCAAACTGTGTTTTATTACACAAACGATGCGGGAGTGGCGGAATTGGTAGACGCGCTGGATTTAGGTTCCAGTAACTTCGGTTGTGAGAGTTCAAGTCTCTCTTTCCGCACCATTTCTTGATAAGAAATAAAACTATCAATTATTCTTTGT
>NZ_JACJES010000001.1:0-53913 GCF_014164175.1 Pseudoalteromonas sp. SG44-5 | reverse complement strand
TGGGATATCGCCAAGCGGTAAGGCACCAGGTTTTGATCCTGGCATTCCCAGGTTCAAATCCTGGTATCCCAGCCAACTTCTTCTACCAAGGAAAGTTGTTTAAAGAATAGCTCTAGCTTAGAGTTTAAATTAGCAAATTAGTGATGCGGGAGTGGCGGAATTGGTAGACGCGCTGGATTTAGGTTCCAGTATCTTAGGATGTGAGAGTTCAAGTCTCTCCTTCCGCACCATGTTCTTAACTAGAACGAAAACTTGTACAAATTTATAGTTGGGATATCGCCAAGCGGTAAGGCACCAGGTTTTGATCCTGGCATTCCCAGGTTCAAATCCTGGTATCCCAGCCAATTTGTTTATACTTCCTACTTAAATTACTCTTCCTTTTTGTATTACTCATAAGTACTCATAAGTACTCATAACTACTCATTTTAAATCTATTTATTTTAAACTTCTGTATTTTTAATCTATCTATAAAATCTTATTTTAATAACTGTATTTTAGTGGCTATATTTTATTAGCAGCCCCTCTGCTACCGCACTTTTAATCAATAAATAAGCATAAAAAAAGACCCATAAATGAGCCTTTTCAATAGTTCGCAAATGTTATAGCAATTAGTATTAATTTAACTCGCCGCTAATAGCGTATTTTAAAACCCAGTTTTTTACCGGTCCGGTATTGTTAGCTATTTTTAAAAATTGGCTACGCGCCCATTTTAATGGTGCAATTTGATTAGAAAAGCCAAAGTAGCAGGCATCCATCATACTCATCATTAATAAATTTGCTTTGCGGCGCGATTTTTCATACTCATTTAATTTTAATGGGCAACCTATGTCATCAGCACTTAATAGCACCTGTGCAAGCGCTACAACGTCTTGAAAGCCTAAATTTACGCCCTGCCCGGCTAATGGGTTAATAGTATGTGCAGCGTCACCTACAAGCACTAGTCGCCCTTGCGAATATTTATTTGCGTGCTGGCGAGCCAGTGGAAACACCGCGTGCTTTAACACGGTAAAATCACCGGCAAGCTCAGGAAACTTTTTAACAATATGTGTTTTAAGTTGCAGCGGGTTTAAACCTTTAAAGCTTTGCAGTGTATTGGCATCGTCATACCAAATTAAATTAGCGTAAGGAGCCTGCATAGGTAAAAAGGCCAAAGGGCCGGTGGGAGTAAATTGCTGCCACGTTTTTACTTGTTGCGGCGCATCAAGTTTTATAAGTACGCCCATGCAGTGCTGCTGATACTGCCAACCGGTTATACCTATGTTGGCTTTAGCGCGTAATTGCGATTGCCCGCCGTCGGCTGCAATAACTAAATCAGCGGTATACGTTTGCTCACCATACACTAGCGTAATTGCATCTGAGGTTTGCTCAATACTCGTAATAGGCGCTGCTTGCTCAATAACTTCAATGTTGTATTGCTCAAATTGCTGCCATAAACTGGCTTGAATTAGGTTATTTTCAATTAAGTGGCCTAAATGCGTGGTGTTTATATCGGCGCAATCAAATAATAAATTATCACCACCGCGCTCAAACGCTTCTAATTGTTGATACGGCGCTAACCTACTTTGTTTTAAAAGTGGCATTGCGCCCAATTCGTCTAGCAGCTTTTCTGAAAAACGATTTATTGCCGATACGCGAATATCAACCTGATCACTGCTTAAAACTTGCTGCGGATTTATTAGTTTTTTTTCTATTATGCGCACTGCTTTGCCTTGCTGGGCAAGTTTAATTGCCATAGCAGCACCCACCATGCCAGCACCCACAACAATTACTTTATTTTTTGTCATGTTCTCATCTTTTTAATTTCTTAAAACTATTTTAATTGTATCGTAATTAGCTTGTTATGTGCCAAAGGATACGCTCAACTGTGGATAAAACTAAAGCTGCATTGATTTGAAATCACAAACATGAAAACTATACTTGGATTTACGTGTGTATCCAGCTAAAATACGCGTCCTTTAAGTGGGTATAGCGCAGTAATGCATTTCACTTAATCCTGTTTCTAGCACATTTTTGTGCCACTATCGAATTGAACACGAGGCAATATTTCAATGAGCAAAAAGCTGCATATTAAAACCTGGGGTTGTCAGATGAACGAATACGACTCTCAGAAAATGGCTGAACTTTTAGATGCCACCAATGGCTACCAGCTAACTGATGATGCAACAGATGCCGACGTAATTTTACTTAACACCTGTTCAATTCGTGAAAAAGCACAAGAAAAAGTGTTCCATCAGTTAGGTCGTTGGAAGTTGTTAAAAGACGACAAGCCAGACTTAATTATTGGCGTAGGTGGTTGTGTTGCCTCACAAGAAGGTGACTCTATTCGCCAGCGTGCGCCATTTGTAGACGTTATTTTTGGCCCACAAACGCTGCACCGTTTACCAGAAATGATTAAACAAGTGCAAGGCGATAAAGGCTCATCGGTTGTTGATATTTCATTCCCAGAGATTGAAAAATTTGACCGTTTACCAGAGCCAAAAGCCGATGGCCCATCTGCGTTTGTATCTATTATGGAAGGCTGCTCTAAGTACTGTACTTTTTGTGTTGTACCATACACTCGCGGCGAAGAAGTTAGCCGCCCAGTAGATGACGTACTATTAGAAATTGCCCAGCTTGCTGAGCAAAACGTACGTGAAGTAAACCTGCTTGGCCAAAACGTAAACGCGTACCGCGGCGACACACACGATGGCGAAATTTGTTATTTTTCGGATTTAATTCGTCTTATTGCTGCCATTGATGGTATTGACCGTATTCGTTACACCACATCGCATCCAGTAGAGTTTACCCAAGATATAGTTGACGTATACGCCGATGTACCAGAGCTTGTAGATCATTTACATCTACCAGTACAAAGTGGTTCAGACCGTATTTTAAACCTAATGAAACGCGGCCATACGGCAATTGAATATAAGTCGACAATTCGTAAGTTACGCAAAATTCGTCCTAACTTAAGCATGTCGTCAGATTTTATTATTGGTTTTCCGGGTGAAACCCAAGATGACTTTGAAGCAACCATGAAGCTAATTAGCGACGTTGGTTTTGATATGAGCTTTAGCTTTATTTACAGTGCACGCCCAGGTACACCAGCGGCCGACTTGCCAGATGACGTAACCGAGCAAGAGAAAAAAGAGCGTTTATACTTACTGCAAAATCGTATTACACAAATGGCGCAACAAATTAGCCGTCAAATGTTCGATACAGAGCAGCGTATACTCGTTGAAGGTCCTTCTAAAAAGAACCCAATGGAATTACGTGGCCGTACCGAAAACAACCGTGTAGTTAACTTTGTTGGCCCACATACAGTGATCGGTCAGTTTGTTGACGTACGTATTACCGAGGCACTACCTAATTCTTTACGTGGTGACTTAATTCGTACAGAATCAGAAATGAACTTACGCCGTGAAATCGCTCCTTCAGCTATTTTAACTAAAGCTGCAAGCCTTGAGCCTAAACCTGACACTATAAACGAAATTGGCGTTGCTACTTTCGTCCCTTAGTGGAAATTTTAGCGCCAGTTAACACTGGCGCCATGCTATAGGAAGTAATTTTGAGTAATCAGTTAAAAACATTAGAGATTTATTTAGAACCTGCCGATAACAAACGCCTTTCTTCTTTATGTGGCCCGTTTGACGAAAACATCAAACAAATTGAACGCCGACTCGGTGTTGAAATTATCCACCGCGATAACTTTTTTAAAGTCACAGGCAAAACTTACAGTAGCGCCAGCGCTGTAGAAATTTTAAAAAACCTTTATATTGATACTCAACCTGTGCGCGGCGAAATTGGCGAAATAGAACCCGACAACGTGCACTTAGCCATTACCGAATCAAACGCCCTTGAACAAGACGCCACAACCAGCACTTACACCAAAGAAATGGTGATTAAAACGCGCCGTGGTGTTATAAAGCCGCGTAACGAAAACCAAGGTATATACGTTTCTAATATTTTGCATCACGATATTACCTTTGGCATTGGCCCTGCTGGTACAGGCAAAACATACTTAGCTGTGGCAACTGCAGTTGATGCCCTAGAGCGCCAAGAAATTCGCCGTATATTGCTTACCCGCCCAGCGGTAGAAGCAGGTGAAAAGCTCGGTTTTTTACCGGGCGATTTAAGCCAAAAGGTCGACCCATACTTGCGCCCGCTTTACGATGCGCTATTTGAAATGCTTGGCTTTGAAAAAGTAGAAAAACTAATCGAAAAAAACGTTATTGAAATTGCCCCACTTGCTTATATGCGTGGGCGTACGCTTAATGATGCCTTTATTATTTTAGATGAAAGCCAAAATACCACCGCAGAGCAAATGAAAATGTTTTTAACCCGTATTGGGTTTAACTCAAAAGCGGTTATTACTGGCGACATAACGCAAGTAGATTTACCACGTGGTGTGCGCTCAGGCTTACGCCATGCAATGGAAGTACTCGATGGCGTAGACGAAATAAGCTTTAACCACTTTAAAGCCCAAGACATAGTTCGCCACCCTGTGGTTGCGCGTATTGTTGAAGCCTACGAGCGCAACGATGAAAGCGAGCGACTTATGCGCCTAAAAAAGCAAAAAGCCCGAGAGCAACTTGCCGCTCAACAACCGCCTGCTACTAAAGAGTAATACCGTGAACACTGAACTTGATTTACAAATAGCCTGTGAGTTTGACAACTTACCAAGCGAGGCACAATTTGCGCTTTGGGCCGACAAAGCCCTTAGCCAATACCGCGACGAATCTGAACTCACTATTGTAATTAGTGACGAAGCGCAGTCGCAACAACTCAACAACGACTACCGTGGTAAAAACAAGCCTACCAATGTACTGTCGTTTGAGTTTGAAGCACCACCGGGAATAGATATTCCTTTAGTAGGTGATTTAGTTATTTGCCCAGCTATTGTATTGGCTGAAGCAATTGAGCAAGAAAAGTCATTTCATGACCACTTTGCTCATATGGTTATTCATGGATGCTTGCATTTGCTTGGATTTGACCATATAAAGAGTGAAGATGCTTTTGAGATGGAAAGTATAGAAAAGCAATTACTTGCTGAGCTAAACATAGCAGACCCATATCGGGACGAAATTTAAATAAACGGAGTAATCAGATATAATGAGCGACGGTAACTCGCATTCTAGCCAGGGTTCTTCTGGAAAAAGCTGGCTGGGCCGAATAGCCCAAAAGTTTCAAGGGGAACCCCAGAACAGAGAAGAGCTGGTTGAAGTAATTGCCGATGCGCAAGAGCGGGATGTAATCGATCCAGAAACCAAAGAGATGATTGAAGGTGTGCTTGGCGTGTCTAAGCTTAAAGTGCGAGACATTATGGTGCCGCGCTCACAAATGATCACCCTTGAGATCGACAGCCCGCTTGAAGAGCTCATACCTATGATGGTTCACTCTACGCACTCACGCTTTCCGGTGGTGTGTGAGGACAAAGACCATGTAGAAGGGATTTTACTCGCTAAAGATTTATTACCCCTAATCTTAAACAAAGACGACTTACTGCCCTCACTGCGCGATTATTTACGCCCAGCAATGGTAGTACCCGAAAGTAAACGTGTCGATACCCTGCTTAACGAATTTCGTCAGCAACGCTACCATATGGCTATTGTTATTGATGAATACGGCGGTGTATCGGGCTTAGTCACTATTGAAGATATTCTTGAAATAATCGTGGGCGAAATAGAAGACGAACACGACGAAGAAGAAGAGCAACAAGATATTCGCCAACTTGCTAAGCATGTTTACGTAGTACAAGCGCTAACCCCTGTTGATGACTTTAACGAGCATTTTAAAACAGGTTACAGCACAGATGACGCCGATACTATTGGTGGCACTGTATTACATGCCTTTGGCCACATGCCAAGCCGTGGCGAAACCATTGATATAGAAGGTTACCAATTTAAAGTAACCAACTCTGACAATCGCCGCATCTTGCAACTGCAAGTCACCGTTCCTAAGGTTGATGATAACTACAGTGAAGATTCTGCTAACTAAGTTCACCTTATTAGCAAAAGATAAAAAAGCATGGCTCGCATTAATTGCGGGCCTTATTTTAACTTTTGCCTATGCCCCCTTTGAAATTTGGCCCATTGCGTTTTTTAGCCTTGCTGCCATCATTTTTTGTATTAATCCAAAAAACACCGGTAAAACACACGCAAAAACAGCCGCTAAATATGGCTTTATATTTGGTTTAGGTTGGTTTGGTGCTGGTATTAGCTGGGTACATGTATCTATAGCCACTTTTGGCGGTATGCCATTAATCGCTTCTTTAGCGCTTATGGCCTTATTGTGTTCATACTTAGCGTTATTTCCTGCACTTGCCTTTTGGGCAACAACTCGCTTTGCCAGCGGCCCTAAAAGTTATGGCGCATTATTAATTGTAAGTTTTGCCATAAGCGAATACTTACGCGCACACTTACTAACAGGCTTTCCATGGTTAAGTTTTGGTTATACGCAAACCGACAGCCCACTTAGACTGCTTGCCCCTTATATTGGCGAATTTGGTTTAACCTTAGTATGTATTGCCATTGGTTTTGCATTGTATCGCCTAAGCCAAAAAGATTTTAAAACATTGGCCATAACCAGCAGTGCTTTAGCACTACTTTTTGCCGGTGCATACACCACAGGTACAGCACAGTACTCTGGCAAAAGTATGTCGACATTACTTGTACAAGGTAATATAAAACAAAATCTGCGCTTTGATCCCAGCCAGTTTTGGACCACCATGAGTAAATACCAGGACCTAACCCGCACACACTGGGACGCCGACTTAATAGTATGGCCCGAAGCCGCAGTACCCGAAATAGAAGCGCTTGCCGACTCATACCTAGCAGGCTTAGACAGTGCCGCTTCATTTAATAAAACCGCGCTAATTACCGGTGTTGTTGACTACCAACTCGACACTAAAACTATTTTTAATACCCTTATAGTAGTGGGTAATAAAAATAAAGATGATGAACACGGCCACTACCGCTACCTAGATAAAAACCGCTATCAAAAACACCAATTACTCCCTATTGGCGAATTTGTACCATTTGAAGATTTACTGCGCCCTATTGCACCGTTGTTTGATTTACCTATGTCGTCGTTTACCCGTGGCGACAAAGTACAAAACAACCTACGTGCTAACGGCTTTAATATACTACCCGCTATATGCTACGAAATAGTATTTGCCGACCTAGTGCGTGGTAATTATCAGCACAGCTCAGATTTACTCTTTACCGTAAGTAACGATGCTTGGTTTGGCGACTCCATTGGCCCCCACCAGCATATGCAAATCGCTCGCATGCGCGCTCTAGAGCTACAGCGGCCACTAATACGTGTTACTAACAACGGCGTAAGCGGCGTATACGACCCAATAAGCCACACGCAACAAAGCATGCCACAGTTTGAAGCAACCACCATGAAAGCCGACGTTAAGTTAATACAAGGCGACAGCGTGTACAGCCAATACGGCAACATGTTTGTATGGGGATTTGTGTTGTTGCTGGGTGTTGGCGGGTTTGGGATTAGGTTTAAGAGATAAATGAAAAATTCTAAACTTAGAGAATTAGCAATAGATTAAGCCCAGCGCAGTCTTTGGGCTTAACAATTAACTTTTCTGGTTAATTATTGCTCTACATCGCTCAAGCTAAGCAATTGACGCCTATTGCGTAATGTGAGTATTTTAATTTCATGTTCAACTTTATAAATAATTCGATAGCTACCAAATATTAATTCACGATATCTTGAGCCTAATAATTCTGGCACTTCCCGACCTAGTTCAGGTTGAGTACCAAGTAAATCTGTTCGATCAAAAATATCATTAACCCATTTGTCAGCCGCCGATGGTTTATCAAAAGCAATAAATTTAGCCATAGTGACTAATTTTTCTAATGCTAAAGGCGACCAAACTACTTTCAATCTTTAATACTCTTTAAAACTTGCGCACGAGCATCTGAGTTTGAAATACCCAGCCCCATAGAGAGTTGATCTTCAGCTTTTTGTATTTCCTCTAATAACTCTATTTTTTCCTGCATAGATTCATATTCAGCAACATCTAAAACCACAGCAACGCCTTTACCCCTTTGAGTTATTACAATTGGCCTTCTGGTTTCATTAACTTGGCGTATAAATGATGCAGCTCCAGCTCTAAAATCTGAAAGCGGCTGAATATCTTGATCTAAATGAAGCCTACTCATGATCGTACCTTTAGTTGTACTTTATATGGTACAAACTATAGTTAAAATAAATGTTAAATACAATACTTTATACTTAAGCTCAATAACAATATCGAGCGAAGTATATAAATCCAATTATACTAACTCTAAGGTAAACAAGCTTATTAAGTATCAAAATGATGCTAAATAAGCTTATATGACACCTTCTTTAGCGACTTATGTTTTGTGAATGTTGTTAAAAACTAAAGCATGGATGTTCTGTGTAGCAAAGCATATCTAAACACTCTGAGATGAATAGAGTATTATTAATTCCCTTGTTCGGTTTCGCTCCGCTCTTGCGTAACTCCTCTATATAAAATACGTTATTTAATTTGTGGGCTTTGAAAAAAGGCTGCACTAGGCAGCCTTTAATTTAAATGATTTTTTAACCCGTCTTATTATTTGGCTGCTTAACTATTTAACTAACTATTTAACTAATCTATTTAACGGTAAGCGGTGCGTTATTAATCGCTGATAATGGCAGGTTTACATCGAATAATTGGCCACGAACTTGGGCAACCCCCATAGCCTTTAAGCGTGCGGTGTGCATAGTTAAATACGCATTAGCTGATGCTTCATCTTCAAATAAGTAAATACCACCAGCAAGTTGACCTTGTTGGTTTTCGGTCCAAATTTTCCAAATAATACCGGGTTCATGGTTAATTGATTCGGCTAAATCTTTTAATGCTGCTGACATTTGCTCCCCAAACGGGCCTGCAAAATCAAAATCTACCTGTAATAATTTTTTCACTATAAGCTCTCTTTTAACTAAAGCGCGGTATCACGCTTTTAATAATACTCTAATAAATTAGTTAGCTACCAAGCACACGCAAAGTAGCTAACAGGCTGCGTGACTTAGCAGCTTAATTTATTGCAATTAGCGACCAAATTCACTCGGTGGTGCTGGCACTACCAATGGTTTTTTCGGATTTGCTTTAAGCTCTTTTAATAACTCTTTTACAGCGCGTTCAATCGACGGATCTTGTCCGGCTTGAATAAGCTCTGGGCGATCAATCACTTCTATGTCTGGGCTTACGCCTTCATTTTCAATGATCCAGTTACCTTCGTTATCTAAAATTCTAAAAGTAGCGGCAATAACTGAGCCACCATCTACAAGCCCAGGGTTGCCCGAAATACCAATTAAACCGCCCCAGGTACGCGTACCAATTAATTTGCCTAAACCTGCTTGGCGAAAGTAATACGGTAGTGCGTCGCCGCCTGAACTAGAGTAGCCATTGATCAGCATAGCTTTAGGGCCATCGTGTGCAAACTGCGGGGTTTTAGTTGGCTCTACACCACGGCGTTTCCAGTAGTTAAGCGGTTTACGCGCTAACCAAGTGATCATATGTTCAGGTATAAAACCGCCGCCATTGTAACGATCGTCTATGATCATCGCTTCTTTATTAGTTTGCGGTAAAAAGTTTTTAAATAACGAACGGTTACCTTCGTAATGGGTGTTAGGTAAATGCACGTAGCCAATACGCCCATCTGAAAGCTTATTAACATACTCAGCGCGCGATTGTGCCCACTGTAAGTAACGCAATCCAGTTTCGCTGGCAATAGGCGTTACCATTACTTTCCAGCTGTTTTTTAGGCTTGGTGATTTACTGAGTAGTAATTCAACCGATTTACCTTGGGTGTTTTCTAGTAGTTCGTAAAAGTTGACTACGCTTTTTACTGAGCGGCCATTTACTGCAATTACGTAATCGCCTACATTGGCGTTAATGCCGGTTTCGTTTAGCGGTGAGCGAAAGTTTTCGTGCCAGTTTTCGCCTTTAAAAATAGTCTCTATTTTTACAAAGCCTGATTTATGCGCGCTAATTTCTGCGCCCAATAAGCCATGCTGTAAACGAGGAGATGTTGGCATATCGCCCGAGTTAACATAAATATGCCCTGAGTTTATTTCGCCTGCTATTTCACTTAATACATAATCTAGGTCGGCTCGATGTGCAATAGCGTCTGCCATAGGTTGGTAACGCGCTAAAATAGCATTCCAATCTTGGCCATGATGGTTTTCGTCATAAAACCAGTCGCGCAGAGTGCGCCAGCCTTCACGATACATTTGTGCCCATTCGGTTTGCGGGTCAATTTTTAATACCATATCTTGCAAGTTAAGTTGCGTAGCTTTTAAGTCTTGTTTAGCTTCTGGCTTTATTACGCTAATGTTTTTTCCTGCACGAGCAATAATATGCTCAGCATTAGCCGACACTTTATAATTACTCACTCCTGCTGCTATTGTGGCAACTTCACCATCAACGGCATTAGGCACTAACTTAAGCTCTCCTGCCGATAGTGTTAATACGCCGTCTTTTACGCCGCTTAGTGCGCCGTAATTTCCTGCAGGTACATTTAGCGCCACAACGCGGCTCATAAAGCCGTTACTTTCTATATAGTTGCTGGGTGCTTTAGCTGATTTTTTATCGTCTTTATCTGCTTTTGAATCAACAATGCTTATTTCGTCACTCAGCGGTGTATTAAGTGGCTTGATTTTACTATTTACTGCAACCGAATACAGTCGGGTTGCATTGTTAAACATGTAGTCAAACTCGTAGCTACTAAAAGTTAAATTAAAGTCGCGCTCTGATGTGAAATACAATTGCTGCCCGTCGGGAGAAAACGCTGGGTTTGTCTCACTGCTCATGTCATCAGTTAAGCGAGTAACGCGTTTGTCTTTTAAATTGTAATGCCATAATGAGGCGTAGCGATTTTCGTTATTTTTAACAAACACTATATCCTCGCTATTAGGCGACCAAATATAGCTAGTTAAACCATCTTCATTATATTTTGCGGTATCAATTTTACGCTGCTTACCGGTTTTAATATCGAGCCACCACAGGGTGTGATTCTGATCGCTAAACAATAACTTTTTATTATCTGGTGACCAAACTGGCTCAAAACGCCAAATACTGCCATTACTGGTCAGTTGCTTAACTTGGTTATTGTTAGCTCTGTCTTTTAGGTAAATTTCGTACTCGCCTGTTTCATCACTCATGTAAGCAATATAGCGTCCATTGGGCGACCATGTAGCCGATATTTCACGCCCTTTTGGC
Source organism: Pseudoalteromonas sp. SG44-5 (assembly GCF_014164175.1). Taxonomy (NCBI): domain Bacteria; kingdom Pseudomonadati; phylum Pseudomonadota; class Gammaproteobacteria; order Alteromonadales; family Pseudoalteromonadaceae; genus Pseudoalteromonas; species Pseudoalteromonas sp. SG44-5. Next base: position 42,683 of record NZ_JACJES010000001.1, on the reverse strand, counting down.
GTATGGCTTAAGTTTCGGGTTGGGCCATTTTTAACCGGCACAGAAAACAGTTCGCCGCGTGCTGTAAATAGTACTCTTTTTCCATCGTGCGATACGTCCATTGAATCAATAAAGTCACTAACATTTTTACTGTAGGCCATTGTATGTTCACGGTTACCTTGAACATTTATGCTCAGCTTTTCAGATTGCTGCGTGGCGTCATCAAAGCGATACAAATAACCACCATTTTCATACACTATGGCGTTGGGCCCAGCCGAGGGCCAAAGCACATCAAAGTCGCTGTGGTTAGTTACTTTTATCGGATTTTTGCCATCTTGATGTTTGTATAAATTTAGCGTGTATTCTCTGTCCGACACGTAGTAAATGTTATTGTTAACCCAAGTAGGCTGTTGGTCGGTTGCTCTGTTGGTTGTTAATTGCTTTGATTTGTTATTTTCTAAATCGTAAACCCATACATCTTGTGCGCGCCCGCCACGGGTGCGTTTCCAAGTACGAAATTCGCGATCAATGGGTGTATACACATACTGTTTGCCATCGGGCGATAACATGCCACCGCCAGTTTCTGGTATGGCTAATGGTTGCTCTAGGCCACCCGCAGCAGGCACTATATAAGGTCGGCCAACACGCTGACCATAAGGGGTACGGTTAGCTCTAAACACAATATGCTTACCGTCTGGGGTCCAATCAAGTACACGATAATCAAAACCTCCGCGCGGCGGCATTACACCTACGTCGTTATAATAAGTCAGTTGTTTTAAGTCGGAGCCATCGCGGTTCATTACATACACTTGGCGGCTGCCATTATATTGGGCAGAAAAAGCGATTTGGCTGCCATCTGGCGAAAATTTAGGAAAAGTTTCAAAACCAATATGATCAGTTAAGCGCGTGCTTTTACCTGTTTTAGTGTTTGCTATATAAATATCGCCCGCATAAACAAAGGTTACTGATTCTTTATGAATATCGGGAAAGCGTAATAAGCGGGTATCTTGTGTTTGATAAGCCGCAACCATCGGCGATATTGCCGGTGCAACCGCTACTGCTATTGCTGTTAATAAAGTGCGTAGTTTCAAGGTTATCGTCCTTACAATGTTATTTCATTTCATAATAACAATAAAAAGACAGTTTGCAGCTTTGTGCGACAAATTACTGTAACAAGGTGTAAATACAGTCATTGTAAAAGCTTAATAATTGGTAATATATTTCACTCACATTTTAATATTTTAAACACCTACTCTAGCTAAAAGCAGTACTTTAAGCCCATAAAAAAAATAAAAGTTAATACTGCCTTGATTTATTCAGCTTTTGTTAATACTATCTTGCCCAATAAAATCCATTACTTTCATGGCATTACCTAACGATCTGTAATTTGGTTTTATTTAATCATAAATACACATAAAAGGAATATAATGTGAACAAAATAGCTTCAATCTTTATCGCTGTTACCCTACTTTTAACTACCGGCTGTACGGCCATTATGACTGCAGAACAAGCAGCTCCTACGTTAAATAAGCCCCAAGTTGATGAAATACAAATTGCAGTGGTAGATCATCGCCCATATGTTGTAAATGGTGACAAACTCTCTGGTTTTGAAGGATTAAGTCGCTCTGGCTTTGGTATACCTTATACACAAAACATCATTACTGGCGAAACTATGCCACAACACTTAGGTAAACGCCTTGCTGCTGGTTTTATTCGCTCTGGTATTAACGCTAAGCTAATAGCTACCACACCACAGGTCGATATTAATGACATTAAAGCAGATAGCGATACTGCGACTATTATAATCGTACTTAACGAATGGAAGTATGATCACCACGCTTTTACTGATAACTCATGGTATAACTTTGATCTAATAATTAAGGATCGCACTGGTGCTACGCTTATAAATAAAAACTTTACTGGCGAGCAAGACATTCCAAGTATGCATACCAACGACTTACAAATGCTTTATAAAGAGCGCTTTGAATTAGCGTTTGCAGATCCTGAGGTTAAAGCGTTACTGTAATTTTAAACTACGCGAACATTTTTATTGGCGAACTAAATAAGTATTTAGTTCGCCAAAGCAGCAAACAATATAATTGTTATTTACGCGCTTAAATTAAAACCCCTTCTTTATTACTATTTAATATTTTCTGAAACCTCAATCATTACCGTTTGATCTACTTGTATAAGCCCGCGCTTTGGCCGGTCTAAATCTATAATAATAAATACGATTAAAGTAATTAACAAAGAAACCAATACTATGGGCACAATCATTCGCTTACCACTGAGTCCTGCGGAATAACCCATAATGCCGCCAGACGAAATAAAAACAATAAAGAGCAGTATTAATACCACCTCAGGTACATGCATTTGCAATAAAGCATTTCGCTTTCCTTGGCTGTCTATTACATCATTAAGCGATTTTACAAACGCTCCTGTAGTTACAGGCCTTGGGTCAACATTTGTGGCTGCGATAGCCAATGACCATAACTGACGCTGTAGGTTGGCTATTTTATTATTGTAGTCGTTACGCTGCGCGTGTTTGGTTAAATCTAATTGGCCTATAGCAACTCGTAAGTCTACATACTCTTTAAATAATTCATTGGCTTGTTTTTTGTATTCTTGTGGCAGTAATTCAACCCGTAATATGGCTGTGCCGATTGTGTTTGCTTCATCTATTAACGCCATGCTGCGGTTATCATACCGTTGCATCGACATGCTAAATGTAAAACCCAGTAGTAATGCTAACAAACCTAATATACTGCCCTGAATAGAACCCGTTAGCGTCTTAACTTCACTGTCGGTTCTGCCTTGAATAAACCGCCCTGCTCTAAAGCCTATTTCGTTAAAAATAACGATCGCAATAAACAATGTAACTGCAATTAATACACTGCTGTATCCATAAAGTAATTCATCTTCGAACATAATTTAGTAAATTCCACTGGCCATTATTTGGGTGTACTTTTTAAAGCGTACTCAACAAAGTTATACTTTAAAGATACGGTAAATTTAAACTGGAAGTAAGTAAAATTAAGTTAAGGGCTGATTCACCAACCTGCCTTAACGCTAAACATTATAGTCGTGATCGCCTCGTCTTTTCATTTCACTCATAACCAGCTCAACCATTTGTTGTTTTATTGCTGCTTGCTCTGATTTTAACTCCCCTAATTGCCGCTCTAGTATATCTATTTGCTCTTGTTGTTGTGAGTTTTTATATTTTTTAGACCCTAAATGCTCAACATCAATAGCTAAACTAGCATCACTTTTATTTGGCTCATTTGCGGTGCTATTTATGGTTAAACTGCTTTGAATTGGACTTTGTTTGAGTTTGTTAATTTGCTCTTGCAATGCAATAACCCGCCCTAAAAAGTGCTTATACACTTTTTCTAGGTTTTTATATTGATCGCCAAACGTTGCGTTATCTTCACTGTACTTTTGTGCTTTAGTGTCTAAGAACTTTGATAAAACATATTTTGGCTCATCCTCTGTCTCACCTTCGGCAAGTTGCTTATCTGGTTGTGTTAAAGGCTGAGTATTAAGGCTGTATGCATGGTGTAAAGGGGGCGCTGGTGAAATCTTCATTACTTTATCCCTAAAATAGCTTTGTCACTATTATAGGTATCGACCTAACATTAAAATTCTTGAGTAACGTTTACAGGCTGGCTGGCTAAAAGCAAAAAGCCCCACTTTATGAAAGCAGGGCTTAAGTAATTATTACTTAAAATAATATTACGACTCAATAGCCAATAACTCAACTTCAAATATAAGCAGTGATGCCGGTGGAATGCTGCCCACACGTTTTTCACCGTAAGCCAGTTGATGCGGTACATAAAGTAGGTATTTATCGCCGGGGCTCATAAGTTGCAGACCTTCGGTCCACCCTTTAATAACTTGATGTAAACCAAAGCTAATAGGGGCTTTACGCTCAACTGAGCTGTCAAATACTGTGCCGTCTATTAACGTACCGTGGTAATGCACATTAACCATGCTTTTGGGGTTAGGCTTGTCATCGCTTTGCCCTTGGTGCAATACTTTGTACTGCAAGCCTGAAGCGGTCTCTTGTACGCCATCTACTTTTGCATTAGCTGCCAAAAAATCAGCTTCTATTTGCGCGTTAATACCCACTTGTTGTTTGGCTTTTTTGCTGTTTTTAAATATTAAAAAGCAAAATATGGCGATAATTACCGCTAATATTATATTAAGCATAGTTAATTTTTTTCCTCTTCTGGTTCTGCGTCTTTTTCATCTTCGCTATCGCCGTTTACAATGTCTGCAATATCTTTAAGTCGTGCTAAGGCTAGGCCGTTTACTGAGTTTTCAGGATAGTGCCCGTCAACTAAATCGCCAGCTTCTAAATTCATCAGTAAGTTAAGTGCCTGATCTACCGTCTCTACTGCGTAAATATTAAATTTACTAAGTTCAACTGCATTAAGTATTTCCTCATCTAACACTAAGTTAACTTGGTTAGATTTAGGAATGATCACGCCCTCTTCGCCAGTTAAACCGCGCATTTTACACAGTTTAAAAAAGCCTTCTATTTTTTCGTTTACGCCACCAATAGCTTGTACATCGCCATGTTGGTTAATTGAGCCTGTAAGCGCAATTGATTGACTCAGTGGTAAACTAGTAATAGCCGAAATTAACGCGCATAACTCGGCAAGTGACGCGCTATCGCCATCTATGTAGCCATAACTTTGTTCAATTGCAATATTTGCACTGAGCGTTAAGCTAAAGTGCTGCGCGTATTTATTGCCTAAATAGCCGGTAAGTAGCATTACCCCTTTAGAGTGAATTGCTTTACCTAGCTCGGCTTCGCGCTCTACATCTAAAACGCCATCGGCACCGGCATAAACTGTTGCCGTAATACGCGCAGGTGTACCAAATGAGGTATCGCCAATATGCAGTACAGTTAAACCATTTACTTTGCCTATGGCTTGGCCTTGCGTGGCAATAAGGGTGTGCCCTTCTTTAATATCACTGAGCATGTTTTCGCTAATTTGCCCAGTACGATACTGTTTACCTTCAATGGCTTCGTCAATATGATGAGCGTCTATAACCGTTAGCTTGTCTTGTTTGGCATAATAACTTGCTTCGGCTACCAGCTCTAACACATCGGCAAAGCGGGCAGAGAGTTTATTATGATGCTCGGCTTGGCGATAACTAAATTTGAGCAAGCGCACCATTGCGGCTTCTGTAGTGGTGCATTTTAAAACGTGCTCGCAATAGTCAGTTACTTTGGTAATAAATTGGTACTGTAATTTATCGCTACTCGGTAAGTAGTAGTCAAAGTCGGCTAGTATTCTAAACAGCTCAGCAAATTCTTCGTCGTACTCACCTATGGTGTAGTACAGCTCGCGCGAGCCTAATAATATTATTTTTACATCTAGCGGAATTAACTGCGGGCGCAACGTAAAACTGCTGCCTACAACGCTATCTTGATACGGTAAGTCATTTTTAATTTGATGGGTTTTAAGCGATAGTTTTAAACCATCCCACACTTGTGGGTTAGCCATTACTTTTTCGGCGTCCATCATTAAATAGCCACCGTTAGCGCGATGCAATGCGCCGGCCTGAATTGAGCGATAGCTAGTTATAAGCGAGCCTTGTGAGGTTGCGTACTCAACCTTGCCAAATATGTTGCCAAACGTTGGGTTAGGTTCGTAAACCACAGGAGCGGCGTCGCCTTCTTTAAATTCAACTAAAATATTGGGCGCAAAAAAGTCTGTAAGCATGCCTTTGCGATCAAAGTCTTCTTTGTTTTCTTCGCTTTCGCCTTCATCGTCTAACCACTCCAGCACAGCGTCAATAATTTCTACGCGAATGTCTTTTAAATAACGCAGCACGCCAATATGGCTGGCATATTTATGCTCTAAGTCTTTTAATAAGGGCTTAGTTGCTTGCTCGGCAGTCGACTTTTTAAGATTACGTAGCTTTTCGGTAGATTCACGTTTCCAGCGCGGCAGCTCAATAAGTGCTTCTATTAATGTGTCTTCGAGTTTTTCAATTCTTTCAAAAAAGGTTTCACGTAGCTCATCTTCAAGGTGCGAAAATTCATTATCGCTTAGCTGCTTGCCACCTATTAATGGAGCAAAACCTACTACGCCTTTTTCTTCAATAAGCGCCACACTTTGTTCAAGCGCCGCAATTTCTACCGCGGTAATAGCACCGTCATAGGCGTCGTTAAATTCACGGTCTATGGATTTCTTTTTGCGCTGGTACGCAGGGTTGTCAAATGCGGCAGGAAAGGTGTCGAGCACTTCGTCAATAAAAGCATCAATGTCATCGGCAAGCTTTTTACTTTGCCCAGCTTGCATAAACAGTGCGATAGGCTCGCGGTGGTCGTCGTAATTATTTACATACAACCACTCATTAGGCGTTACTCTGCCTTTGGCATGCTCTTTTAGTTTGTCTTTTACTAGGGTAAAACGTCCATGTGCAGCTTCGCCCATTACGTATACGTTATAGCCAGGTAAATCCATACCGAGTGAAAAGTCTAATGCACTTTGCGCCCGTTGTTGGCCTATAAAAGTAAAATGCTCTGGGTATGGGTTGCTCATGCAAGTATGCACGTGGCTAGTAGAAATGCTCGGCGCAAGCTTTGATACAGGTAGTGGCAGTAATTTTTTCGTCATTCTAACTTCTTTGTTTACCAGCGTATTCACTGGCTTTTGGCGTATTAAGTGGCCTGCAGCCACTTAATACTTATATTTAGGGTTGCAAAGCCTTACGGCTAAAATAGATTCCATCACACTCTAAACAAGGTGTTATTTGCGTAGCATGATAAACATCGTAACTATGGTTACAATTCTTACATACTAATGTGCCCATGGCTATCCATTCGCCTACGTGATATATGCCATTGTGCTTAAAATCTTGGCTAAGTGAGTGCCACTCTAGCTGTGTTTTGTCTTCTATGTGCGAAAGCTCATACCATAATGATTCTTTAAGCTCTTGCCATGCAAGCGAATTATAGTGGGTTTCGTGCTCTTGCAAGTGTTCTAAATCGCGCATTAAGTAGTTACGATAAAGTTGATACTTTTCTTCTCCTAAATTTTTAAGTGCCTGCTCAGATTCAACAAATCGTTTTACCGCCTCTTTTAATTCATGATCTTTTACATCTTTTAACCAAAGCGTTAAATCGTTTAGCCATGTTTTGTAGTCAGCCATTTTCTTACTCCTGCAAATTTAGGGCATATTTAGATTTGTAGGTTGAACCTATTAGGGCTGTTAAATCAACCTTTAACCTATGCTTTTCAGCAACTAGCTTACAAAAGTATAGGTTAACCTGCACTGAAAGTTATAATTTAATAAAAGCGTGTTTATGGCGCTATAAATAGCGGTTTATTTGGGTTATCCTAGAGCTAATTTTTTATTAGTCGTAAGAAGTCTGGAACCGTAGATGCAAGAGCAATATAACCCTCAAAAAATAGAGTCAAAAATCCAACGTTACTGGGAAGAAAACAAAGTATTTAAAGTTACGGAAGATGAGAGCAAAGAAAAGTATTACTGCCTTTCTATGTTCCCCTACCCGAGCGGTCGACTCCATATGGGTCACGTGCGTAACTACACTATTGGTGACGTTGTATCTCGCTTTCAGCGCTTAAAAGGCAAAAACGTAATGCAACCTATGGGTTGGGATGCGTTTGGTTTACCTGCAGAAAACGCGGCTATTAAAAACAAAACAGCCCCTGCAAAATGGACCTACGAGAATATTGACTACATGCGTACCCAACTTAAGCAGTTAGGTTTTGGTTATGACTGGGATCGCGAAATTGCCACCTGTCATCCAGAATACTATAAATGGGAACAATGGTTTTTCACTAAGTTGTACGAAAAAGGCTTAGTGTACAAAAAAATGTCGACAGTTAACTGGGATCCGGTAGATCAAACTGTATTAGCTAACGAGCAAGTTATTGACGGTCGCGGTTGGCGTTCGGGCGCTGTGGTTGAGCAAAAAGAAATTCCACAGTGGTTTATTAAAATTACCGACTACGCACAAGAACTACTTGACGATTTAGACAAGTTAGAAGATTGGCCTGAACAAGTTAAAACCATGCAGCGCAACTGGATTGGTCGCTCTGAAGGGTGTGATATTGAATTTAAACGCACTGATAACAACGAAACATTTAGCGTTTATACCACGCGTCCAGATACCTTTATGGGTGTGACTTATGTAGCGGTTGCTGCAGGCCACCCAATTGCTAAAGAAGCGGCTAAAAATAGCGATTCTGTGGCACTGTTTGTTGAAGAATGTAAAAACAACAAAGTAAGTGAAGCCGACATGGCAACCATGGAGAAAAAAGGCATAGCAACAGGCTTTTTTGCTACTCACCCACTTACTGGTGAGCAAGTACCAATTTGGATCGCTAACTTTGTATTAATGCATTACGGCTCAGGCGCGGTAATGGCAGTGCCTGCACACGACCAACGTGACTTTGAATTTGCAACAGCCTACGGCCTTGATATTAAACAAGTGATTGCGCCAGTTACGGGCTCTGACCTTGAAGTAAACCTAAACAAAGAAGCGTTTACCGATAAAGGTGTATTGGTTAACTCGGGTGAATTTGACGGCCTTGATTTTGACGCGGCATTTAATGCCATTGCCGATAAGTTAGAAGCCTTGGGTGTGGGCGAGCGTAAAGTAAACTTCCGCCTGCGTGATTGGGGTGTAAGCCGCCAACGTTACTGGGGTTCACCAATTCCAATGCTTAGCGACGAAGACGGTAACGAACTTGCAGCAACCGACGATATGCTGCCAGTACGCTTACCAGAGGACGTAGTAATGAATGGCGTTACATCGCCAATCAAAGCTGATCCTAACTGGGCAAAAACCACCATGAATGGCGCACCAGCGTTTCATGAAACCGATACCTTTGACACCTTTATGGAATCGTCTTGGTATTACGCTCGTTACTGTAGCCCACGTCATGACGAAGGCATGCTAGACCCAGCAGCGGCTAACTATTGGTTACCAGTAAACCAATACATAGGCGGTATTGAACACGCTATTTTACATTTATTGTACTCGCGCTTTTTCCATAAACTATTACGCGACTTTGGTTTAGTTGATTCAGACGAGCCATTTGACCGCTTACTTTGTCAAGGTATGGTATTAGCCGAAACATTTTATCGTAAAGATGAAAAAGGGGCTGATATTTGGATTTCGCCAAGCGACGTAAATACCGAAACAGACGACAAAGGCCGCGTAACTAAAGCATGGCATAAAGTTGATGGTAACCCGGTGTTTTCATCTGGCATGAGCAAAATGTCAAAATCGAAAAATAACGGTATTGACCCACAGCATGTTATTGCACAATACGGCGCCGACACTGTACGTTTATTTATGATGTTTACAGCACCACCAGAGCAAACGCTAGAATGGTCTGACGCGGGTGTTGAAGGTGCACATCGCTTCTTAAAACGTGTGTGGAAATACGCGGTTGATGTTAAAACAGTTGGTTTTCAACCACTCAATAAAACAGCATTAAATAACGAGCAAAAAGTACTGCGTCGCGATTTACACAAAGCAATTGCTAAAGTGAGTGATGATGTTGAACGTCGTCAAACCTTTAATACTGCTATTGCGGCAATTATGGAGCTGTCTAATAAATTATTAAAAGCACCGTTAAATAGTAAGCAAGATGTAGCGATAGCTAACGAAGCGCTTGAAGCAATGCTTATTATGCTTGCACCTATTACGCCGCATTTGTCGCACCAATTATGGCAAGAGCTAGGTAAAGAAGGCGATATAGTTAACGCTTCATGGCCAGAGGTTGATCAGTCGGCTTTGGTTGAAGATGAAAAGTTAATTATTATTCAAGTTAACGGAAAACTACGCGCTAAACTAACCGTTGCAGCCGATGCCACAAAAGAGCAAGTAGAAGCACTCGCTTTTGAACAAGCAAGCGTAACTAAATACACTGACGGCGTTACCGTTCGTAAAGTTATTTACGTACCGGGTAAACTGCTTAATGTGGTAGCTAATTAATATGGCCGCTTTTAACGCCATTAAAAACGGACTAGCCTTAGTGCTAGTCTGTTTTTTATTAACTAGCTGTGGCTTTCATTTAAAAAAAGCCTCTAGCTTGCCAGACGATCTAAAACAAATAACCCTCATTGGCGACGATGAAAAGTCAGCGTTATTTAGCGCCTTAAAAAGTGAGCTTATTGCCAGTGACGTTAAACTAGTTGCGGCTAGTAAAAAGTCGGCACAGCTTTATTTATTTAAAGATCAGCTTGAACGTCAAACCTTGTCGTTGTTTCAAAATGGCCAAGTAGCAGAATACGAACTTACTTACAGTGTTGCGTTTGTGATCAATCGTCCTAATGCTGAGCCAATAGAAAAGCGCTTTGAGTTATATCGTAATTATCAAGACGATCCTGACAATGCATTAGCCAAAGCAAAAGAGCTTGCACTCCTTATTAGCGAAATACGCCAACAAGCTAGTCGTCGTATTCTTAGAGAGTTGTCGCAACTATAATGCGCTGTTACGCTAATCAATTACCGAGTGAACTAAAAAAAGGCTTAAAACCCTTTTACTTAGTGTTTGGTGAAGAGCCTTTTCAAGAAGCGCAATGTGTACAACAAATTCGCGCAATTGCTAAAGAGCAAGGCTTTGATGAAGTAATTAAATTTACTTTAATGCAAGGTTTTGATTGGCAAGAAATTATAGCTCAATATCAAAGTATGTCGCTGTTTAGCGCCCGCACTATTATTGAGCTTGATTTAAACCAGCAAAAGCCAGGAATTATTGGCAGCAACACGTTTAAAAAAATTATTGAGCTAATAAACCCCGATACCATTTTAATTATTAAAGGCGCTAAAGCCAGCCAAGACGTACAACGCAGTGCTTGGTTTAAAGCGCTTGATAAACACGGTTTATTTGTACCTTGCTATCCGCTTACCGGTACGCATGTAAAGCGTTGGTTAGATGAGCAATGCCAGCGTTTATCTCTTAATATGCAAAATGAGGCAAAGCTGAGTTTAATTAGCGCCACTGAAGGTAATTTACTGGCGTGTTTTCAAGAACTCGAAAAACTCTCATTACTACACGCCAATGCGCTCATTACACAACAATTAGTAATGCAAGGGCTATTAAATCAAGCCAAGTTTGATATTTTTGATTTAAGCGACGCACTATTAAACGGCCAAGCTAAACAAGCAATAAAAGTGCTGAATAAACTGGCCAGCGATAACACCGAAGTGGTGAGTATTTTATGGGCAATAACCAAGGAGCTTAACACCTTAATTGATGTGCAAATTGGTTTACTTAATGGCGAGCCCATTGCTAATTTATTTAAGCAAAAAGCAATATGGAAAAACCAACAAGCGCCAGTACAAAGTGCTATAAACAGGTTAAGTATTCATACCCTTGAGCAAATTAGCTCTGAGCTTGCAATATTTGACGCCAGCTACAAACAAGGTAACTTAATTGCGCCCTATCAAGCACTCGCGCATATTTGTATTAAGTTTTGCCAACCGCTGAATATTTCGCTGCCATGTCATCCTGTTAATTAAAATGCAGAATTTAACATGATCGCAATTTTTGGTGGCACTTTCGACCCCGTTCATTTGGGGCACATTAATATGGCAAAGCAATGCGTAAATGCACTTAACTTAAATACGTTGTACTTTATGCCTTGCGCACTGCCCGCCCACAAAATGGCTCCTGGCATTAGCACCGAGCACCGAGTAGCTATGCTCAATGCAGCAATTGCGCCTTACCCTTTTTTTCAACTCGATTTAAGAGAGTTGCACCGCACTGGGCCTTCTTATTCTTTATTGAGTTTACAAGAATTAAGAGCACAGCATCCAAACACGCCAATTGTGTTTTTAATTGGCATGGACTCGTTTAATAACCTCGATAAATGGTATCAGTGGCAAGCAATCACGCAACTTTGCCATATTGTGGTGTATCAACGCCCTGGGCAGCAATGTGCTGTTAGTGGCCATTTACAGCATTATATGCAACAAGCGCAAGTTAATAATGCAAAAACCCTTTCACATACGGTTGCCGGTAAACTTTATTTTTTACCCGGTGAAATGCTCGATGCAGCATCGAGTAATATTCGCCAACAACTTAAAAATACTAATAAAAAGAATGAACTATTACCCGATGCGGTGAGTCTGTATATAGAGCGCCATGCGCTTTACCAAAATGATGATAATACTAATTAACCTTGACAAGTGAATACTCTGCAAGAGTCATTGGTATAAAACCCCTAGCATGTTAAAATGCACGCTATTAAATTTAAAATTGAGACAAAACCTTGGATTCGAAACAACTACTCGCTTTTGCAATAGATAAAATTGAAGATATGAAAGCACGCGATGTGATTCATATTGACGTAACAGCAACATCAGACATTACAGACTACATGGTTGTATGCTCTGGCACATCTAAACGTCATGTTCTGTCAATTGCTGATAATTTAGCAAAAGAGGCTCGCCACGCAGGTGAAGAACCTTTAGGTTATGAAGGCCAAAGCGACGGTGAATGGGCATTGGTTGATTTAGGTGATGTGGTTGTACACGTGATGCAAAACGAAGCACGTAGCTATTACGATCTAGAAAAACTGTGGGGCTAGTAATAAACACCCACTTATTTTAGACAGGCTTGGAAGTAACACGTGAAAATACAAATGATTGCCGTTGGTACAAAAATGCCAGCTTGGGTAGAAACCGGATTTACAGAGTATCAACGTCGTTTTGCTAAAGATATGGCACTTGAACTGATTGAAATCCCAGCCGGAAAACGTGGTAAAAATGCAGATATAAAACGCATTTTACATATTGAAGGTGAAAAAACCTTAGCAGCTATTCCTAAAGGCAACCGTATTGTTACTCTAGAAGTAACAGGTAAACCACTTGATACCCACGAACTTGCTAAAAACATGGAAAAATGGCAACTCGATGGCCGCGATGTAAGTTTACTTATTGGCGGTCCTGAAGGACTTGCACCAGAGTGTATTGCTGCCTCTGAGCAAAAATGGTCGTTATCTAACTTAACTTTACCGCACCCTTTGGTGCGTATTATTGTTGCTGAAAGCCTATACAGAGGCTGGAGCTTAAATAACAACCATCCTTATCATCGCGAGTAATCCTTGCCATGTTAAAACAAAGACCCACTATTCGCGACCATTCAGCAGAGGCAAACTTATTTGCACGGCGTGCGTTTGTGGGTTTTATTTTTATATTAGCTCTAATTGCTATTTTACTCTCGAATTTATATAAAATTCAGGTAGATGATCATCAAAACTACCAAACTCGCTCCAACGACAACCGTATTAAAGTTATTCCAATTGCGCCTAACCGAGGTTTAATTTACGACCGCAATGGCGTATTACTTGCCGAAAACAAACCCGTTTATAATCTTGAGGTTATTCCTGAAGATGTTGCAGACCTGCCGCTATCGCTTGAACAAGTAAGTAAAATAATAACCATAAGCGAGCAAGAAAAAACCGACTTTTTAGACGATATAAAACATACGCGGCGCTTTAAAAGCCAAGTACTAAAAGCACGTTTAGATGAAACAGAAGTTGCTAAATTTTCAGTAAACCAACATAAATTCCCAGGCTTTAGTATTGAAGCTCGCCTCGCACGCTATTATCCGTTTGGCGATACCCTTACCCATGCACTGGGCTATGTGGCTAAATTAAACAGAAAAGAGCTAAATAAATTAACTCAAGAAGATCAAGCTACAAATTATCGCGCCACTCACGACATTGGCAAACTCGGCATCGAAAAGTATTACGAAGAACTCTTGCATGGCCAAGTGGGCTCGCAGCATGTTGAAGTTAATAATCGCGGTAGAATAATTCGCACTTTAAGCATGCTCCCCCCGCAACCAGGGAGCGACTTAGTACTCACACTCGATATTGGTTTACAGCAAATTGCCCAACATGCGCTTAAAGATATGCGTGGTGCTATTGTCGTTATGGACGCTAAAGATGGCGGTGTACTTGCGCTTTATTCTAACCCTAGTTACGACCCTAATTTATTTGTGCACGGCATAAGCAGCAAAAACTATAAAGCGTTACTAAACCCAGACCGCCCGTTAATTAATCGTGCAACTCAAGGTCGTTATGCACCTGCCTCTACTGTAAAACCACATATGGCTATTTTAGCCCTAGAAGAGAATATAGTCAGCGAAAGTACTTCTATGTGGGATCCTGGTTTTTTTCAAATTCCAAATGTAGAGCATAAATGGCGCGACTGGAAACGTTGGGGTCATGGTCATGTTGATGTATACAAAGCAATTGAAGAGTCGTGCGATACCTATTTTTACGATGCAGCTTATCGCTTAGGTATTACTAAAATAAGTAACTTTATGTCGCGTTTTGGCTTTGGTGAACTCTCTGGTATTGATATTCATGAAGAAACTACGGCAATACTGCCCTCAAAAGAGTGGAAAGAAAATCGCTTTAAAGAGTCGTGGTGGCGTGGTGACACTATTTCTGTAGGCATAGGCCAAGGCTATTGGACCGCCACTCCAATTCAGATTGCAAATGCGACAAACATTTTAGTAAACCGTGGTATTAACCATCCGCCACATTTAGTGCAAGTGGTTAAAAAAGATAACGACATTATACAAATCAATAATGAAGAAAAGCCCCCTGTAATATTAAAAAACCCTCATCATTGGCAAATTGCTTTAGATGCAATGCACAACACAGTAAAAAAAGTATCGGGTACTGCGCATAAAGCATTTAAAGGGACTAATTATGACTCTGCTGGTAAAACGGGCACAGCACAAATAGTAAGTATTGCTCAAGGCGAACGCTACGATGCTGATGCGTTAAAAGAGCGACAACGCGACAACACTATTTATATTGGTTTTGCACCGTATAACGATCCCAAAATTGTAGTGTCTGTAATATTAGAAAATAACCATGGTGGTGTGCAAATTGCTCGGCAACTTATGGATTACTACTTTGCAGCCAACCCCGTTAATCTTGCAAGGAATAACATCCCATGACCGCTTTGCACGATAAACGCTCAATTTGGATGCGCCTACATATAGACTTACCCTTATTTATTGCGCTGCTAATAATGATGGTCGGTAGTATCACTATTGTGTACAGCGCCAGTGGCCAAGACAACGCCATGATGATCCGCCATATTACGCGTATGGGCGGTGCAATTGTAGCTATGTTCGTATTAGCGCAGCTATCTCCTGCTACTTTAAAGCGCTTAGTTATACCGCTTTATTGCTTAGGGCTATTAATGCTGGTTGGAGTGTTATTATTTGGAGTGAGTTCTAAAGGTGCTCAGCGCTGGCTAGACTTAGGTATCACTCGCTTTCAACCATCTGAATTAATGAAGCTTGCAGTCCCCATGATGGTTGCTTGGTATATAGGACGTAATCACTTACCCCCTCGCCCACTGCATTTAATTATTGGTTTTGTAATTATGATGCTACCGACGCTACTAATTAAAGAGCAGCCCGACTTAGGCACTTCTATATTAATTGCCAGCTCAGGTGTTTTTGTATTGTTTTTATCGGGTTTGAGCTGGCGTTTAATTGGTTTTTTAAGCTCTATCGTAGCACTCGCTGCATGGCCTTTTTGGCACTACGGTATGCACGATTATCAAAAGCAACGAGTACTTACTTTTTTAGATCCTGAAAGCGACCCGCTTGGCTCTGGCTATCATATTATTCAGTCTAAAATTGCGATTGGCTCTGGTGGCATTGAAGGTAAAGGTTGGTTACAGGGTACGCAATCGCAACTTGAATTTTTACCAGAGCGCCATACTGACTTTATATTTTCGGTGTTAAGTGAGGAATTTGGCTTATTTGGGGTGTGTATTTTACTCAGTTTATATTTATTTATTATTGGCCGCGGTTTATACATTGCCGTTAATGCACAAGATGCCTTTGGCAAGTTATTAGCTGGCTCACTTACACTGACATTTTTTGTTTATGTGTTTGTAAATATAGGCATGGTATCGGGTTTATTACCCGTTGTAGGTGTACCGCTTCCACTAATAAGTTATGGTGGTACGTCTATGGTGACGCTGATGGCCAGTTTTGGCATTATTATGTCTATTGCAACTGATAAAAGGATGCTTTTAAAATAATGCAATTTTATACTCGATTTTTTACTATCAGCTTTGTCCTAATACTTTTAAGTGCTTGTAGTAGCTCAAATAACACCCCAAGCAGTCGCTACAGCATGCGCCATGATGCTGCACCATTACGTGCGCCTACCACATTAGAAATGCAAGACGCTGTAGTGGTTAAAGTTACTAAAAGTGCCAGCGCAAGCCGGCCTTATACCGTATTAGGTAAAAGTTATACGCCTATGCTTGACGAGACTGGTTATGCAGAGGAAGGCATTGCATCGTGGTACGGCCGTAAATTTCATGGTTATCATACTTCAAATGGCGAAATATACGATATGTTTGCCATGACCGCCGCTCATAAAACACTGCCCTTACCTAGCTTTGTAAAAGTAACAAATACCAGTAATAATAAATCTGTCATTGTGCGCGTAAATGACCGTGGCCCATTTCATGAAGATAGAGTGATTGATTTATCCTACGCAGCCGCATACAAACTAGGTTATTACACCCATGGTACAGCCAAGGTTAAGCTTGAAGCAGTTACGCTTGATAATTCGACTGCGCATTTAACCTATATTCAGGTAGCAGCAGGTAGTACACTAGCAAATATTGAAGCATTGGCTAGTCGTTTACGCCTCGATTATAAATTACCCACTAATATCGTGCAAAAAGACGATATTTTCAGGTTGCATTTAGGGCCAATTAAAGACGCCCAGCATGCACAGCAAGTATTAACACAATTAAAACAAAACCAATTTAAAAACGCGTTCTTGCTTTACACTCAGTAAGACTAATACCCAAACCACCCTAAGATGCAGAATTCAGCGTTGCACTGGGACTTAATATCTAGGCGTTACTTTGCTGAAATGGTAATCCCTTTTAAAAAGTAACAACACAGAGAGTAAGCTCCAGTGAAACGCCCTGGAGGTTGGTTTAAAAACGATTTATACTGCGTTATTGATTTGAACAATAGAGTGACTATTATTTGTAATCAATGCCTTGCCTAAATCGTTTTTAATTCCAACGACGCCCGCATCTAGGGGTAGTTTGGGTATGTGAATGGGCTAACGCAAATCTTTAACTTTAACCATTAATGAGTATGATGAAATCTATTAAACATAAAATTCTCAACGGGGTATGCGGCCTAGTTTGTTCTGCCGCCGTATTTTCAGCCACCGCACAAATTATTCCAGCACCTCCTCAAGTTAATGCTAAAGGTTATTTTTTAGTAGACTTTACAACTGGTAAAGTTATTGCCCAAGGTGAAGCTGATACAAAGTTAGCACCTGCTAGTTTAACTAAAATGATGACCAGTTATGTTATAGGCACAGAAGTTAAAGCCGGTAATATTGCACCTACCGACATGGTTACGGTTAGCGAAAAAGCATGGGCTAAAAACTTTCCAGAATCATCTAAAATGTTTATTGAAGTAGGTAAACAAATTAGCGTTGATGACCTAAACCACGGAATAATTATTCAATCAGGTAACGATGCCTGCGTTGCTATGGCAGAGCACATTGCCGGTAGCGAAAGCGCTTTTGCTGATTTAATGAACGCCCACGCTGCAAAATTAGGCATGAGCAACACTCACTTTATTAATAGCCACGGCCTTGATACCGACGCGCACTATACAACACCGCGTGATATGGCAACACTTGGCGGCGCACTTATTCGCGATGTACCCGATGAGTACGCACTTTATAAGAAAAAGTCATTTACTTATAACGGCATTAAACAATACAACCGCAACTCATTATTATGGGATGAAAGCCTAGACGTAGACGGTATTAAAACCGGCCATACATCAGATGCAGGCTACAGCTTAGTAACCTCTGCAACTAAAAACGATATGCGTTTAATTGCTGTTGTTATGGGTACTTCAAGCGAGCGCGCACGTAAAGAAGAAAGCAAAAAGTTACTTAACTATGGCTTTCGCTTTTATGAAACAATTACACCGTACAAAGCAGGCGATAGCTTTGCAGAGCAACGTATTTGGATGGGTAATAAAGAAAATGTTTCTTTAGGTATTTTAGAAGATACCCCTATCACTATTCCACGTGGTCAGCATAAAAATTTAAAAGCGAACTTTAAATTAGATAACACGCTTGAAGCGCCATTAGCTAAAGGCACTAAAGTAGGTACTTTATTTTTACAACTAGAAGGCGAAGATATTGCACAATATCCGCTAGTTACACTTGAAGAAGTGGAAGAAGGTAGCTTCTTTAGTAAAATTTATGACTACTTACGTTTACAGATTATGCAATAGCCGCATAAAACAATATTAACGCCTCTGCTATGAGGCGTTTTTTTTTGCTTGAAAAATGCTAGAATGCGCCCCATATAAGTCAATTATGTTGAGTTGTAACTTTTTTGGCACAGCCAAACAAGCTTAACTCAGATTGCCATTAGCCCAATAGTATTAAGCTTAGGGTTTGCCACTTAGCAAAATTAAGCCAACACTTTTTTGTATGAGGAGTCACTGTCGTGGTTCAACCAGTTAAAGATACTAAATTTGATGAGTATTTAGAGTTCCCTTGCCCGTTTACATTTAAAATAATGGGTTTAGCCAATGTAAACTTAACGGATCAAATTTTAGCTAAGTTACAAGTTATTGCACCTGGCGACTATGCCCCAAAAGTAAAACCAAGTAGCAAAGGTAATTACGAATCAGTTTCGCTTGTTGCAACCGTTACTAGTGGCGCTCATATTGAAGAAATTTATAACGTGATCAGTAATCTAGATGACGTACGCCACATGCTTTAAGCCATAATTGAGATTTGTTGTGAAAGAAAACACCTTAATCGTGCGCCAACTTGGCCGCCAGCGTTACTTGCCAATTTGGCAGAAAATGCAAGACTTCACCGATACCCGCGACGACGATAGCGCGGATGAAATTTGGTTAGTAGAGCACGAAAGTGTATTTACTCAAGGCCAAGCAGGTAAAGACGAGCACTTACTCGCACCCGGCGATATAGAAGTGATTAAAGTTGATCGCGGTGGGCAAGTAACCTACCACGGCCCCGGCCAGCAAATGATGTATGTACTATTTAACTTACGTCGTTTAAAAATTGGTGTACGCGAATTAGTTACTTGGCTAGAGGAGTGTATTATTGAATCCCTCGCCGAGTACGACATTCAAGCATACGCCAAAGCCGATGCGCCCGGTGTTTACGTTAACGACAGTAAAATAGCCTCTTTGGGTTTACGCGTTCGTCGTGGTTGCTCGTTTCATGGCTTAGCATTAAATGTTAACATGGACCTAAGTCCATTTTTACGCATTAACCCATGTGGTTATGCAGGCATGAATATGGTGCAAACTAAAGAATTAAAGGGTCCTCAAAACCTAGAAACAGCAGGTGCAGGACTGGTAAAACACATGATTAAAAAGCTTAATGCAACACAGGTTAAGCATACTGAAGGGTTTGAAAACGAATGAATAAACCAGTCAAGATGGAACCAGGTGTAAAACTACGCGACGCAGCAAAAATGGCGTTGATCCCCGTAAAAGTTTTACCAACAGAAAAAAACGAAATGTTACGCAAGCCAGAGTGGCTAAAAATTCGCTTACCTAAATCAACAGAGCGTATTGAGGGCATTAAACAGGCGATGCGTAAGCATGGGCTGCACTCGGTATGCGAAGAGGCTTCGTGCCCTAACCTATCTGAATGTTTTAACCACGGTACAGCTACCTTTATGATTTTAGGTGCAATTTGTACTCGTCGTTGCCCATTTTGTGATGTTGCCCATGGTCGTCCATTAACACCTGATGCAACTGAGCCTGAAAAACTAGCGCTTACAATTAAAGACATGAAGCTAAGCTATGTGGTTATTACCTCGGTAGATCGTGATGATTTACGTGATGGCGGCGCGCAGCATTTTGCCGATTGTATTCGCGAAATTCGCAAGCACAGCCCGAATATTACTATTGAGATTTTAGTACCCGATTTTCGTGGCCGTATGGACCGCGCACTCGAAATACTAATCGAAACCCCACCAGATGTGTTTAACCATAACCTAGAAACTGCGCCGCGTTTATATAAGCTTGCGCGTCCAGGGGCTGATTACAAATGGTCACTTGAGCTACTGCGTCGCTTTAAAGAAGCGCACCCAGAGATTAAAACTAAGTCTGGTTTAATGGTTGGTTTAGGTGAAGAAATTAGCGAAATAGAAGAAGTACTTCGCGACTTACGTGCCCATAACGTTGATATGCTTACAGTAGGCCAATACTTACAGCCTTCTAAGCACCACTTACCAGTAAAACGTTACGTGCCACCTGCTGAGTTTGATGCACTAAAAGCCTACGCTGATGAAATTGGCTTTACTCATGCAGCCTCTGGCCCATTTGTGCGCTCTAGCTACCATGCTGACCAACAAGCGGCAGGTAAAGAAGTAAAATAAGTCGTTTTTGGCATAAAAAAACCGCTCGCTTTTATTAAGCAGCGGTTTTCTATTAGGCACCTAGCATTATGCTAATTGCTTAAACCAAAACAAATCCGCGCATAATTATCTCGCTTGTAGCCACCACTGGCTAAACTATTTTTACTGATCGCAATTTATCGTTAGGTCAATCGGCTTTTACTTGAGACAATCGCGGTAGTTATTTTTAAAACATGGTTCATTATGAAACTATTAGTTCGCAACTTATCTCGTGCTACTTCTGAGCACGACCTTCGTACTTTATTTGCAGAGCACGGTAAAGTGACTACCTGTAACTTAGTACTTGATAAAGAAACTGGCCAATCTAAAGGTTTTGCCTTTGTTGAAATGCCAAACGACATAGAAGTTAAAGGTGCAATTAAAGCCCTTAACCAAGCAACTGTTGATAAAAGCAAAATCCGCGTTAAATTGGCAGATGCTTAATTAGTTAGCCGCGGCTATTATTGCCCTTAATATTATAAACACAGATGTGTTTTATTATTAGGGCAGTATTAATTTAGCCTACATTTATAACACTGCCACAACTAATTTTTGCTCCTTGCTCCCCCTCCTAAGTTCTAAGTTCTAAGTTCTAAGTTCTAAGTTCAATATTGTGCAACAGCTAAAACTTAAGTCTATAAAATTATATCCTGTATAGACACTTTAAAGTTCGCTGTATATAGTCGAGCTATGTATTACCTACCCTCAGTTATTATGACAATTATAAAAACAACCAGCCTTTTTTTATTTCTAACGCTCATAGGTTGCTCAGAGCAAGCTGCAGACACAACTAAACTTGAGAATTCCCAAGCACTTAGTATTAATAATATTAAGCAGCACATTAAAACACTCGCCTCAGACGAATTTGAAGGTCGTGGCCCCCTTACAGCCGGTGAAGTAAAAACGATTGGTTATTTAACTAAGCAATACCAAGCGTTTGGTTTAAGCGGTGCTTATAACGATAAGTACTTACAACCGGTGAAAATGGCAAAAGTAACTGCTGATCAAAATATGCAATTAACTATTGGTGAGCTCACTTTTAGTGCAGGTAAAGACTTTACTGCCCGTACCGAGCAGCTACAAAGCGTTATTGATGTGCGTAATTCTGACGTGGTATATGTAGGCTATGGTATTAATGCACCAGAATGTAACTGGAACGATTATAAAAATCTTGATGTAACAGGCAAAACCGTGGTGGTGTTAGTTAACGATCCTGGCTTTGCAACTCAAGACGACAGCCTGTTTACCGGTAATGCTATGACCTACTACGGTCGTTGGACTTACAAGTACGAAGAAGCGGCTCGTCAAGGTGCTGCTGCCGTTCTTATAGTGCACGAAACTGCACCAGCAGCTTACCCGTGGAGCGTGGTAGAGAGCTCAAATACGGGTACTAAATATACGCTAATTGATGGCACCAACAACACCTCAAAACTTCCCGTTATGGGATGGTTACACCTTGAGGCTACCGAGCGCTTATTTAATGCTGCAAACCTTAACTATCAGCAATTAAAACAACAGGCTTTAAATGCTGACTTTAAAGCGCTGCCGCTTAATGTAAAAGCCAACCTGGCTTTTAAAAATGAAGTATCGCATGCAAAATCGCATAACGTAGTAGCACAACTTACCGGTAGCGAACTGCCAGACGAATACGTTGTAATTAGTGCGCATTGGGATCACTTTGGCACTAAACAAACAGATAGCGGGCCTAAAATTTATAATGGTGCGGTAGATAACGCATCAGGTACAGCCGCCACGCTCGAAATTGCCAGAGTAATGAGTAAAATGCATCAACAAACGCCATTTAAACGCTCGATCATTTTTGCCAATTTTACCGCAGAAGAAACTGGCCTAATTGGCTCAGAAGAATTTGCATCTGGTGCGGTGATCCCAACTAAACAAATGGTTGGCTTATTAAATATTGATGGCATGAACGTACTTGACGCTACTGACTATGTTTTACAGTATGGTAAAGGGCTTTCTGAAATGGAAGATTACTTAGCCAAGGCCGCTAAGGCACAAGGTCGAACGGTAAAAATGGATCCTCGCCCGCAAAATGGTTTATTTTTTCGCTCTGATCACTTTTCGCTTTCTAAGCAAGGTGTGCCCAGTTTATTATTTATGAGCCTTGGTGATACCGACCCTGATTACATTACTCATAAGTACCACAAAGAAGCCGATGATTACTCTACCGACTGGTCGCTTGGTGGTGTAGAGCAAGATAGCCAACTGATCATTAATATAGCCACACAACTGGCTAACAGCAACGATTGGCCAAAGTGGAAAGCAGAGTCTGACTTTAAAACAAAACGTGAGCAAGATAAGCGCTAGCAATTGCGTTTTAAACACACATAAAAAAGCAGCCAATTGGCTGCTTTTTAGTACGTATTATCATTATTTAGTTAGAAATGGGTAGCATTATTGAACTGCTGCAAACTCTTCTTTAGAAAGTTCACCATTACCATCTGCATCTAATTCATCAAATATTTGTGCAAGCTGCGGGTTTGCCTGCGCTTCTGTTTGGCTAATAACGCCGTCGCCATCTGTATCAAATGAGTCGAAGTCGACTGCTGCAAATGCCGCTGAAGATGATGCTAGTGCGATTAGTGCTAATGTCTTATGTAATGTTTTCATTGTGTTATCCTTAAGCTTAAAGCCTGTTTAATAAAAAATAATAAAGTGAAAAGTCCTTTTCAAGAATCCATATTCTGTAAATTAATGTGCTGAAAATTAATACTCAGCAAATTCTTCTTTAGAAAGCTCACCGTTGCCATCAACGTCAAGCTCTGCAAATTGCTCCATTAACTCAGCAGCAACCGACGCTTCGGCTTGGCTAATTGTGCCACTGCTATCTACATCAAGTGTTTCAAAGTCGGTGCCTGCAAATACTGCAGATGAAGACGCTAATGCCATTAAAACCAGTGTTGATTGTAACTTTTTCATAATTTAATCCTTCAAGTCTATGTAATATAAATGTATTAACTTTCCCGTGAACACTTGAATTTCCTTATTATTCTTTATCAAAGGCTCCCTTGCCTATTTAGGTTGTCTTTGGCAACTCAGAATATTAATTGTGTTGTAGGGCTTGAGGCTTATGCCTTAGAAAATTCTTCTTTAGATAACTCACCATTTTGGTCAGTATCAAGCTCAGTAAATTTACTCATAAGCTCTGCATCTACCGACGCTTCTGCTTGGCTAATTGCACCATTACCATCTACATCGAGTGTGTCAAAATCTGTTGCTGCAAAAGCCGCTGATGAAGAAGCTAAAGCCATTAGTACCAGTGTTGATTTAAATGTTTTCATAATGTAATTCCTTCATTGGGTTATGATTTAAGCTGTTTAACTTTAATCTTGTTTTGCTCAATACAGCTTAGGTATTACAACTTCGGTGCCATGTTTTTAAATCACAATAAAAACAGTTACTTATACTTATTTAAGCCGTTTGAGGGTGTTTTATAATGATTTTTTGTTGCTTTTTAGCAACAGCTGTTTGATGTTAAATAATTAAAGCTTAAAAATCATAAGGTTAACTTTAATAAAAAAGACACAACACAGCGCAAATAAGCCACTACTGGCTGCTTTAAGTTGATTTTGTAATAAACCCACCATGAACAATTTACTTTTTATAAATTATTAAATAAAAAACAAACAATAAGGCATTGAAATTTAATAGCTTTTTATAATTGATTTTATTAATTCAGCATTTATGAAGTGTTTTAAAGTAAATGATACTTTTTGTCGCCATTTGGCGAATGCAGTGCACATTAGGATGTGATTAACAGTGAATTGAAACAAAAAACCGCTACATAATCTTAATGCAGCGGCTTTATTATTTTTACGAGAAGTGGAATTAGTTGTTATTTCCAGCCTTGTAACCAATTTTGTGCGTTTTTTAAATCTCGCCAACTAATTGGGTATTGGCTTTTTGAAATTATTGCCTCAGTAACGCACGCAATCACGTTGCTATCCTCATCGTACTCAACCTCTATAATAATAAAGTGTTTTTCTTTATTGATTGCAGGTACTGCAGTCCACTTACTATTAAGTAGCTTTTTAGGGTTTAGTTTATTCATAAAATTGCAAAGTCCAACCAAGCTGTAAATATGATAAGCCAATACGCGCTAACAATACGTTTAGCTCAACTATTACTGCACTATTAGCTTACCTTTATACATTTGCATTTGGCAGTGAAAGTCGTACTCACCTACTTTAAGCTCGGGTATTTTTAAGGTATTAGCATCGCCCATTACGAGGGTTTTACTTATATCAAGCTGTGGAAATATGACTGTTTCGCTACATGGTGCACTATCTTGGCGATCGAAGTTAAGTGTTAACTCTTTACCTGCAACAACTTTAATTTGCGCCGGCTGGTATATACCGTTATCAACCACTATAACTACCTTATTGTCGTTACTTTGCACTTGCTTTGGCTTAAAAAGCCAAAACCAGTACACAATCGCAATTATGAGTAATGCGCCTAATATATTAATCATCAACATAATTATTACTCCTAAATTAAAGGCTTTGGCTTATGATTTTGCTGGTTTAAAAAAGCGTAATCTATTGGCGTTACTAACAACCGTTAGCGATGATAGTGCCATAGCAGCCCCTGCTACTACTGGGTTAAGCAATAATCCAAAAAATGGATATAACAACCCAGCAGCAATTGGAATACCCGCCACATTATAAATAAAGGCACCAAATAGATTTTGCTTAATATTTAAAATGGTCGCGCTACTTACTGCAATTGCATCTGCAAGGCCGTGTAACGATCCGCGCATTAGGGTTATGTCGCCACTTTCTATGGCTATATCAGTGCCTGTGCCAATCGCAAAGCCAACATCGGCTTGTGCTAGTGCCGGTGCATCGTTAATGCCATCGCCCGTCATACCCACTATTTCGCCCTTTGCTTGGCGTTTTATAACTTCATTTACTTTGTCGTCAGGGAGTACTTCTGCAATAAAGTCCTTTATTCCTACTTTTTTAGCAACTGCTTGCGCTGTTGCTTGGTTATCACCTGTGAGCATGACTAAGTGAATGCCTTTATTTTGCAACCGCTTAATTGCTGCAGCTGAGTCTGCTTTAATAGGATCTGCTACAGCAATAATAGCCTGTAGCTGTTGATTAACTGCAAAATACATTGGGGTTTTTGCTTCACTTGCCAATGTTTGTGCCTGCTCGTACGCATCGTCAATTGCAACATGGTATTTATCCATTAAGGCCTTATTACCAAACAACAGCGTTTGTCCATCAAGTGTCCCTATTACTCCTTTACCGGTAAGTGCATCAAAGTCAGTTACTTTACTCAGCGTTAAGTTTAGCGCTTTAGCATAACTTATTATGGCCTCGGCTAATGGATGCTCTGAACTACTCTCTAGGCTAGCAACGTGCTGCATTACTGTGTTTTCATCGCTGTTATTAAAGGTAATAACATCGGTTACCGTTGGCGATCCTTGGGTAATGGTGCCAGTTTTATCTAAAATCATGGTGGTAATTTTAGAAGTTACTTGTAGTGCCTCACCGTTGCGGATCAGTATTCCCGACTCAGCAGCTTTACCTATGCCCACCATTACCGACATTGGCGTTGCTAAACCAAGCGCACACGGACAAGCAATAATAAGCACTGTAGTGACAGCAACTACCGCATAAGCAATTGCTGGCTCAGGGCCAAAGTTTAACCAGGCAAGCCCAGCAAGTATTGCTATTATCATTACCGTGGGAACAAAAATACCCGAAATAACATCTGCTAAACGACCAATTGACGGCTTTGAGTTTTGTGCCCGCTTTACCATATTAATAATATTGGCGAGTGTTGTTTCGCTGCCTATATGGGTCGCTTTGAATAATAATGTTCCGGTTTTATTAATACTACCAGCGACTACCGTATCGCCTATTTGTTTATTAACCGGCATAGGTTCACCCGTTAGCATTGATTCGTCAACACTACTACTGCCTTCAAGCACTTCGCCATCTACTGATATTTTTTCGCCCGGGCGCACTCGTACCTGATCACTTTTTACTACGTCGCTAATATCAATATCGCGCTCTTGCCCGTCGCGAATAACACGTGCTGTTTTTGGTTGCAGCCCTATTAAACGCTTTATAGCCTCAGAGGTGCGCCCGCGTGCTTTTACTTCTAATGCTAGGCCTAAGCTTATTAAACCAATGATCATTGCTGAGGCTTCAAAGTACACATGCCTTGCCACCTCTGGTAGTAGGTTAGGGGTAATAACGACTACCATAGAATATAACCAAGCAGTACCGGTTCCCAGCGCTATAAGCGTATCCATATTGGCGGCATGGTTTTTAAATGCTTGCCATGCGCCATTGTAAAATTGCTTACCGGCTACGGCCATCACTGCCAACGTGGCTAAACCCACAATAAACCAAGCTATACGTTGAGTCGTGGTTATTACGTTCATATCGAAAATAAGCCCATAAAGCATTAATGGTGCACCTACGCCTAACGCTAATATCATATTGCGCATTAATTTTTTATAATGCGCGTCATCGGCTTTGGCTTTTTCATCGAGCGCATCTTGCTCTGAGTCATTACTCATGGGCTTTGCTTTATAGCCAATGTTTTCTACCGCTGCAATAAGCGCCGCTTCATCCGCTTGCCCTTCCACTTGTACGGTGCGTTGTGCAAAGTTCATTTCTACTCGCTGTGCACCCGATACTGTTTTTAGCGCTTTTTCTATTTTTGCTACGCAGCTGCCACAATTAGCCCCTTCAATAATAAAGTTTTGTGAGCTGCTGTTAATATTATTACTCATTACGCCTCCGGGTTATTTTCTTCAGTGCTAATGGGGTCAACAAATGACTCTATTAAACTACATATATCAGCGCTAGTTGCGCCATCGGGAGAACTTTGCCACTGCTTAACTGCCGCTTGCATTCGTGTGCGCAGCTTAAGTGTTTCTTGAAAAAGAGCTTCGGTTTCGGCTAAGCGTTTAACTATTAGTTTTCGTGTTAATGGGCATGGGCAGTTTCCTTGCTCCGACTCAGTAATAATGTGCTGAATATCTTTAACAGAAAAGCCCAACTGACGAGCATTGATTATAAACTTTAAACGCTGTTGATCAGTTTTTGTATATTCTTGATAACCGTTACTTACACTACGGACTGGTTTGAGCAACTGCATTCGCGTGTAATGGCGAATAGTGTCGGGTGTAACGCTCATTTTATTGGCAAGTTGTTTAACGTACATAGCTCCTCCGTGATAATTCATAGTTTAAAGCTAAATTCATACCTGTAGTGTAAACCTATGTGTCACACATAGGTCAACTTAAATACTTTAAAAACAACAAAGCCGAATAAATTAACTTTATCCGGCTTTATTGTAGTTAAATATATCTAGGGTAGTTACACGCTAAATGCATTTATAAATAATATTAATCTTCAATATTATCAAGCCCTTTGGTGCCATCTTTTGGTTTGAGCTTATGATGAATGGCTGCTTTAATTAACATATACCCACTAATCGGTGCGGTAATTAATAAAAATATAGTAATAAGTACTTCTTTAACACTCACGCCATGTTCGGTATTTGCAAAGTACACCATAGCGGCAGTTAAAATGTTCGCCATACCTAGGGTAGTTGCTTTAGTTGGGCCATGTAAGCGCATAAAAAAATCAGGCAGTTTAACTAAGCCTATTGAGCCAATTAAAATAAACACGCCACCTAGTAATAATAATATTGATACTATCCATTCACTGATCATTGCTATACCTTATTCGATTATATCGCCGCGAAGTAAATACTTACATAATGCTACTGTGCTTATAAAGCCAAGCATTGCAATTAATAAAGCCGCTTCAAAGTACAACCCCGTGCTCATACTTATACTGTATAAAATAATCAGCGCAATCACGTTTATATACATAGTATCGAGCGCTAAAATACGATCGGGAACCGATGGACCAATTACCAAACGCCATAAATTTAATAGTAGCGCTAATCCAATCATGCTAAATACAATTAATAATACGGTTTCTAACATTGAAATATCTCCTTTAAGGGAGCCTCATAACGCTCTTTTATTTGTTTAATAAGTGCTTGCTCGTCTTTAAGATCAAGTACATGAATAAGCAAATAACGCTGTTTTGGTTGCTCACCTTTATTAAGTGATTCTAAAATAGGATATACCTCAGCGCTCACAGTGCCAGGTGTGAGTGACACGCAGCTTGCCAAAATAGTAATCGGCATTTCATGGGTTAAATCTACGGGTACTTTAACAAATGCTGGGCGCATGTTTTTACTTGGCCCAAGTATTAATACAGCCACTTGTAAGTTAGCCACTATTATATCGTACAGTACAATAAAAACCTGTTTAAAGGCTAATCCGGGCCTTAAAATTAATGGCTGAGGATCGCGAAACGATATAGTAAATAACGGAATAACAATCGCAAATATAGCCGCTAATACCAAGTGCCCTGCAGACACACTATTATTTAATAACAGCCATACTATAAATAAAAATACACTACGAAATGGCGTAGGTAACAATCTAAAACGTGCTTTTAGTCGCATTAAACACCTCCTTTAAGCACGGCATTAATACCACCACTTATGTCGTGTAATTGGGTTGCGGCCTTTATGGTGTACTCACTAATAGCACCACCAAAAACAACTAGCATTACTGAGCAAATAAGTAACCCCACAATAGCAATTACTTGCAATGGATGCGCGTTTGGTGCGTCATTTGGCTCACTACCTGTGTACTTACCTTCCCAAAACAAACTAGTTCCGGCGCGTGCTAGTGCAATAATTAACACTAAACTAGTAATTAAGTAAGCAGGCCAAAATACAAGTGCATTTTCACTATTGAGTGTTGTTTTTAAAATCCAAATTTTGCCTACAAAGCCTGAAAATGGCGGCATGCCTATTACAGTTAATGCTGCAATAATAAATAACGTACCTAATAAAAACGGCTGTTTTACCACTCTACCTGCTACCAATCTGTCGCCAACTTTACCGCGTTGAATAGAAATTATATCGGCGAGTAAAAATAAAGCAGCACATACCAAAGTTGAGTGTACTAAATAATATAGCAAGGCCGCCGTAGCGTTTATGTTTTGTAACGACACTAAAGCCACCAAAGTACCCACCGACACCAGTACTAAATTGGCAGTGATCTTACGTAAATCCTGAGCGGCTAATACCCCTATGGCCCCTACAACTATCGTTGCAATTGCTAAGCCCCATAACCAAGTTTGCGCCATATGTTCAAGTTCGCCAGCTTGCTCACCAAACATAACGGTATAAACGCGTAGCATGGCGTACACACCAACTTTGGTCATAATCGCAAATAGCGCAGCAACAACTGGGGCGGCACTTGAATAGGTATTTGGTAACCATAAATGCAGTGGCAATAATGCACTTTTTAAAGCAAATACTACTAATAACAATAGTCCACCGGCTTTAGCTAAATAAACATCGTCGCCAGTAAGTAAAGATATTTTTTGCGCCATATCGGCAATATTTAGCGTGCCTAGTACACCGTATAAAATACCTAAACCAATTAAAAACGCACTCGAACCTACTAAGTTTAAAATAACATAGTGCAATGCAGCTTTAGTTTTTTGCTTGCCACCACCGTGCATAAGCAAGGCATAAGAGGCAATAAGCAGCACTTCAAAAAATACAAATACGTTAAATAAATCGCCAGTTAAAAATGCACCATTAACACCTAAAATTAAAAAGTGAATTAGTGGATGAAAAAAACTGCCGTGTTCATCATCGCCTGCACATCCGTACAGCACAACCATTACGCCTAAAAATGAAGTAAGTGTTACCAACAAGCTAGAGAGCATATCTGCAACAAGTACAATACCAAATGGTGCTGACCAGTTACCTATTGCGTATACGTTAATACCTTCGTTGTGTACGGTTATCAGTAATAAAACACTCACTACAAATGTAATAATGGCCATTACGCCTGAAGCCAAACGACGGGCAAATAAGTTTTTACCACACGGTGGTAATAGTAAAATAATAGCTGCTAGCATAGGCAGCAATACAGGAAGCGATGTTAAATGCTGAATCATTTTTTCACCTTGTACTTACTTTTAACAAGGTGACCATCAACATGGTCATTACCTAAATCTGCACGGCCACGTATTGCTAATATAACCACAAAGGCGGTCATTGCAAAACCAATTACAATGGCTGTTAACACTAAAGCTTGCGGCAGTGGATCGGCGTAATCTGCACCTGTACCTAATACGACAGCTTTATTTGTGGTTAGTCGACCCGATGAAAATAAAAACAAGTTAACTGCGTAAGAAATCATAGTTAGACCAAGCACAACCGGAAAAGTACGTGCTCTTAGCAGTAAAAACACACCGCAACTAATTAATACACCCACGCACGACGCGTATAATAACTCCATTAAACATCACCTTCTTTTTGCTCTGCACTTGTGGTCATATCACCTAAGCTTGCTAATATCATCAATGTGGCACCCACTACGGTTAAGTACACACCAAGGTCAAATACAATGGCACTTGCTAACTCTGTTTTACCAATAAATGGAATGTCAAAATAGTCAAACCACGTGGTTAAAAATGGCTTATCAAAAAACCAGCTACCCACACCCGTGAACATAGCAATAGCGATACCCGAGGCAATAATTTTTCGGTAATTAACATCAAAGCGCTCACTGATCCAAGTAGAGCCATGTGCCATATACTGCAAAATAAAGGCAATAGAAGTAACAAGCCCGGCAATGAAGCCGCCGCCCGGTAAATTATGACCACGTAAGAAAATATAAGCCGACACTAACAGTGCAAGCGGGAGTAAGCTTTGCGAAATACTGGCTAATAAAATAGGGTGGCGCTCGCGTGCCCATGAACGGCCATCACTGTCGGTTGCAGGCATAAACAATGGAATTCGCGATAAAAGCTTAAAAATCCCTAGTGCTGCAATACCTAATACGGTAATTTCGCCAAGCGTATCAAAGCCCCTAAAATCAACTAAAATAACGTTAACTACATTGGTACCGCCACCACCGGTTTTGGCATTGGCAATAAAAAAGTCAGAAATAGAATCAAGCGGACGAGTAAGCAAAGCGTAACAAATACTGGCTATAACCACGCCCACCGTCGAAGCAATACTTAAATCACGTAATATACGCAATGAGCTTGATTCTCTTGGGGTGCTTTGCGGTAAGAAAAACAATGCCAACATAAGTAGTATTATTGTTGCCACTTCTACCGTTAATTGCGTTAAGGCTAAGTCTGGTGCCGAAAAGCGGGTAAACACCACAGCTACCATTAATCCCACAATAGATACCATTAACAAAGCGACCATACGCGATCTATGGCTTATCACTGTGGCAATGGCACCTACAATTAACAAGCTAGCACCTATGCCGTTGTGTAAATCAACCGGTGTATTTGGCACACTTCCCGCTAATTTTTGCATTTCGAATAACGGCCAACCAGCAGCTAATAAAATAACGCCCAGCATAATAAATACATAGCGTTGCAGTGAGCCATTTTCTGTTTTGTTTATTTTATCTTGGCTCCAATCAATAACGCATTGTACTAAATGATCAAACATTTTTTTAGCGTTTAGCGGCGGTAAAGACGCTTGAAATTGAAACAGGTGTTTACGGTTAACATAAATAAATAAGCCGCCAGCAACTGCCATGGCACTCATTAATAACGGTAAATTAAAGCCATGCCAAATGCTCAGCTGATACTCTGGCATTGCTTTGCCCAGTACTGCTAATGAAGCTGCCGATAAAATACCATCAACTACAAAGTGCGGAAACATGCCAACAAGTAAACACAATACCACTAATATTTCGATGGGTACGCGCATATAACGAGGCGGCTCGTGTGGCGTACGCGGTAAATCTATTGGGTCGCCATTAAAAAACACATCGTGGATAAAGCGCGCCGAATAAGCCACGGCAAATGCCCCCGCAATGGTTGCTAAAACCGGGATTAACCACGACATAGAGCCAAGTACTTGCTGATGCAGTGTTTCGGCAAAAAACATTTCTTTTGAAATAAAGCCATTAAGCAAAGGGACACCCGCCATTGCTGCAGCGGCAACCATAGCAAGCGTTGCTGTGTAGGGCATAAAGCGCCACATACCATTGAGTTTACGCATATCGCGCGTACCTGTTTCATGGTCAATAATACCAGTGGCCATAAACAGTGACGCTTTAAAGGTGGCGTGATTAATAATATGAAAAATAGCGGCAACAGTCGCAAGTTCGGTATCTAGGCCTAGCAATAGCGTAATTAAACCTAAATGACTTATCGTTGAATACGCTAATAAACCTTTTAAATCATGCTTAAATAAAGCCACGTATGCGCCAAATAACAAAGTAATTAAACCTGTTAAGGCAACTAATATAAACCACATTTCGGTGCCCGCTAAGGCCGGATAAAAACGCGCTAACAAAAAGATACCCGCTTTAACCATGGTCGCCGAATGTAAATAGGCGCTCACGGGTGTTGGCGCTGCCATGGCATGAGGTAGCCAAAAATGAAACGGAAATTGTGCCGATTTAGTAAATGCACCTAATAACACTAAAACCAGTGCAAGCTCATATAGATCGTGCGATTGAATAATTGCTCTGCTGGCTAAAATTATGTCTAGGTTATAACTGCCAACAATGTCGCCAATTATCAGTAACCCACCAAGCAGCGCTAAACCACCGGCTCCGGTAACTGTAAGCGCCATACGTGCGCCCTTGCGCGCCTCTGACTTATGCCACCAATAACTAATTAATAAAAACGAACTTATACTGGTTAATTCCCAAAACACCCATAGCTGAATAACATTATTAGACATAACAATGCCAAGCATTGCGGTCATAAATAACATTAAGTAGCTATATAGCTTTGCCATTGAGTCGTTATTACTTAAATAATAACGAGAATATAAAATAACCAATAAGCCTATGCCCAAAATCATAAATATAAACAGTAAACTTAGACCGTCTAAGCGCAGGGAGAAATCGAGCCCTAAACTTGGGATCCAAGCAGCACTAAAGCGAATAGTTTCACCGGCAAGTACCGCAGGCGCATGATATAGAGTTATGCAAAGTGCGATTAATGGTGCAAGCATAGTTAAGCTTGTCGCTTGGTTTCGCGTTAGTTTGCCTGTAAATGCAGAAATAACACTGCCAATTAAGGATAGCAGGGGTATCCAGAGCAAAGTCATAGTAAAGGACCTTTTAAAATCATAAATTTATCAATACGCTATTCGTTATAGTTAATTACCAAAGTGACTTGGGCATTAGCTTTTGTGGTCTGCTTTTTTAACAGCATTAATACGTATAGTTATACTGATAAACGCCGTTTTTGTCTATAGAAAGCGCCTCTAGCTGCATAATTATCAAGCAAATTTATATATAAATTAATGCAACAATATCAACTATGTTCGCTTTTCATACGCCTTAGAGTAAAGACTTTAAAATTTAGCGTGGCGTTATTGAGCGTTCCATGAAGGAGTTAAAACGAGGAAACACTGTAAAATGGGTATTTATGTGTGCTTGCCACAACGCTCTGTATTGCGCTGAGAGAGCTAACTGCTGATATTGCATAATAGACCAAGCTTCACTGGGCTTATAAGCCACGGCCCCTTGCTGGCAGCTCTGGCTTTTATACCAACCTACTGGTGGGGTAGCTTCGCTATTTGCTAAAAACAAATTAGGTGCCACAAAACCACTTTGTGCGCACAGCCAAACTTGCTTCGTTTTTGGTAGCGCGTATTCATCCTCAAAACCATTAAAGTGCATTAATTCATGTAAAAACACTTGGTAACCTGCTTTTGAATTTAATTGCATAATGCCACTGCGCACATTTGCACTTCCCTGCTTGGGCATCATTACTATAAAGTCAAAATCAGTAGGAAGCTGTTTTTTTAGCCTAGCGGTTTGCCAATCGCACTGCGCCATTTTATTTGCTGCACTACTACAATTAATAGCACCGCCAACATAAATCGGTTGTGATAAACAAAAAACCCCAGCACTGGGCTCAGGGCGCTTATTGTATTGCTTTATAAGTTTAGCGAGCTTATATAACCCGCTACGGTGATCGCTCATCATTAACACGTTAAACAAACATTGTTCATCCGCTTTAACCTCTGAACTCAATGATAAAAAACCAAGGCGCTGCATAAACGCTGTGGGCAGGCTGCTATAAGGCTGAGTTGTTTGCAGTTTAAGATGATTTAATGCATCTCCCTCAGGCAATAACCCCTGCTTTGCCAATAATTTAAGATCGCCCCATTGAGATTGAGCTAATAACTCCATCGCTAATGCTTGGCGTTTTGACTCACTCATAGTATGGGTGTTTTTTTGCCAAAATAACTTTGCAGTATCGGTATGGTTATTTTTTAATAATTTAAGTGAATATCTATATTGC
This sequence comes from Pseudoalteromonas sp. SG44-5, assembly GCF_014164175.1. Classification (NCBI taxonomy): domain Bacteria; kingdom Pseudomonadati; phylum Pseudomonadota; class Gammaproteobacteria; order Alteromonadales; family Pseudoalteromonadaceae; genus Pseudoalteromonas; species Pseudoalteromonas sp. SG44-5. Next base: position 7,829 of record NZ_JACJES010000001.1, on the reverse strand, counting down.
GCGGCAGGTATTTTATTTCGCGCTAATGAAGCGAGCGCAATATCAGGGAGTTGCTGTAAATGCAGAGAAAAATAATCAGGAAATAGCCAATAACTTTGTATTATATTGGCCTTGGCATTTAAAACCTGCCAAAAGCCAATACTGTTAGCATGATTACTCGAGCCACTAATTAATAGGCTACACAGTAATACTACCGCTAGTTTATAACGCTTAGCTTTCGTCAACACCTGTCATCAGCTCAAGTTCTAATCGCGCATATTTATATTCAATAAACTCATGCACGTTGGTAGCCAGTGCCAGCTTAAAATAATCAGCGGCTAAATTAATATTACCTGCTGCTTGATGCGATTTTGCCAAATAAAAGTAAGCCTCGCATAATCGCTGTGCGTATTCTTGCTCTGATTTAACCCCATCACTAATAACAGATAAAAAATCATGTTCGCTAATATCGCCCAGGTAAAGCGCAATTAACTGATACGCCCATTGCGATTCATCAAGTGCTTTAGCATTGGTTTTAAGCACACTAAGTGCTTTAACTTTATCATCCTGTGCTTGCGCTAAAAAAAGCCATAACACACGGTAAGGATCGTTTGGAGAGCGCGCTAAAAACTCATTAAAATCGTTTTGTGCAAGCTCTGCTCTGTCGCCATAGTACAGTGCAATACCACGATTTAAATACGCATATTCATGTTCTTCGTTAAGCTCAAGGGCTGAATCAAAAAGCTCATAGGCTTTTTCATACTGCTGCATTAAGGTATGTTGAATACCTAAAAAATTATACACCTCGGCTAAATCTGGTTTTAATTTAACAGCACGATTAAAGTCAATTCGCGACAACGTGGTCATGCCTAAACTGTCAAATAATACACCCCGATCATAATAAAGTTTTGCTTGTTGCTCAGGGCTTAGATCTACTCTATTTAGTAGCTCTGAATAACGTGCAATTGCAATTTCACTTCTAAAATCAGAGGCGAGAGGCGCAGTAAAAGGCACATTAACAATCGGCATTGACTCAGCTTTTGAAGTGCTTTGGCACGCGCTTAAAGACAAAATAGTAAAAGATGCCAAGGCTAAATGTTTGAGTGTCATTAAAATCCTTAATACCAAGGTAAGTAGCAAATAAATAAGACATGCGATGTCTAGTAAGGTTCATATTAACTGCGTTTAGCTAATAAATTATTTAACGCTTTAAAATAATGATATCCGTTCAACTTAAGCGCTTAAAATAATTAACTTTAAATTCAATTGCTATAAGCAGTTAGTTTCATTAAAGCATAAAAAAAGGGGCTAAACAGCCCCTTTTTATGTTATCCAGTAAATATAACCGGATTAAATATTAGCAATTATGCGTCAGTTGGCGCATCAGCTGCAGGTGCTGCAGATTCCATTGCTTCTTTAATACTTAGACGTACACGGCCTTGGCGGTCTACTTCTAGTACTTTAACTTTAACTTCTTGACCTTCAGAAAGGTGATCAGTCACGTTATTAACACGCTCAGTACTAATTTGCGAAATATGTACTAGACCATCTTTACCAGGAAGAATATTTACAAACGCACCAAAATCAACAATACGTACAACTTTACCTTCGTAGATAGTACCTACTTCAAGCTCAGCAGTTAATTGCTCAATGCGGCTAATTGCATTTGCTGCGCTTTCGCCGTCAGTTGCTGCAATTTTGATTGTGCCATCATCACCAATTTCAATCGTTGTGCCAGTTTCTTCAGTAAGTTGACGAATTGTTGCGCCACCTTTACCAATAACTTCAGCGATTTTCTTCTGTGGGATCTTCATAGTATAAATACGTGGAGCAAACTGAGAAAGCTCTTCAGACGGTGCAGAAATTGCTTTGTCCATCACTTCTAAGATATGTAAACGTGCAGCTTTTGCTTGTTTAAGCGCAATTTGCATGATTTCTTGAGTGATACCTTCAATCTTAATGTCCATTTGTAGTGCTGTAATACCGCCAGCAGTACCCGCAACTTTAAAGTCCATGTCGCCTAAGTGATCTTCATCACCTAAGATGTCAGAAAGAACAACAAACTTATCGTCTTCTTTAACTAGACCCATTGCGATACCCGCAACAGACGCTTTAATTGGTACACCAGCATTCATAAGTGCAAGTGAAGTACCACACACAGAAGCCATTGAAGATGAACCGTTTGATTCAGTGATTTCAGATACTACACGGATTGAATATGGGAATTCAGTCAATGTTGGCATTACTGCTGCAATACCACGCTTAGCAAGGTTACCATGGCCGATTTCACGACGCTTAGGAGAACCAACAAAACCAGTTTCGCCTACACAAAATGGAGGGAAGTTGTAGTTAAGCATAAAGTGGTTTTTGTGCGTGCCAGTTAAATCGTCGATTAACTGTGAATCACGCTCTGTACCAAGTGTAGCTGTTACAAGTGCTTGAGTTTCGCCACGAGTAAAGATAGCAGAACCGTGAGTACGCGGTAATACGCCAGTCATTACGTCAAGTGCACGAATCATATCTGGTTCACGACCATCGATACGCTTTTCGCCAGCAGCGATACGGCCACGAACGATTTTCTTCTCAAGTGAACCGAAGATTTTACCAATTTCTTGCTTATCTAAAGACTCGCCTTCAACAAGTTCGCTTGTTAATACAGCAACAACTTCATCTTTAGCTACGCCAAGTGCTTCTTTACGCGCTACTTTATCTGTAATGCGGTAAGCTTCGCCCACTTTATCAGCAGCAATAGACGCTACTTTTTCTTCAAGTGATACGTTTTTAGCTGGTGCAGTCCAATCCCAAGTAGGCTTGCCTGCTTCTGCTTTAAATTCTTTAATTGCTGTAATGATCGCTTGAGCTTGCTCATGGCCATAAACAACCGCACCTAGCATAATGTCTTCTGCAAGTACGTCTGCTTCTGACTCAACCATTAATACTGCGTTATCAGTACCAGCAACAACTAAGTCTAGCTTGCTTTCTTCTAGCTCTTTTAGTGTTGGGTTAAGTACGTATTCGCCGTCGATGTAACCAACGCGAGTAGCACCAATTGGACCACTGAACGGAATACCAGAGATAGCAAGTGCAGCTGAAGTACCAATTAACGCAACCATATCAGGTTGAATTTCAGGGTTAACAGAAACAACAGTAGCAATAACTTGTACTTCGTTTACAAAACCACTTGGGAAAAGTGGACGAATTGGACGGTCAATAAGACGTGCAATAAGTGTTTCGCCATCGTTAGGACGACCTTCGCGCTTTAAGAAACCACCAGGGATACGACCAGCAGCGTACATACGCTCTTGGTAGTTAACTGTTAGTGGGAAAAAGTCTTGGCCAGGTTGCGCTTCACGTTTACCAACAACAGTAACAAGTACTGAAGTGTCGCCAATGCTTGCAAGTACAGCGCCGTCTGCTTGACGAGCGATTGCACCAGTTTCTAGTGTCACTGTGTGTTGACCTAGTTGAAATTCTTTAATAATTGCTTGCACTTAAAATATTCCTTAAATGTTTTAAAATGTTTTTAAGTTGTCATCTAAGTACCAATTACAGTACATAATTGTATTTATTTTAAAATCAATTAAGTACTACAATTGGCGATGACGTAAATAAACGTAACTAAACCTTTTTAGCTACGCGCATAGTATATACCAAAGCGCCGTTAGAATGCGAGTCTAGCTATTAGATAAAAGCTAAGCCTTATGAAGGCTAAAAATGACGACCTTTGCTTACCTATTAAATAGAGGTTTTATTTTATAATTCAAGGTATTTATAAAACGTCGTGCTGAATTTTAGGCACAAAAAAAGGAGCTAAAAAGCTCCTTTTTTGATAATCAAGTGCTTAGCGACGTAGGCCAAGTTCTTTGATTAACGCAGTATAACGCGTGATGTCTTTACCTTTAAGGTAATCAAGCAATTTACGACGTTGGCTAACTTTGCGAAGCAGACCACGACGAGAATGGAAGTCATGCTTGTGATCAGCAAAGTGACCTTGAAGCTTGTTGATATCAAAAGTAAGTAATGCTACTTGTACTTCAGGTGAACCAGTGTCGCCTTCAGCACGTGCGAATTTAGCAATGATATCGATTTTTTCTTGATTGCTTAGTGACATAATAACTCCAAAAATTAAATTTAAAAGGTGCTTTAGCCGATCACTAATTCAGCCAAAACGATTAAGCGGGCGTATTCTACCAATTGTACAAATAACTACAAGTTAATTATCCCATCAATATAAATAAGCTGCTGAAAATATTTAAAGCAACTATTTATTCGGGTTTTACATAATCATCTTGTTGGCTGGCCAAGCCACGTTTAACTTTTAAATGGCCGCTGGCATTACGCTCGCCTGTACCAATAAAAATACCGTCAGCTACAACCTTAATTGCGCCTTCAGGCAAATCTATATCAAGGTCTATTGCTTGGCCGTGACTAAAAATACTGCCCTGCTCTTTACTTATCTCAACAACCGGTAAATCAACTAAAGCTGTATCGAGTGGCAATAACAACGCGTCTAAATAAGTAGAAGGTGCAACTTCTTCGTCTTTAGCTTTTGCTAATAACGCTTCAATTTCATCTAGCGACACCATTTTTTCTGCAGGATATTGACCAACCGCAGTGCGGTGCAGCATAACAACGTGTGCGCCACAACCTAGCTTTTCACCTAAGTCGTCAACAATAGTACGAATGTAGGTGCCTTTAGATACATGCGCCGTCATTTGTATTACGTTATTCACTTCATCAAATTCGTCAAACGTTAAGCTAAACACGTTTATTTTTCTGCATTTACGTGGTACTTCAATACCCTCGCGTGCATACTTATATAAAGGCCTACCTTGATACTTAAGCGCCGAGTACATTGACGGGTACTGATCTGACTCACCAACAAAAGCGGCAATTTCTTTAATCAGTTGTTCACGCGTTACATTTACATCTTTAGTGCTAACAATTTCACCATCAGAATCTGATGTCGTTGTTCTCTCGCCTAATTTAGCGCGTACCACATAGGTTTTGTCTGTATCGAGTAAAAACTGTGTAAACTTGGTTGCCTCACCAAAGCAAATAGGCAGCATACCGGTTGCCAATGGATCTAGCGCACCTGTGTGCCCCGCCTTTTGTGCAAAGTACACACCTTTTGTTTGCTGTAGTGCTTTATTTGATGAAATGCCAATTGGTTTGTTTAACAACAAAATACCGTCAACTGGACGGCCTTTACTGCGCTTTGCCATCTGTATTAGTGCCTTCTTCGCTATCTGTATCAATATCTACGTGCTTAGTCTCATCTTCGCTGTTAGTTACGTCATCTTCATGATCAGTGCTGTCTTCAACATCTGTTTCATCTGCAACATGTTTAGCGTTGTCTTCGCGAATAATGGAATCAACTAAGTTAGATATACGCATACCTTCCATTAGTGAGTTATCAACTAAAAACTTTAACTCAGGCATAATACGTGCACGAATACGCTTACCTAGTAACGAGCGGATATAACCGGTCGCTTCGTTAAGTACGTTTGCACTTTGCTTCGCTGCATTATCATCTTGCGTATTAAATACCGTAATGAATATTTTCGCATAAGATAAATCGCGCGATACTTCTACCGCTGACACTGTCACCATACCTAAGCGTGGATCTTTTATTTCGCGTTGTAAAATTACCGCAATTTCTTTTTGAATTTGCTGAGCAACACGATCTGTACGAGAAAATTCTCTCATTGCATTTGTCCTAAAATCATAACCTATTGGAATATAATAATAAGTTAATTAAATAATGGATACACAAATGGGGGCTAAGCCCCCATTTATTAGTCTAGCTAGCTAACAATTAAAGAGTACGTTGTATTTCAACTGTTTCAAATACTTCAATTTGGTCGCCAACACGAACGTCATTGTAGTTCTTAACGCCGATACCACATTCCATGCCGTTACGAACATCAGCAACATCGTCTTTAAAGCGACGAAGTGACTCAAGTTCACCTTCGTAGATAACCACGTTATCACGAAGTACACGAATTGGAGCGCTACGTTTAATAACACCTTCAGTAACCATACAACCAGCAATTGCGCCAATTTTTGGAGACTTAAACACGTCACGAACCTGAGCAAGACCAATAATCTCTTGCTTAAATTCTGGTGCCAACATACCCGACATTGCTTGTTTAACTTCGTCAATCAAGCTGTAGATTACGCTGTAGTAACGCAAGTCTAAGTTTTCAGACTCAATTACTTTACGAGCAGAAGCATCAGCACGAACGTTAAAGCCAACCACAATTGCGTTAGACGCTGCTGCAAGTGTTGCATCAGTTTCGGTAATACCACCAACACCTGAACCTACTATCTTCACTTTCACTTCATCAGTAGAGAGTTTAGTTAGTGAATCAGAGATTGCTTCGATTGAACCTTGAACGTCAGCTTTAAGTACCACGTTAACTTCAGACACATCGCCTTCAGTCATATGACTAAACATGTTTTCAAGCTTAGCTTTTTGTTGACGCGCTAGTTTAACATCACGGAATTTACCTTGACGATATAAAGCAACTTCACGCGCTTTACGCTCATCTTTAACTACAGTTGCTTCGTCGCCTGCAGCCGGAATACCAGAAAGACCTAAAATTTCTACAGGAATAGAAGGACCCGCAGACTTAATGTCTTTACCGTTTTCATCGCGCATTGCACGAATACGACCATACTCAAGACCACATAATACAATGTCACCTTGGTTAAGCGTACCCGATTGAACAAGTATCGATGCAACTGGACCACGGCCTTTATCTAAGCGTGATTCAATAACAACACCTGCAGCCATACCAACAGTTGGAGCCGTAAGTTCTAGTAGCTCAGATTGGTTTAATACCGCTTCTAAAAGCTCATCAATACCTAAACCTGTTTTTGCAGAGATATGAACGTACTGCGTATCGCCGCCCCATTCTTCAGGAATAACGTCAAGCTGAGCTAGCTCGTTCTTAACGCGATCTGGGTCTACGCCTTCTTTATCCATTTTGTTTACAGCAATGATTAAAGGAACGCCAGCAGCACGTGCATGCTGTACCGCTTCTTTAGTTTGTGGCATAACACCATCATCAGCTGCAACCACTAAGATTACGATATCAGTCGCTTGAGCACCACGAGCACGCATTGAAGTAAATGCGGCGTGACCCGGAGTATCTAAGAAAGTGATCATGTTGCCATTAACATCAACATGGTATGCACCAATGTGCTGTGTAATACCACCGGCTTCGCCTGAGGCTACTTTAGCTGAACGAATGTAATCAAGTGTAGATGTTTTACCATGGTCAACGTGACCCATAACAGTTACAACTGGTGCACGTGGCTCAGACTTACCATCTTCATGGCGATCGTTTAGTACTTTTTGCTCTAATTCGTTTTCTTTAACAATGATAACTTTGTGGCCCATTTCTTCTGCAACAAGTTGTGCAGCTTCTTGGTCAATCACTTGGTTAATAGTAACCATGTCGCCCATTTTCATCATTGTTTTTACAACTTCAGCGCCTTTAACAGCCATGCGTGACGCAAGCTCTGCAACTGTAATTGTTTCGCTAATACGCACTTCATTTTTAACATCAGCAGTTGGTTTTGTAAAACCATGCTGTAGCGATGTAGGTGCTTTTAACTTGCCTTTATTACGGCCTTTAGACGCTGCAAATTTATCTTTTGCTGGCGCTTTTTTCTTTTTCTTCGCACGGCGTGTGCCTTGCTCATCACGAGCATCAGCAACATCTTCTGCTTCACGTGCGTAAGTAGAAGTTGTAAGGTGGTGATCAGATGTTTCTTCACGCTTCTTACGCTCTTCTTCTTCTTTCTTCCAGCGTGCTGAGTTCTCTTCAGCTAGCTTTCTT
>NZ_JACJES010000019.1:0-64871 GCF_014164175.1 Pseudoalteromonas sp. SG44-5 | reverse complement strand
AAAGGCACTGTACTCACTAACAAATATCTGCAAGGTGAAGAGCTAAGTAAAATTGAATGGCTCTTTCTAAATGAAACAATCAGTGAATACCGAGAACGCTTAGCTAATATCAGTTGGTTTATGCGCTTATTAAATGAAGACATTGCGCGCAGAGCTAATAAAGAAGATAACTGTACCGGCCGCTTTTGGGAAGGACGCTTTAAATCACAAGCCCTCTTAGATGAAGCGGCATTAATCGCCTGTATGGCATATGTTGATTTAAACCCAATAAGAGCAAAGGCAGCAACAACACCTGAAACATCAGAGCATACCAGCGTAAAAATACGCATTGAAAGTGCCACTGCAGGTAAGCAACCGAAGCAACTCCTGCGCTTTTCAGGTAAATCAAAAAAGCACATGGCGAAAGGATTACCGTTTGAGCTTAAATCTTACCTTGAACTAGTAGAATTAACCGGGCGTTGTATACGCGAAGGTAAAGCAGGCTATATCGAAAGCAGCACTTTACCCCTGTTACAAAGAGTAAACATTACCCCCGAAAACTGGCTAAAACTCACCGCACAATTTAGTCGCGTATTTCATGGTGCAGTAGGTCGCCCAGCGTCGCACGAAGGATACTGCGAACACCTAAACAGAAAGCGGCGCGCAAACGTTAGTAATTGCGAAAAGCTACTGGCTTAAAGCGTTACTTCAAAAAGTTACTCGTTATTTCCCTTCACTGTGAAAGCACAGTATTTTGCATGCCTAAAAATGAATAAAAACAGCGTTATTTGAATATTATTTTAATAAGCAGAGAGATTGTCAAAGCTAAGGGGATTTTAAGCTCAGCAATGTTTATTTAGATAAACACCAAAGGGATTAATTATTAGGGTGGGTGTCATTCTATGTTTTCTATGTTTCTATATCCTATACCTGACATTAAAGATGAGGCTGAGCTTATTAACCGCTTTGATGAAGTGTTTGACGATGAACTCACCGCAGTTATTGCCAGTTCAAACATTGATACCGATTGGGATAGTGTAGGTTGGCGCGGCATTATGCTCAATAACGGCGTTATGTGGGTAGATACCGACGGTAAAATTATTGCTGTAAATACGCAAAATGTAAAAGAGCAGGTACAGGCTAAAAGCTTAATTGAACAAGGTAAGCAATCTTTGCATGCAAGTATCAATACTTTTGAAAAGCCAGTACTTGATTGGAAAACAGCTAACTACCATATTCGTGTTGATGATTTAGGCGATCATAATTTTCGTTATGCAGTATGGGGTATTGATAAAAAGCCAAGCGACAAGCCTGATATGGTTTTACTAAATGGCGATATTACATTTGAAGGCAGTGGTGGCAATCATAATTATACGTTTAAAAATGGTCGTTATAGTTATGTGTTACAGGTAACTATTATTGGTTGCGATACATCCCCGCCAGGCTGGATCGAAGTATATAAAGGCGATGAGCTACTATTAGCTGAAGATGTGATAAGTGCTCATTAATGTTTAGCTAAAAACAAAACCGCCAACAATGGCGGTTATTTTTAAGTAGCTAATAGCTAAAATGAATGGTCTTTTTCAAATTCATCAACTTCGCGTTCGGCTTCTTCTTTCGACTTACCGTATTGCTGTTGAATTTTGCCAACTAACTCTTTGCGGCTACCTTCAATTTTATCTAAATCATCGTCGGTTATTTCGCCCCATTTACGTTGCGCTTTACCTTTAAGTTCTTTCCAATTACCTTTGATACGATCGCTGTTCATAAGTAGCTCCTTACTTTAGATTAGTGAAATTAACAGTCAACTATAAAGTAGCAAGTCGTATACCAAAAAAAAGCATAAATATTTTTTGTAATTAATATCAGTAGCTTAATATCAATCATAAATAGAGTAAGGCTAAAAGGTGGGTGTAATTATGTGGTCCTTCTTTAAATGCATACAAAATATACATAGCAGTTTGTAATAATTGCTTATCCAATATAGGTTTTAAGTTATTATGTTGCGATAAAACAGACGGTATGAGTGAGTTATGGATACTAAAGTGTGTGAATATGGCGTAGGAGATTGCTCTTACAAAATGGCGGGGGAGTTAGTAGGTATTACCCAGCTGGTTGATGCATTTTATGATTATATGCAACAGTTAAAAGAGGCTAAGCACATAAGAGATATGCACAGTAAAGACTTGTCGCAGTCGCGTAAAAAGTTAGCTTACTTTTTGTCAGGTTGGATGGGCGGCCCTAAGCTGTACGCGGATCATTTTGGCAGCATTAACATTCCACAGGCGCATAAACACTTGGCAGTAGGCGTTGCCGAAAGTGAAGCTTGGCTATTATGCATGCAAAAAGCCGTAGATGATCAGCCTTATGCAGAGTCGTTTAAAGTGTATTTAATGCAGCAATTGCGCGTACCCGCAGAGCGAATTAGAATGGTATCGGGTAGCTAGTAGAGAGTTAATAGGTAGAAAGTGGGTAGCTAATGGGCAACCTATATGAGCTTAGTTGCTTGTAAAAGAGTATTAATTATTAAACATCAACCGCAGTCACGCTGCGGTTTTTTGTTACAATGCCGGTAAAGCAATTTAGGGTAAATAGCTGTGCTGCCGGTTCAAAACATATATCAACAACTCGTAATAACATTACAAAGCAACCCAATTACGCTACTGCAAGCGCCGCCGGGTGCTGGTAAGTCTACTTGGTTGCCGCTGCAACTTATGCGTGATGGGCACTTTAAACGTATTGTAATGCTAGAGCCGCGTCGTTTAGCTGCGCGTAATATTGCTAGTTACTTAGCAAAGTGTCAAAACGAGAGTGTTGGCCAAAGTGTTGGCCTGCGTATAAGAGGTGAGAGTAAAGTAAGTGTTAATACGCGCCTTGAAATAGTTACCGAAGGCATGCTTACTCGTATGCTGCAAAACGATCCTGAGCTTAGCGATGTTGATTTACTGATATTTGATGAGTTTCATGAGCGCTCTATTGCAGCCGATACTTCATTGGCATTTGCGTTAGAGACCCAAAGTGCGCTGCGCGAAGATTTAACCATAATGTTGATGTCGGCAACCCTTGATACCCAGCGCTACACTGAGTTTTTTGCTTGCCCTGTAATTCAATCAAATGGGCGCAGCTATCCAATAGATGAAGTATATATACCCATAAAAGATGAAAGCCGCTGGCTTGATGCAATCCCCACTATAATAAAACAAGCACTGAGTGAGCAAACAGGCAGCGCGTTGGTGTTTTTACCAGGGCAGCACGAAATACTCAGGGTACAACAAGCACTCACTGACTTACCAAACAATTGTATAGTGGCAACGCTATTTGGCGAGCAAGATAAAGCCAACCAGCAAGCAGCTATTGCTCCTGCGCCTGAAGGGATGCGCAAGGTGGTACTTACTACCAATGTGGCCGAAACTAGCTTAACCATTGAAGGCATAAGGATTGTGATTGATAGCGGTAAACGCCGCGCCGCGACCTTTAATTTAAAAACCGGTGTTACTGAACTCACAACACAAAGCATATCGCGCTCATCGGCAGTGCAGCGTGCAGGGCGTGCAGGGCGAATAGAGCCAGGTGTGGTTTATAGGCTTGGCTCTAAGCAAACTTTTGAGCGCCGTAATAGTCACGACAATCCCGAAATACTCACATCAGACATAAGCCAACTAATGCTAGAAGCTAAGCAATGGGGGACAAGCATTGAGGAGCTAACCTTGCTTGATAAGCCTACCGAGCAGCAAGGCATACAGGCAAGTAACTTACTTAGCATGCTTGAAGCCATAGACAGCAAAGGCAAGCTCACACCGCTTGGCAGTAAAATGTTAGGCTTTGGCGCTGATATTCGTTTGGCGCATATGCTATTAAAAGCGCAGGCATTAGAGCAAGCACTCCCCGGTATTTATCGACTCGCTATTTATTTGGTGGCATTACTTGAAAGCCGAGTTAATACTGCTAATGAGCTAAGCTTAGCGCTGCATAGCCAACAACAACGGCCACATCCGGTATTCAAGCAGCAATTAAAATATTGGCAAACTCGCTTAAAAGTAAAAGAGTCAAATGGCGATTTAAATACCGGGCACTTAAGCTTGCTGGTGGCGCTTGCTTACCCCGATCGAATCGCGAAAAAGCGTGGCAGTGGATACTTACTTGCCAATGGTGCAGGCGCTGAGCTAAACCGCGATTACTGGCATAACGACGACTACCTTGCAATTGCCACTATGGGCGGGCACAAAGGCGGGCGTATTTTTAGTGCCACATCACTTAGCCCATTTGAGCTGCAAGCTTATTTGCCGCATTTATTTAGCATGCAAACTCGCTGTGAGTTTGATGAAAAAACTGCACGCTTTATCCATCAAGACGAAGTGAAACTTGGCGCTATTACGCTTACTAGCCAGCCAAGTGCGCAAAAACTCGATAAAAGTGAGCGCGCCAAAGCATGGTTAAATTTATTTACTAAACATGGCTTTGCACTGTTTAATGAACAAAAAGACGCTGAGCAACTATTAATTAGAATGAGCTTAGCAAGTAAGCTAATGAGCGAAAAGTTTCCGAAAATTAACGAGCAACAACTTATTCAAACGGCACCGCAGTGGCTAGGTGTATTTTTACAAGATATTAAAACCCTGGAGCAGCTTAAAAAGTTTAACTACTTTGAGGCATTACAAAACTGTTTTGACTGGCAACAACAAAGTGCCTTAAAAAGCTTACTGCCACTGCGTTTAACGGTAGCGAGCGGCTCTAATATTAGGATTGAATATCAGCTTGAAGGCCCTGCAAAGCTCAGTGTACGTATGCAAGAAGTATACGGTATGACCAGCACGCCGTTGTTGGCGCAGGGGAAATTGCCACTGCTGATGGAGTTATTGTCGCCGGGGAAACGCTCGTTGCAACTTACTCAAGATTTAGCGCACTTTTGGAATACCAGTTATCGCGATGTACAAAAAGAAATGAAAGGGCGTTACCCCAAGCATTTTTGGCCCGATAGCCCTGCAACCAGTATTGCAACTAACAAGGTGAAAAGTAAAATGTGAGCGTGTACTTAGTTGAAGTAATAATATTAACCTCACAGTTAAATTCGAGATTAATATTATTCAAATACGTAAATACTAACTAAGATGCTTTGCTAAATAGTCGACCAATAACCTTATTTTTGGCGATAAGTGACGATTATGAGGGTATATGGCCCAAATGCCTTCATCAGGCACCCGATAGCTATCTAATAAGGTAATTAGTTCACCACTTTGCAGGTGATTTTGCACGTAGTAATCGGGCAGTTGTACTATTCCTAATCCTTTTAATGCTGCATCCGCTAGGCTATAGCCACTGTTGTATCTTAGCTTACCGGCAACGCGAATGTTTTTTTCTTTTCCCGATTCCATAAAGTGCCAATAATCAAGCGTGCCTAGTAGGCAACTATGTTTACTCAGTTCAGAAATTGCATGTGGTATGCCGTGTTTTTCCAGATATTCTGGCGATGCGCACACATAACTGGTTCTGGTTCCGAGTTTTTTTGCCATCATTGACGAGTCGGCCAGCTTACCAATACGTATAGCTAAATCGTATCCGCCTTCAACTAAGTCAATTTGTTGATTACTCAAGTAAGCAGAAACCGCGACCTCACTATATTGCAGCATAAAGTCAGAAACCAAAGGCAGTACTTGCTGCTCTCCATAAGTTACCGAAGCCGTAAGCTTTATTTTACCTTGGGGCGTTGTTTGTAAATTAGTTATAGCCCGCTCTGCAGCATCTAAGCCATCAAGCACGCTGCGGCAATGCTGATAAAACACTCGGCCTTCTTCAGTTAACGACACTTTGCGCGTAGTACGATAAAACAGCTTCACATTCAGCCGGTTTTCGAGCGCACTAATTTGCCTGCTTACTTGCGCTGTAGATATTGCCATTTTTTTTGAGGCTTGCGTAAAGCTGGCATTTTCAGCAACGTGTACAAATTCACTAATACCTTCCCACTGCATGATTGTTACCTATATGTACAAGTTAATTTCAAAAATAGCATATTATCATTTTTACAGAAACAAATATAATAGCAGCCATCAACACAAACATGCTGTGAATAAGTTAAATCGTCGATATAACGTTATCGACATTAATACAACAGCTCGCAAAATAAATAGGAAAAAATATGAGCTGGGTATTTTTATTTTTAGGTGTTATTGCAGAAGCAATGTCGCATGTGGCATTAAAACAAACAGATGGCTTTACTAGGTTACTGCCCAGCATAGTGGTGTTATTGGGCCATTTGGCTGCGTTTGTTTTTTTAGGCCAAGCAATGAAAGGCATGCCTGTAGGTATTGTGCATGCGATGTGGGCAGGGTTAGCTATTGTTACCGTTACGCTACTATCTACCCTTGTATATAAACAGCATTTAGATCTATCCACTTGGTTAGGAATGGCATTGGTGGCCATAGGCATTGCAATGATTAACCTATCGCAAGGGCATAGCCATTAATTGCTTTAAAATGAATAGCATAATTCTAAGCCAAAAATAATATGCAGCAGCGCATTATTAAGGTAACTGAACTAAACTAAAATACGTGTTTACGTTCATTTATATTAAATAATTTATTAATTAAGAGAGAACGAGATGTCAGATAAGTTTATAAAATCGAAAGCCGCCATAGCATGGGGTCCAAAACAGCCTTTATCTATCGAAGAAATTGACGTAATGCTGCCGCGCAAGGGCGAAGTATTAGTTAAAGTTATTGCCTCTGGAGTTTGTCATACCGATGCTTTTACTTTGTCTGGCGATGATCCTGAAGGGATTTTTCCGGTTATTTTAGGCCACGAAGGCGGTGGTATCGTTGAGCAAGTTGGCGAGGGCGTAACGAGTGTAAAAGTTGGGGATCACGTTATTCCTTTATATACACCAGAGTGTGGCGAGTGTAAGTTTTGTTTATCGGGTAAAACTAACTTGTGTCAAAAAATTCGTGAAACTCAAGGTAAAGGCTTAATGCCTGATGGCACCACTCGTTTTTACAAAGACGGCCAGCCAATTTTTCATTATATGGGTTGTTCAACTTTCTCTGAATACACGGTATTACCAGAAATTTCGTTAGCAAAAGTTAATAAATCTGCACCATTAGAAGAGGTGTGTTTATTAGGCTGTGGTGTTACAACCGGCATGGGCGCGGTAATGAATACTGCAAAAGTTGAAGAAGGCGCAACAGTAGCCATATTTGGCCTTGGTGGCATAGGCCTGTCGGCAGTTATTGGCGCAACTATGGCTAAAGCGAGCCGAATTATTGCTATAGATATTAACGAAAGTAAGTTTGAATTAGCAAAAAAACTAGGCGCTACCGACTTTATTAACCCTAAAGACTACGACAAACCAATTCAAGATGTAATTGTAGAGTTGACCGATGGCGGTGTTGATTACTCGTTTGAGTGTATTGGTAATGTTAACCTAATGCGCTCTGCGCTAGAGTGCTGCCATAAAGGCTGGGGTGAGTCTGTGGTTATTGGTGTTGCTGGTGCGGGGCAAGAAATTTCAACCCGTCCGTTCCAATTGGTAACGGGTAGAGTATGGAGAGGCTCAGCATTTGGTGGGGTTAAAGGTCGCAGCGAATTACCTGATTATGTAGAACGTTATTTAGCGGGTGAATTTAAGTTAAGTGACTTTATTACCCATACAATGGGACTTGAAGATATTAACGAATCGTTCGATTTAATGCGCAGAGGCGAAAGTATTCGCACTGTTATTCATTTCGATAAATAACGATAAACAGCAGCACTATGGTTTAATTAAACCATAGTGCTTTTTTTGTTTAATTTATAGTTACTAATCAACAATCCATCAGTTTTAAAAAAAGTAGATCCAGCCAAAAACACTTCAAAATATATAAGCATTGTTTTTAAATTTCTTTACCGCCGTGTGTTTCGGCTAAATCGTCAAGCTCTGCAACTGTGTAGTCAAAACCACTCTCGTCATAGTCATAATTAACCTTTACGCAATTGCCGCCATTAAATAATTTTGTTTTTACATCATTAATGGGCCAATTTTTAAGTAGATGTATAAATCGGTTGGCAACTTGAGAAGATTCAAAACGATAGCTAATTTCTGTTTTCATAAATAATAAGGCTCTGGCTAGTTTAACCCCCGTAGTTTGTGCATTTTTGCTAATTAGTCAAGTTTCGGTTACAAAAAATAAAGAGTAAGTATGTAATTTTTATGTTTCAATTGATGTGTTAATTGCAGTAAGCACTGTTGTGCTTTAATTAAAGGTGAGAACAAATTTACATGTACTATAGAACTTTTTTACTAGCAAGCTCTGCTTTGTTTGTCAGTGCTTGCGGTGGCTCTGGCTCAGATGAGACACCAGTTATAAGCACAAATAAAATCCCCTCCCTATCAATAACCAATATCAAAAACGATATAGTTAAAGGTCAAACTATTGATTTAAATGCAACAGTTGGCGATGCCGATGGCGTTATCAGTAGTGTTGTGTGGGAACAAACTGCGGGGCTTAAAGTACTTAATGCACCTGTAAATGCCAGTAGTATCACTATTACTTTACCAGATGCGCAAAGCCATGCAGCAATGGAGTACGCTTTTAGCGTAACGGCAACCGATAATGAAGGGGCTACCAACGTTAAAACTGTGAGTTTTGTTGCGCGTAATAGTATGGATGAAACTGCTGCCGCACGTATATTACAGCAAGGCAGTATGGGCCCCACATTAAGTGAAATACGCCAAGCTCAAGGGTTAAGCGAACAGCAGTGGCTTGAGCAACAAATGGCGTTACCAATTAACTACCATCGTGGTTATTTAGTGAAAAGCCCTGATGAAAACAAATTTCAGTATATTAATAGGATTGATGCGTGGTGGAAGGGGGTGTTGCATAGCGACGATCAACTACGCCAACGTGTTGCCTTTGCATTGAGTCAAATATTGGTTGTATCGGATGCAAGTAGTAATGTAGGTAATCAGCCCGAGGGCATGATCACTTACTACGATATTTTGCTTAAACATGCTTTTGGTAACTATAGAGAGCTACTAGAAGACGTAACGCTGTCGCCAATTATGGGTACTTTTTTAAGCCATTTAGGGAATGAAAAGGCAAATGATGAGCTTAATATTCGCCCAGATGAAAACTACGCCCGCGAAGTAATGCAGTTATTTACAATAGGCCTTGAAGAGTTAAATTTAGACGCTACTCCAAAGCTTGATGCGCAAGGTAATACAATTGCCACCTACGGTCAGGCTCAAATAGAAGGATTTGCGCGCGTTTTTACTGGGTGGACATTTGCAGCTAGTGAAACTTTTAAGAAAAAAAAACGTGATTATGTAAATCCAATGAAAGCGTTTAGCGAGTATCACTCTAGTAAACAAAAAACATTGTTAAATGGCGAAATTATCCCCGAGGGCTACGGACCAGAAGAAACACTGCAAATAGCGCTCGATAACCTATTTAATCACAATAATGTAGCGCCATTTATTAGTAAACAACTCATACAGCGTTTAATTACCTCAAACCCAACACCGCAATATGTTACCCGTGTTGCTCGTGTTTTTAATGATAACGGCGCTGGAGTACGAGGAGATTTAGCCGCGGTAATAAAGGCTATTTATTTAGATGATGAGGCACGCCATTTTGGCAGTGTTTTAAATTATCAAGGGAAACTAAAAGAGCCACTGATAACCACAATACAGTTTTGGCGAAATCTAGATGCTAAAACCGGTAACGGTTATTACAACACGTGGGGTTTATACAATACCTATGGACAGGGGCCAATGAAGTCGCCCTCAGTATTTAACTTTTACAGGCCCGATTACCAACCTGTTTATTTACGTAGTGATGGCTTAGTTGCTCCAGAGTTACAAATAGCAAATGACTCTACAATAATTGGCATAATGAATAAGCACTTTGCAGATTTAGTGTGGAATGCGGCTGAAGGAAAAACATCTTTAAGTCCAAAATTACTATACGTCTATATTAAAAACGATATGAACCATCTAAAAAATTATGGCATAGAGTCGTTACTTGATCAGTACAATGTGTTGTATTTTGCCGGTTCAATGAGCCACGAAACACGCCAGGCGTTACTCGATTTAAGTGCCTATTTTATTGATAATCAAGATCGTCAGCGGGTATCGTATTTACTTTATATGATTGCTATTTCACCTGAATTTAATTTGCAGTATTAGGAGAGGCATAATGAGCATAAATAGAAGGCAATTTTTGTCATTATGTTTAAAAGGCGGGGTGTCGGCAGCGGCGCTAACCAGCTTACAACTTCAAGCATTAACGGGTTCAACAAATGCTATTGAATTGGGTGATTATAAAGCCCTAGTATGTATATTTTTATATGGCGGTAACGACTCACTAAATATGCTAATGCCGTTAGAGGGCGAGCAACGAAATTTGTATGAAAAAAGCAGGCAAAACTTGGCGGTTGCTTCGCCTATTGCGCTTAATACTAATTCGTCGTTTGCTGGTGGTGTAGGGCTGCACCCAGCGCTTGCACCCATGCAAAGTGTGTTTGATTCGGCTAACTTGGCATTTGTTGGCGGAGTAGGTACTTTGCTTGCACCAACCACGCTTGACGATTATAAAAATAAAGCAGTACCGCTGCCTCAACACTTGTTTTCACATAACAATCAACAAGCAGCGTGGATGTATGGTCGTGAAAAGGAATCGCTAAATAATGGTTGGGGAGCGCGTTTGCTAGAGCGCTTAAATCAGCAAGATCAGTTTGCTGCAAACATATCGCTCGATGGCACCAATCTTTGGCAAACAGGCGCGCAAACTAAGGCATTTTCGCTTAATAAAAGCGGTATCAGTAAAGTAAACGCTTTTGGCGGTTATCAGCCAAGAACTGAGCATGTAACCAATATTATGAACCGTATAATGGGTAATACGAATCATCCATTAACGGGTGCTTACGCTAATAGTTTTAATTCAGCGATTAGAAATACCCAAACAATGAATAGTGCGCTTGAAGCCGCCCCTGAACTTATTACCTCATTTAGCGATACAGGGTTGTCGAAGCAACTAGCTGCGGTAGCTAAGGCGATTAGTGTGCAAGCAAAGTTAAGTACGCAGCGCCAAGTGTTTTTTGTTTCTATGGGAGGGTTTGATACACACGATAATCAATTGAATACTCACCCTGCATTGCTTAGCACACTAGCACAAGGACTTAACGAGTTTAATAGTGCGATGAATGAGCTGAATATGGCTGACAAAGTAACGTCGTTTACTATGTCGGACTTTGGCCGTACGCTAACATCTAATGGCGATGGCACGGATCATGGTTGGGCAGGAAACCAAATCGTTATGGGAGGCGCAGTTAAAGGCGCCAATATATATGGGGAGTTATTAACTCAACATTTAGGCGGACCACAAGATACCGGCCGAGGGCGATTAATACCAAGTGTTGCAAATGAGCAATATTTTGCCACACTAGCTAAGTGGTTTGGTGTTCCTGCATCAGAATTAGGTGATATATTTCCAAACTTAAGATACTTTAATCAGTCGACATTAGATTTTATGGTTTAATTCGTTATTAATGTAACCCAAATTCCATCGCAAACAGTATAAAACTGTTTGCGAATAAAAAATTCATGTAATGGAGTAAATTAATGAAAGTTTTAGTAAGTTTGGTGAGTTTAATCGCCTTTTTAATGGTTGTATTGCCCGGGCCATTATATAAATTTGGCGTTGTTGAATTAGGCACTGCATTTGCTGGATTTAGGTTTGGTGTTTACGTGGGGGGAGCTGCGCTTGTATTACTTTTAGTGCAGATCATATTTATGCGTAAAACAGCCACTGTAAGTAGTACTATAGTGGCTGTTATATTTGCGGGTATTGCTATTTTTATGCCACTTAATATGATGGATAAAGCGAAAAGTGTGCCGCCAATTCATGATATTTCGACAGATGTAGTTAATCCACCAAAGTTTGTAGCTATTGCACCACTGCGTGCCGATGCGCCAAACCCAGTGGCTTATGCCGGGGCAGAAACGGCTGCGCAACAGCTTAAAGCTTACCCAGAACTGACTACCCTTAATTATGCTTACCCAAAAAATGAGCTAGTAGTGGCTACAGTGCAAGCGATTAAAAATTTGGGTTGGGAGTTAGTTAATAGCGATGCCAGCCAAGGGATTGTTGAAGCAACCGAGACCACCACCTGGTTTGGTTTTAAAGACGATATAGTGGTGCGTATTAAAGATGAAGGCTCTCAGCGTTTTGTTGATATTCGTAGTAAGTCGCGTATTGGTCGCAGTGATTTAGGTAAAAATGCAGAGCGTATTCATACATTTGTAGATGAATTAAACGCGGTACTGGCAAAATAATTAGGGCAAACCTAAATGTTAAGTTACTAACAATTAAGTTACTAACAATCAAATGGAACCCAAGCGTACGGCTTGGGTTTTTTATCATCAGTTAGTGTTCACAGCTAAGCAAGTATACTTATTTGGTATTTATATTTTTAACATACTATGGAGTTATTATGAAAACAGTAGGATATGCAGCAAAAAGCCAAGGTTCAGAACTCACCGAGTTTTCTTTTGAGCGCCGCGATTTACGAGATAACGATGTAGAAATTGAAATATTATACTGTGGAGTTTGTCATTCAGACTTGCACGCGGTACGTAATGATTGGGGTGGTAGTCGCTACCCGTTAGTACCCGGACACGAAATTGTTGGTAAGGTTATGTCGGTAGGTAGCGACGTTACAAAATATAAGCAAGGCGATACGGTTGCTGTTGGCTGTATGGTCGACTCATGTAAAAGTTGCGATCAGTGCGATAATAACGAAGAGCAGTTTTGCCGTGAAGGCATGGTAGGCACATATGCAGGAACAGATCGTGTTAACGGCGATATGACCCAAGGTGGGTATGCTAAACATGTTGTAGTGCGTGAAGAGTTCGTACTCTCAGTACCTAAAAACTTAGAGCTGTCGCGTGTTGCACCGCTGTTGTGTGCAGGCATTACTACCTACTCGCCATTACATAAGTGGGGCGTTAAAAAAGACAGTCGTGTTGCTGTAGTTGGTTTAGGTGGTCTTGGCCATATGGCGGTTAAAAACGCTGTCGCTATGGGCGCAAGCGTTACGGTAGTTGGCCGTAGTGAGTCTAAAAAAGACGATGCGGTTAAACTAGGTGCCCAGCATTATTTAGTGTCGTCAAACGATGATGCAATGAAAAGTGCGCAGTCAGCCTTCGACGTTATTATTGATACTGTACCGGTAAAGCATGACCTATCTATTTACACACCACTGCTAGATATTGATGGTACGCTGGTTATTGTTGGTCAGGTTGGCCCGGTTGATGAGCTAAGCACAGTGCCATTATTAATGGGGCGTCGCCGTATTGCAGGCTCACTTATTGGTGGTATTGCACAAACGCAGCAAATGCTTGATTTTTGTGGCGAGCATAATGTCTTACCCGAATGTGAAATGATCAATATTGATGAAATAAATACAGCTTATGAGCGAATGGAAAAGTCTGACGTTCGTTATCGTTTTGTTATTGATATGGCATCGTTAAGTGTTTAATTACACTTAGTAATTAAAAATAAAAAGAGCCGCAAATTAGCGGCTCTTTTTAGTTAACTATTAAGCCTCTTTTGCTACAAACGATTTATTGCTCATTTGTAAGTAGCTAAGTAACCACATAATAAACCCACCAACAAAAAGAGCAGCGGCAACATAGCCTGTTTGATTTGGCGCGGCACCTTGCGCAATTGCAATGCCTCCAACCCAAGGGCCAATTGCATTAGCAACATTAAAAGCACACTGTACTAACGCGCCTATCATGGCATGCCCATTGGGAGACACATCCATTAGTAAGGTTTGTACTAGCGTTGCTAAACCTAAACTGCAGCCAATAAAAAATATAACCCCATAAAGCAGCCAAATGTTATAGCTTGCGGTTACATAAGCAAAGGCAAATACAATAGTGCAAACCAGTACTAAGCCAGTTGTTTTAATTGCAGATTTATCTGCCGCTTTACCTAATACATAATTACCTAATGTTGAGCCAATACCAAACATCACCATAGCAATCGAAATGGTGTAGGGCGCTGTTTCGGTTACTTCTAAAATAGTATCGGCAACATAGGTATAAATACAAAATACCCCACCAAAACCAATAATTACAATCCCCAAAATAGACCAAACCAGCTTGTTTTTTAATACTCCAAACTCATTAAGTAAATTAGATGGTTTAGTGTTTTCAATATTTGGCACAACTTTATATACAAAAATAAAAGCAATAAAAGCTAAAACACCTGCACCGGCTAAGCAGTAACGCCAGCTTAAGTTTTGCCCTACTAAAGTTACCACAGGTACGCCAACAATGGTGGCAATGGTCAAACCCATAAAAACTTTCGACATAAAGCTTGCACGCTTACCTGCAGGGGCAATTTCAGAGGCTAATAAAATAGCTGCACCAAAATAAGCACCATGGGGCAAGCCACTTAAAAAGCGAAACAATACCAATTGCTCAAGTGACGTTGCAAAAGCGCTTAAGCTATTAGAAATACACATTAAGCTTAAAAATATAAGCAACGCTTTGCGTTTTCTCATGTTTGCAGTAGTTAACATTAAAATGGGCGCACCAACAACAACACCTAAAGCATAAGCGCTTATAGCGTAGCCACTTTGCGAAGGCGTTGAGCCAAAAGTTTCACTGATCAGTGGCAGCATAGGCATCATCGAAAATTCAGATAACCCTAAAATAAAAGTACCGAGCGCAAGCACGATTAATATAGCTGTTCGGTTAAGTTGATTAGATGGCGGCGCTACATTAGCGGTCATAAAAATCCTTTGAGATTAATGTTTAATTCATAAAAACTAGGGCAACAAGCAAACTGTAAAGTGTTGTTGCTGCGAAAAAAGCAAAAGAAGTGTTGTTGTAAATGCTGGGAATAAATAGGCGGCCATTTTAAGCCAAATAACATAGGGCGTCATCTATTAGCTGGCCGTTAAAGGTAAATTAATTACTTTAATAAAATCTTAATGTCGTGTGGTTAATTTAGAGAGGCAAATAACCTAATATAAAAAGATAAGCTTGGCTAAAAATACTGATTATAGTTAATAAAGTGCGACATTATGTCGCGCATGCAAGTAAGGTGAATCCAGTATAATTACGTCATTAATAATAGCAGTCCAAAGAATAAAATAATGGCGCATAAAATAATATACCGTACACCTTACTTACTCTCACCTTTAGTGTTTTTAACAAGTGGGCTTTTATCACCTTTAGTATTTGCCGACGATACATCTTTAGAAGTGATTGAAGTACATGGGGATGCTCAAAATAAACATTTAGCACTTGGCTCTACAGAGTCGCTATTAAGTGATTTAGGTGTCGATTTTTCAGCTGCTGGTGGCGTATCTAATTTACCTATTTTAAATGGTTTAATGGGCGACAGAGTAAAAGTATTAGTTGATGGCGCAGAAATAACGGCGGCATGCGCTAATCAAATGAATCCGCCGTTGTCTTACATTTCGGCGAACCAAGTTACGTCTTATCATGTGGTTGCCGGTGTATCACCGGTAAGTGCAGGTGGCGATAATATAGCAGGTGTAATAAGTGTTAACTCTATTGCACCGCAATACACTCAAAATAGCGATTTAGCATGGCATTCTGGTTATGTATCGGCAAAGTACAGCACTGCTGACAATGGTCGTAATTTTGGAGTAGGTGCACGTTTAGCAAGTAATACACTTAGCGTTAATTATCAGGGCTCGTTTAGTGATGCAAACAGCTATGAAGACGGGAACGGCGATGTAGTGCTTGATACGTTGTATCGCGCCCAAAATCACAGTTTAACCGCAGCTATACGCGACGATAAACAGCAGGTTGTAGTTAAGCTTAGTCATCAAAAAATTCCGTATCAAGGCTTTGCTAATCAGTATATGGATATGACAGATAACACCAGTTACGGGGTTACAGCGCAATACAAACGAGCATTTGCGAGCAGCGAGTTTGCAGGACAAGTAAATTGGCATAGCGTAAAACACGATATGGGATTTTTTAGCGCAGAAAAAATCGGCATGATGCCAATGAAAACCGACGCAGAAGATATAAGCAGCCAGTTAAAATGGCGTATAAATTTAGATAACGATAGCAGCATATTGCTAGCTCAAGAATATTACCATTATAGTATTGATGATTGGTGGCCAAGTATTACAGGCTCGGCCATGATGGGGCCAAACGACTATAAAAATATTAATAATGGAAAGCGTGAACGCATTGCACTTGTTGCAGAATATGAAAGCCAAAATAGTAAAAAACTATGGTTAAACACGGGTGTGCGTATTGAAAATATAAATACCCAAGTAAGTGAAGTACAGGCATATAACACAGGTATGCACATGGGCGGTATGCATATAGGGCCAAGTGACGCTATAGCAGCAAATACGTTTAATGCAGGGAGTAGAAATAAAACCGATACTGTAGTTGATGCAAACGTATTAATTAATTACCAAATAACTAACGTTGATGAACTGCAACTTGGTATTGCTCGTAAAAATCGCGCGCCAAACTTATACGAGCGATACAGTTGGGGGGTTAGCAATATGGCAACCACCATGATTGGCTGGTACGGCGATGGTAATGGTTATATTGGCACCCCAGATCTTGGCGTTGAAACCGCACATACAATGAGTGCTACTTATACTAAATTGGCAAAAGACGACAGCTGGCGTGTAAGTACTAATATTTGGTATACCGATGTGAATGATTATATTGATGCTGACATAGTAAGAAACTTTAATAGTTCAGGTATTGACGGTAATAGTCGCAATATTTTGCAGTTTACTAATGTAGACGCCATTTTATATGGCGCTAAAGTAGATTTAAGTGCCAGTATTTATCAATCTGAACAGTTAGGTCAGTGGCAGTTAAAAGCAAATATAACTAACACCCGTGGCAAACGCGACGGTAACTCTAGCACTCAGCCGCTTTATCAAATTAAACCATTGCAAACCCAGCTTGGTATTAGCCAGCAAGTTGGTAATGTTGAAAACTCACTTTTATGGCAATGGGTCGATACTAAAACGAGAGTAGATAACAACCGCTTTGAAAACCAAACCGATAGCTATCATTTAGTTAATTTAAGTTCTAAAACAGTGTGGGATGCATTTACGCTAAGTGTTGAGGTAACAAATTTATTTGATCAGTATTACCAACTACCATTAGGTGGGGTTAGCATTGCGGGGTTTAAACAAGATAACGCAACCGGCTTTACACAATTAGCAGGACAAGGAAGATCATTAAATTTAGCATTAAGCTACGCGTTTTAAGGTTGAAACAGTAAATAGAAGGGCTATATAAATTTACTATGGCTTTTAAATTAATAGTTACCACTGTGGTAGTAGGTTATTGAGCGATACGCTACTTTTACCACAATAGATCCGTAAAAACTTAAAGCAATAAGCGCCTAAAAGCGCTTATTGTTGCTCAGCTTCAGGTTCAGCGGTTTGCTCAGTTGTTTGTTCTACTTTTTCGTCAGTAAGTTTTTCAAGTTTTTCGCGCTCAGCTTTTGATACATAACCTGGTTTTTTGCTTTTATGTAATTTGGCATTGGTGCGCTTATCTTTCTTTTGAAATTTAGTAACGATTTTTTTGCGACGGTTCATATTTAATACTCATAATTTTAAGGCGCGCATTATATAGCACCAAGTATAAAAGCAACTATATAAATATTTAACTAATTGCACTGGTTGTTATGTGACTTTACCGCAAAGCGCTGTTTGTGTGAGATGCACAAGGTTATAATTATGTTTCTTAGTGATTAATTAAATGGGAATTGTTTTGAAAAAGTTAGCGTTAGCCAGTGTTGCATTATTTGCGTTTAGTGCCCAAGCACAGTTAAATAAAAATATTGATAGTGTTGCCAATTATGCCGTAAATACCTACCAAAGCGCCCAGGTACATACACTAACCAATTTAGTATCATTTCCTACTGTGAATAAAAGCGATATTAGCGCACCACAAAATCCCGACTTTATTGGTTTTAAAGCCTTACTCAAAATGAAAGCGGCCGAGCTGGGTTTAGATTATCAGGATTTAGGCTACACAGTATTAATTGGACTTGGGGAACAAAGCGATAAAGTAACCGTAGTAACACACGGCGACGTGCAACCAGCTAATGCGAGTAAGTGGCAGCAAAGCCCATTTATTATTGATACAACATCAGAGCCTGGGCGCTTAATTGGCCGCGGTACCGAAGACGATAAAGGCGCAATAGCGACAGCGCTTTACGCCATGAAAGCCATTAAAGATAAAGGCATAACGCTTAATAACCGTATTGAGTTAATGATTTACCTTGCTGAGGAGTCTGATTGGGGCCCGCTTACTGAGTTTATGAAAACCTATGAGCAGCCAAAGTACGCAGTAACAATTGATGCGTCATACCCGGTAGTGGTGGCTGAAAAAGGGTGGAGTTTAATTGCGCCAACGTTCAATGCTACCTCGGCAAAAACAGGCGTTTATGTTAGTGATGTTGCAGGTGGTGCATTTGTAAGCCAAATACCAGAAGACGCCAGCCTAGTACTGCATAATGCCGATGCTAAGTTACTTACTCAATTAAAAGCCAAAGCCAGTACGCTTAAGCAAGTAGAGTTTAACTTTGCTCAGCAAAGCGATACTGCTGTCGCAATTAGTGTAAAAGGCGTATCGGCGCATTCATCAGAGCCAGAGTCGGGTGTTAACGCAATTGCTTATTTAGCCGAAATATTTAAAGGTCTAGTGCTTGAAAATAATAGCGATGGGCAGTTAATTAACTTTGTAAATCAGCTAATTGGTTTAGATATTCATGGCAAACAGTTTGGCGATATTGCCTATAAACATGATTTTATGGGGCCAATGACAGTGGCACCTACTGTGATTGAACGAGAGGGAAATGCCCTAACGCTTAGTGTAAATGCGCGCCGTCCTATGGGCAAAGAAGAGTTGGTGTTAAAGCAGCAAATAGACAGTGCCCTAGCAAAATGGCAAGCCACTAACAATGTAACACTAAATGATGTTAAAACTATTATTGGTACGCCTATGCTACTTGATGGCGCGCCGCATGCGCAAAAATTACTTGATATTTTTAAGCACTTTACGGGTGATCAACAAGCCGGCTTTGTCTCTATTGGCGGCGGTACTAACGCTAAGTTATTTGATAATGCGGTATCGTTTGGCCCATCAATGCCAGGTAAGCGTTACACCGGACACTCTGAGCATGAGTTTATTACCCTTGAGCAGCTAAAGCTTAACTTGCGCATGTACACCGCGATGATGATAGAGCTAGGTAATATGTAACTAAACGCATGTAATATAGCGCCGCAAATAAATGCGGCGTTTTAATAATGTATTTACAATAGTTAGTTCAGCTCAGCCTTGAGTGATATTTCAGCATTCATTAGTTTAGAAATAGGGCAGCCTTTTTTGGTTTGATCGCATAAAGCTTGAAACTGCTCGTTTGCAATATCAGCAATTTTAGCATTAACTTCAAGCGCAATGTGGGTAACAGCAAAACCATCGTCTACTTCATCTAAGCTAACTACCGCTTTGGTATCAATGTTGTCGGCGGTAAACCCTGCTTCACCTAATGCTAGCGATAATGCCATACTAAAGCATGCACTGTGCGCCGCAGCTACTAATTCTTCAGGGTTTGAGCCGGGTTTATCTTCAAAGCGGGTATTAAATCCGTAGGGTTGATTATTAAGCGCGCCACTTTGCGTAGAAATACTCCCTTTACCTGTTTTAATATCACCAGACCATTTTGAGTTTGCAGATTTTTTAATTGTCATCATCTTCTCCTTATTGCATTGGCGGTAAGCTTTTCATACTAGGTGAGTGTTATTTGCAAAAATAATCACAAAATAGCTAAAAAGCGTTGTATTTATAAGGTTAGTGCAAGATGAGCGCCAGCTATTATTGCTTATTGCACTTACAGCGCTTTGAGCAGTAAATAACATTGTCCCAGTCGCGTTGCCATTTTTTACGCCACGTAAAATGTTTATTGCAAATGGGGCATGTTTTTTGAGGTAAGCTTTGCTTTTTATGAGCCATCGTTAGTGGTTTTATTTTTTACTTGGCTTGTTTTTGCTGTAATTGCTACGTGCCTTCTAAGAATACTTCCTATGGCGCGTTTAACATCTGCTCGCTCGCGGTATTGCCATAAACGTTCGCGCGCTGCTTTTGAGGCTGCTGTTAAATCAAGCATGGGCTCGGGGTAATCTTCCCCTAGCTTAAAATCGTTAAATAGCGCTTCCATAGGAGTTTGTTGCCAAGGCTGGTGTAAATATTCAATAGGGAGTTTTTCAAGTTCGGGGCACCACTTTTTAATAAACGCGCCTGTTGGGTCTTGATCTTCCGACTGCTTTATTGGGTTGTAATGCCTAATGGTATTAATGCCAGTTACTGAGGCTTGCATTTGAATTTGCAGGTAGTGAATTCCTGGTTCAAAATCTAAAAAGTAATTAGCAAGAGGAAAGCTTGCTTGCTGCCAGCTTATATTTAAATGATGTGTTACAAAGCTTACAAGCATGGCGCGCATTCTAAAGTTTATATAACCTGTGGCTTTTAAACAGCGCATGCAAGCGTCAATAATTGGAATACCTGTTTGACCTTGCGCCCAGCGTTCAATATCGCTTTTTACATGTTCGTCATCACGATACGGAAATACGTGATAACCCGGATTAAGTGCTAAAAACTCCATAGAGCATTCGCTTTCAAACTTTTGCATAAAGTGGCAGTGCCAATGCAAGCGCGATACAAACGCAGCAAGTGGGCGCTTCCAGCCTTTTTTATCAGGATGTTTTGAATGATATTTGTCAAAGGCCATTTGGTACACTTGCCTAAGGCTAATGTTCCCCCAGGCTAAATACGGCGAGAGCCGAGAGCAATGTACTTGGCTCAAACTTGGGCTTGATATTCCTTTTTGATAACCTTTACCGCGCTCGGCAAAAAAGCTCTGTAATACAGTGCGTGCTTGCAGCGGGCCGCCTTGTTGAAAACTGTCGTGATTTTGGGTGTAAGCGCTTGGCAGCTCAGGTGCTTGGTAATTATTGAGGGTAATTGTTTTTATACTTTTCCAATTAGGAACCGCGATAGGTGCTTGCATTGTTTGCTGCCAGCGCTCGTTCCAATTATTACGATTTTTTTTGCCGCGAATTACTGCGCCTGTTTGCGACTCCTGCCAATTAATGCGGTTATGTTGGCACCACACTTTAATGGCTTTATCGCGCTCAAAGGTATTGTTTAAACCTATTTCTTGATGGCTAAAAATATTAACTATTTCAAACTGCGTCTTTAACGATTCAAGTAAGTCACCCATGTTTAAATTAAATATATAAACGCAGGCATTAAAGCGTGTTAGTTGATTATTTAACTCAACTATTGATTGATATACAAAGCGCCAATGCCGCTCATTGTAGTGTGCATCTTCAAGCATTAATGGCTCAAAGTTATAAAGTAGTAGGGTAGGTAAGCCGTTACTAAATGCATTTTTTAATGGTTGATGATCGCTAAGACGTAAATCGCGTTTAAACCACACTATGTTTATTTTCATATAATTTGTTTATTGCTTTAAATGGAGATAAAAATTAGTTTGTTATTTAGCTAAGTCAGCCAAGCCTATACGTAACTACTTTGAATTAAGATTTAGTTTTAATGTATTAAAGGGAAAAGTATGTTTTTAGATCTAACCGAAAACACCAGTCAAAATGTTTACTCCTACTTAGTAGGCGCAATAAGCCCTAGACCAATTGCATGGATAAGCACATTAAATAGTGAAGGTATTGCGAATATTGCGCCTTATTCATTTTTTACTGTGGCTAG
Source organism: Pseudoalteromonas sp. SG44-5 (assembly GCF_014164175.1). NCBI lineage: Bacteria > Pseudomonadati > Pseudomonadota > Gammaproteobacteria > Alteromonadales > Pseudoalteromonadaceae > Pseudoalteromonas > Pseudoalteromonas sp. SG44-5. The sequence continues at coordinate 43,099 of NZ_JACJES010000019.1, read as the reverse complement.
CTGCAAACCACCTGTTTTAAGCGTTACGCAAGTAAACCCAAGTGATAAAACGGATAAAGATACGCTCAGTAATTTAATGGCAACTAAAGAATGTGTGGTTAATATAGTTAGCCAAGAGCTAGTTGAAAAAATGAATCAAAGTTGTGCAAATTATCCTAGTGATATAAGTGAATTTGATGCAGCTAACATCGCCCAAGCTCCAAGTCTGTTAGTTAACGCGCCAAGTGTTGCCGGTTCAAAAGTACGGTTTGAATGTAAGTTACGCGAGGTTATTAGCATTTCCAATGAGCCTGGCGTCGGAAAAATGATGTTATTGGATGTAGTGGGTATTTGTATAAACGATAGCGTGATGAGTAATGGCTATATTGATCCCAAATTATTAAATGCAGTGGGCAAAATGGGCGGCGATTACTTTAGTACAACCAAAGATAAATTTGTGCTCAAAAGGCCACAATTGTAATTTTAATGTAGATTCTTCCTTAGTTTGTGCACATTGTTTGCACTTTTACTTGTTAACTTTGTTTTATTAAACGTTAATGTAAAGGTTCAAACATTGAAAACGCACTCTAAAACAAAAACCTCGAATGTAGCTAAGTTATTCGCATTAAGTGCACTTTGCATCGCTTTAAGCGCATGTAATAGCGATTCAACAAGTGCAACTATTGAAGGCGAAATAGTCAGTAATGCAGCTCCAACAGTTAATGCGGGTATTGATCAAATAGTTAATGCGGGTGATACCGTTTATTTAAACGCTACGGTTGAAGATGATGGTGAAGTATCGGTTAGCTGGTCGCAAACATCGGGCACAACCGTTAGTTTATCTTTAAGTACTGCAACGTCAACAGAGTTTGTAGCACCTGAGGTATTAACCGACGAAGCACTGATATTTGAACTCAGTGCAGATGATGGCACTAATGATGTTGTTATAGATAGTGTAACAATTACTGTGCGTGCATCATCAGATTATACTAGCAATACCAGTGCAAAGCTTGCTAGTTGGCTAATTAACAAGGATACAACTTCTACTTATATACAAAATAATGGTGCAGTGGTTGAAGATGTGCAATCAGTTGAAGTTGTTAGCGTTGCACAAGATGATGCTGACGTTGAATACATGTACGTGCAAACCACAGATATTCCAAAATATGACGTAACGCTTACACAAGAGCAAGTAGACGCGCTAAATAACCGCCCACGTGCAGCCACCGATTTTTATAACGGTGTAACCTCAGCAGCAGTAGGGCAAACAATCTCTTTTGGTGAAGACATAGGTTATAACAGCAGCACTGAAAATTGTAATGATACAGGCGGTGCAGGCTATTGGCCTCCAGGACCTGGTTGTCCGACTGAACAAGCTGTAGAAGCGTACTTTCCAATAACACCCACCGATTTACCTGACACCGAAACCTGTGAAACTGGCCTAGGTACAGTTGGTTTAATGGTTAATGGCACCAGCATATTTAATTGGGGCGATGGTATGAGCTACGGTAATAATGTTTGGTATACGTTAGCGCCAATTGCCGAACAATACGATGTGGATGTATGTGGCGGACACGCTGCTAATGGAGAATATCATCATCATTTTTACACGAGCTGCTTAGCTGATTTACTTGAAGATGATGGCGATGCGCATTCACCAATTTATGGTTTTGCAGCTGATGGCTACCCACTTTATGGCCCTTATGAAAGTAACGGGCAACTTGCATTAAGCGGTTGGGAAATGCGCGATTATGGTGCATCAACAAGCGAGGGCGGTTGTGGTACGCAAGGTGAGCGAAGCTGTACTTTAGTCAATCAATACGATATTAGCCAAGGTACACAAATAAGCGATACAGGCCCAGCTATTGGCGCAGAAGTAACAACACTTTCAGGTAATACATTAAATGCCGACGACGGTTATTATTTTGAAGATTATTACTACGCCCAAAAAACAGTAGCAGGTGCACAACTTGATGAGCATAACGGCCACGATACCAACGATGGTAAAGGTTATCACTACCACATAACACTTTCGTTAGACAGCGATGGTAAATTACAGCCTTCGTTCCCTTATCAAATAGGGCCACGTTTTAAAGGTCAATTAGCTGATAATTCAATTGGTCGCTGTGATACGGGCGAAACAATGGGTCCACCACCAAGAAGGTAAGGAGTAACTATGCGTTATTTTAAATACGCATTGATCCTAACTACTGCTGTGCTATTGAGCTTTAAGCTCTTTGCGCAGCAGGAAATGATGGATCATAGCCATATGCCTATTGCAGTACCAAACGCTGCACCCACACCGGCACTGAGCCTTAAGTTATTAAAAGATAGTATGTCGGGTTATAACTTAATTCTAGATACACAGCGTTATGATTTATCAGTGCCTCCTGAGGGCGCCATGAACATGCAACAAATGATGAGCGCGACAACAAACGAAAATACCGGTTTTTTACAAGGCCACGCTCATTTATATATTAATGGCGTTAAAATACAGCGAATTTACGGACATGCATTGCATTTACCTGCTAACTTATTTAAAAGTGGTATAAATACCGTATCGGTTACTTTAAATAATCATGGTCACATGTATTGGACCGCTCAGGGCAAAAAAATAGTTGCTACGTTGTATGTTAATGATCAAACCAAAGAGTTTATAACATACCGATTTGAAAGCTTTCCTAGCAAGGTTAAAAATACGCATTAATGAAAATTCATAATAAACTTTTTTTAATACTATTTAGTTTTACCTTTAGTGTTATTGCAGGGATGGTAATACTTATACAGTGGAGTATAGGGCAAGGCGTTATTGATTTTGTTAATGCAAAAGAGATAAAAGCATTAGAACCACTTACGCTACAACTTGCAAAGCAGTATCAAAAAACGCCCTCGTGGGAGTTAGTTATTGGCGGCGACAAAAACTTTAGAATGCTTATAGAATCGCAACTAGAAAACAGCCAGTTTTTATCTAAGTTACCAAAAAGCCCTGATCCAAGAGGGCGAATGATGCGCCGGCCACCACCATCCGAGCATATTGTTTTAGGCGCGCGCCGACCACCTCCTGAAAATATTGCTCATTATGCTTTGCTTGACGAAAATAAACAGCGAATAGTGGGCAGGTATTTAAGTAATTTAAACTATATGACTACAGCCATTACAGTGAATAATAAAGCGGTTGGTTATTTAGCTGTATCCAAAAGAGATAGCTTAGTTGATGGCTACGAACTTGATTTTTTACAGCAGCAAACAAACTACTTATGGTTTATTGCTTTAGCGGCGGTACTGCTTACATTACTGGTTACCTTTTTATTATCTCGGCATTTAGTTAGCCCAGTAAAACAAATAGCTAACGGTATGCACCGCTTAACGCAAGGCAATTACGAGACTAAGCTGACCCTAGATCGAAAAGACGAACTAGGGCAGTTAAGCGAGGATTTTAATACGCTTGCATTTACGCTCGCCAAAGACGAGCAAGTACGTAAACGCTGGCTTGCCAATATTTCTCATGAGCTTAGAACGCCAATGAGCATTTTGCTTGGTGAGCTTGAAGCTATGCTACTTGGCATACGCGAGCCAAATGCAAAAAATATAAACTCGGCCAACGACGAAGCCCTGCATTTAAAGCGCTTAATAGACGATTTGCATATGCTCAATAGCGCAGAGTTAGGGGGCATGCATTACACTATGCAAGCTACTGATATGGCATTGTTATTAAATACTATTGAGCAAAAATATCAGGTTATACTTGAGCAACATAATATAAAGCTCTACCTGTTAAATGCTGCAAAAAATATAACCGTTCAAGCAGATAAAACACGCCTTTTACAGTTATTCGATAATATTTTAATGAACGCAGTGCATTACGCACAATGCTCTACTATTTCATTAACGGCGAGTAATATAAGTATTAAAGGGCAAATGTATTTACAGCTTATTATTGAAGATAATGGCGTGGGGGTTGAGCCGTCGCATTTATCGCACTTATTTGAGTATTTATACCGAGTAGATAGTTCGCGAAATCGCCAAGAGGGCGGTTCGGGTTTGGGGTTATCTATTTGTCAGCACATAGTTAAAGGTCATAAAGGCGAGATTAAAGCTGAAAAATCTAGTTTAGGCGGTCTTGCTATCATTATTAAATTACCCTTATTTAAAGCTTAGAGGACACTATGCAAGAGCAAATACTGATTGTAGAAGATGAGGTTAAGCTGGCTAACTTAATAAGCGATTTTTTAACAAGCCATCATTACATAACGCATCAAATACATCATGGTAATGAAGTACTACCTTGGCTTGAAATTAACAAGCCTAGTGTGATTTTGCTCGACATAATGCTACCTGGTCAAAGCGGAATTGAATTGTGTAAAGCAATTAGGCAGTTCTCTAATGTGCCTATCATTATGGTGTCGGCAAAGGTAGAGGAGATTGACCGATTACTTGGGCTTGAATTAGGAGCCGATGATTATATTTGTAAGCCTTTTAGTTATGCGGAGCTGGTGGCGCGTGTTAAAGCTATTTTAAGGCGCTTGAATAACGTTGAGCCAAAAACCAATGTTATGCAACTTGATGAAAGCACCTACAGTGTAAAATACAAAGCAGCAAGTATTGAGCTTACCAATGTTGAGTTTCAGTTATTTAAGCCCTTGTTTAACAACCCTAACCGTATTTATTCGCGCGATAGCTTAATGGATACTATGTACGCCGATCAACGTATTGTGAGCCAGCGTACTATTGATAGTCATATAAAAAAATTGCGTAAAAAGCTGGACGAATTAACCAAAACCGACAGCGTTATTCAATCGGTTTATGGTGTTGGTTATCGCTTTGTAAATCCACAGCAGTGTAATTAACAACAAAATGTTTGATTAATTAGCATAATACGATGCGTTAACGTAAGTAATTAATAACCACTTTAGCTTTTTACTCGCATTAGCATTTTGCTATCATTTTAAATTTATGCATTAGCGATATACATTATTTTGACTTCCTCATTATTTGCACATTATTTGCATTTTTACAGCGTAATCTTTTGTTATTAATTAAACAAAAGGTTACGAGCATGAAACACTTATCATCACTTACAATTATTACACTATTGTCGGTTGCTTTTTCAGTAAATGTTGCAGCAAGAGGCAGCGATAGCAAACCACCTAAACCTGATTTTTCAAGCATGGATACCAATGGCGATGGCGTAATTAGCTATGCAGAGTTTAGCGCTAAAAAACCACCACACGGCGAAGACGCACAAACAATTTTTGACGAAATAGATTCAGATGGTAATGGCGAAATTAGTGAGCAAGAAGTAAATGATCATAAACCACCTCGTCGTAAGCGTTGAAAGGATACTGTAATGATTAATAATATTAGCAGTAATTCTGCAAGCCTGGTGCTGCAACAAAGTAGCCAAACCGCAAAGTTAACAACAGCACAAAGTGACTTTGTAAAACAAACACTCGTTGAATTCGATGCCGAAAATTTAACGGCAGAAAACGCGCTAAGTATTCAAGCTGCACTTAAAGAGCAAGGTATAGCGCCAACAAAAGAGTTGGCTGAGCTAATGGACGAGTTGGAGTTTGACGCTAAAAGCATAGGTGATGATGCTCGACCTGAAGGTCAGCGCCCGCCACCACCGCCTAAAAATTCAATTGAGCAAGTAAATACTAAAGATGTAGTTAGTTATTTAGATGAGTTGTTAGCGCAGTATTCAAGCCAGTTAAATGACGAAGATAAAAGTTCTATTTTATCGGCGGTTCAAGAAAAGTTTGCTTTATCACAAGGTGATTCGATACTGAGTGTTAAAGCGTAATTATAAATAAGGCAACACCTAAACTAAAAAATCAGCTATTACAGCTGATTTTTTAGTTTACCAATAACAGCAAGGTTAAAAGTCACTACTACTGTGGCGCTCTGCTAGTTGCTCTTCTTCAGGTCCCCATGTGCGGTTAACGCGACGACCACGTTTTACGCCAGGGCGCTTTGAAACCTGTTTAGCCCAACGTACAACATGAGTGTATGAGGCAACATCTAAAAATTCAGCTGCATCATAAATGTCGCCAAGCACTAAAGAGCCATACCAAGGCCAAATTGCGATATCGGCAATTGAGTACTCATCTCCTGCCATGTATTCGTTTGCACTTAAATGGCGGTTTAGCACGTCAAGCTGGCGCTTGGTTTCCATGGTGAAACGATCAATAGGATATTGCATTTTAGTGGGTGCATAACTATAAAAGTGGCCAAAGCCACCACCTAAGTACGGCGCTGAGCCCATTTGCCAAAATAGCCAGTTACGACATTCAGTTTTAGCTTTTAAATCTTTAGGTATAAGCACATCAAACTTTTCTGCTAGGTATTGCAGTATAGAGCCCGATTCAAAAATACGCGTTGGCGGCGTGGTTGAATGATCCATTAACGCTGGAATTTTTGAATTTGGATTAATATCAACAAAGTCAGAACCAAACTGATCACCATCACCTATGCTGATTAAATATGCGTCGTATTCTGCATCGGTTAAGCCCAGCTCTAACAGCTCTTCAAACATAATAGCGGCTTTTTGACCATTTGGTGTAGCAAGCGAATAAAGCTGAAATGCGTGCTCGCCAATAGGTAAGGTTTTGTCATGAGTTGCGCCGGCAATGGGGCGATTAATGCTGGCAAATTTACCGCCACTCTCACTGTCCCATGTCCAAACTTTGGGTGGGGTGTATTGATTTTGATCACTCATAAAAATAACCTCTGTTTAAATGAAATACATATAAAAAATATATGTATTAATAAATGTGGCCATTAAAATAAATTAAAGGCGAGTTTTTTGACTTTTAAGTTTGTCGGATTTTGCTAATTTATAGCCTAAAAACAATCCGCTCAATGCTCCAAATAAGTGGCTTTCAAACGAAATATGCAAGTGCTGTGGTAGTACACCCCAAACAAATCCGCTGTAAAGTAGGGCAACGACAACAGCAATAACAATGGATTTAAATGAACGTCTAATTACGCCATAGCAAAGTATAAAACCCCACAACCCATATATAACGCCACTTAAACCAACATGAATATTACTACGACCAAGTGCCCATACTAAAAAACCACCTACTAATGCGGTAAAAATAAATACGTTATAAAAACGCTTAACGCTGTATTGGCAAATCAACCAACTTAAAACCATAAAAGGCAGCATGTTACTGGCAAAGTGCCACCAACTGCCATGTAAAAATGGCGCGCTCAGTATGCCAATTAAGCCATTAATGCTGCGCGGATAAATGCCAAAACCATTAAGATTAATGCCAGGTAAGCTATTAATTAGCTGTAAAACAAAGCAAATTGTAACAATACTAAAAATAGCGAAGCGTTTGCTTGTTAGTAATGACCGTGTGGTTGCCATATAATCGTCCTAGTTGAGCTTAATAGTTGCCAGTATAGGAATTGTATTTGCTAATGCAAAGCAATTAAAAAAGCACAGCATTAAATGCTGTGCTTTTTACTTATAAATCGTTATTAACCTAGTTTGGTTAGTAGCTTTTTAGCAGCAAGTTCTGAGCTTGCTGGGTTTTGACCGGTAATTACTAGGCCATCTTCGAGTACAAGTACACCCCAGTCATCCGTTTTTTGATAGTCGCCGCCTTTTTTAATCAGTTCGTCTTCTACTAAAAACGGCACTATGTCGGTAAGTTGTACTGCCGCTTCTTCACTGTTAGTAAAACCAGTTACTTTTTTACCAGCAACAAGTGCATTACCATCGGCATCTTTAGTATTCAAAAATACGGCACTGGCATGACAAACAGCCGCTACTGGCTTTTGCTCTTTAATAAAGCTTTCAATAAGTGCAATAGAGTCGGTGTTTTCTACTAAGTCCCATAGTGGGCCGTGGCCGCCTGGGTAAAATACCGCGTCAAAATCTGTCGAATTTACATCACTAAGCACTTTGGTATTGGCCATTAATGCTTGTGCGGCGCTGTCTGCGTCGTAGCGTTTAGTTGCATCAGTTTGAAAATCAGCAAGAGTACTTGTAGGGTCTATCGGGGGCTGGCCGCCATTTGGCGATGCAAGAGTGACTTCAACGGCTGCATCTCTAAATGCGTAATAAGGGGCTGCGAATTCTTCTACCCAAAAACCTGTTTTTTCACCTGTGTTGCCCAATTCTGCATGTGAGGTTAAAACCATAAGTATTTTTTTAGCCATTAGAATATTCCTTTTGATGATTTAAATTAGTTAACTTTGCTACCAACTACTATATGCACTAATAATGCTTTAAACAACGATGATAAATTTAACTTTATTGGTTCAATAATTGATACAATAATGCAGTGGATTTAGGAGATGTTATGAAAGTGTCGTTTGAGCAGTTAAAAAGTATGGTGGTGTTTGCACAAATTGTAGAGCAGGGTAGTTTAACCGCTGCGGCTAAGCATTTAGGTTTAACGCGTGCGGTGGCAAGTTACCATTTAAAAAAATTAGAAACCCAACTTGAAATTACCCTACTAAATCGCTCAACACGCACTATGGCATTAACAGAGGCGGGAGTGGCGTATTACGAGCGCTGCAGAATAATTACTGAGCAAGCCAATGCGGCAAATCAACAAATAGAAAATATAAAAAGTGAGCCTCAGGGGCTGCTCAAAATTAGTTGTCCGGTAAATGTAGGGATGCAATTAATAGTGCCTGCTATTAATAGCTTTAAACGCCAATACCCCAAAATTAACATAGACCTACAACTTAGCGATGATGTAGTTGATATTATAAAGCATGGTTTTGATTTTGCCATTCGTGGGGTGGCGCTAAGCGACTCTAATTTACAAGCAACGAAACTCACAACAATGAGTACCTGTATTTGTGGCTCGCCAGATTACTTTGCTCATTTTGGCAAACCTAAAAACCCTGTTGAGTTAGCTCAGCATCAATGGGTGGTGTATCAATTGGGCAGTAAAACGTTAACCCTTTCAAAAGAAGGTAAAAAACACGACATTACAATGCAAGGCGGTTTAAGTACCAATAACGCTGCTGCCCGTACTGCTTTTGTTGAAGCCGGGCATGGCATAGGCCGTATTCCACTGTACGATGCGTGGCCTAAAGTGCAAGCAGGGTTGCTAGAAATTATATTAGACGATTACAAAAGCAAAGATATTGAGCTTTATGGGGTGTTTCCGCCAGGCGCAGCAGGCTCTAAAAAATTGCGGCTATTTATAGATTATTTAAAAGCCTACTTTGTAAAACAACATACTGCTTTAGGCATGCTAAAAAATATTTAACATGAACGCTGGTTAAAAGATTTATTATCCAGCGTTTGGATTAATTTAAACATCTAATTTATAAAGTGCGGTTAAATAATGCCACAGCTTGTTGATACATACTTATTGCAAGCGCTGCATCGTATCGCTCACCTTCGTCGCGCATAAAGGCATGTTGTGCGTTTACTTCTTGCCATTGGTAATTTATACCCGTATTAACGCATTGCTGATAAATTTTAGTGCGGCCTTCTTGCGGCACATGTGGATCTTGTTTACCCCATACAAAGTGAATTTCGCCTTGTACATCAGCCATACGTTCAAATGAGTTATTACCTGGTTTTGCCGGTAATGTATTACTGTGAATATCGGTTGCGTATAAACAAAATGCAGCTTTAATTTCAGGGTTTAATGCGGCTCTATATGCTAAATGCCCACCAATACATACACCCATTACACCAAGCGTACCTGTGCAATAGTTTTGTTGTTTTACAAAGTCGATCATGGCTTGGGTGTCGCTATCGTGATGCTCTAAAGGTTTAGCCCATTTGTCGGCATTACCTTTGTCTTTACCTGCGTCGTCGTAAGCGAGCACAGTGCCAATAGGATTTAACTCATGAAATACTTCAGGTACTAATACTACAAAGCCATGGCTTGCTAAAATAGCGGCGCTGCGGGCAATAGGGGCGGTTTGCTGAAAAATTTCAGAGTAAAAAATAAGTGCAGGAAACAACCCTTGCGCCTGAGGGCGGTATATAGTGGTTCGCATCAACCCTGTAGGGGTAGGCAAGTCGGCGTTATGTTGTTCGATGATCATAATTGCGCTCAGTTATATAAATTTATATGGTAACTGAGCGCGATAAAATATACGACTAGTTAAAGACTAGCAGGCATTTTATTGCAACTTGCGTAGTAGCTTACGGTTGCTGGCCAGTCGGAAAATATAGCCATTACGCCAACATCTTGCGCAAGTACATCAACTACTTTTATCATATCGCCATCGTTATTTATTACATCAGCAATTGATTGATAATAATAGCCACCACCTTGGTTAAGTGGACCTGATCGCTCAAGGCTCCATGCAATAAGCTCTAAGCCTGCAGCTTTAGCGGCAATTGCGTATTGTGATGGCACAATATTGCTTTCTTTATCTATTTTTAACATCATCCAAATAGGTGGGGCTAAAATTTTCACCCCATTAGTAACCAGTTCATCCATGCTAGGTTGCCATGTTTGTGGATTACTTGGATCGAACCCAGCATCGCTATCGCGCCCGTCAAGATAGACACTTTGATCAGCAAAATCAGGATTGTTGTTTATCCAATATTTTACGTCATCAAGATTAAATGATTGCGGGTATACTCGCGATGCCGGTATACCCATTTGCATGTATTCATCTAACATTTTTTGCGCGTATTGCTCTTGTGTCATGCCTTTAAAAGGCATGCTAACTTCTGGTGATTTAAGCTCAGGAGTCATTTTTACCCCGAGTGCTTTAAATAACGCAATACTTTGTTTATGCGTCATTAATGTACCATTAGTTGCGTATAAGTCGGTGCGCCAATTGGGAGTGCCCTGCATATACTGCTTAGCAGTAGTTGCTTGCATGTTTGCACCATCCATTTTGCCTTTAAGCGTTAAAAACTCGCTCAAGCTAATGTCGCTAGTACAGCACTTTGCAGAGGCGGTTACTGCATTTTTAGCGTCGGCGGGGATAAATGGTTCGCTGCATTTAGCCGCTAATTTAGGAATGGCTAAAATATTGGTTGTGGTGTGTAAATCGCATTGTGAATGGCGACATACAAGCTCATTATCGTTTGTAAATGTAACATCGCACTCTACAACACCTGCGCCCATTCTTGCAGCAGCAGTGTAGGCTTCTTTGGTATGCTCAGGGTACTGCATAGACGCACCGCGATGCCCAATTGAAAAGTCGGTGCGATAAAAAGGGCCTTCACTACACGATTCTAATTGTGCCTTTAAATCACCAGCGTCCATATCGTTAATTAAATAATAAGGACGCGTACCCAGTTGAGCATTTTGTTTGTTAATTAGTGTATTGCTACAGCCAGTAATTATAAAAATAAAACAGGCGACTAAAATTATTTTATCGAGCATTTAAAACAACTTTAAATTATTAAGATAATGTAAGTGTAGCGCTATTTTATGGCACTTTTATTAAAGTATTGATTCACCAATAATGCAGCTAAAATAATTCCAGCACCAATAGCTAGCCTGAATAAATCGGCATCTCTGTTCCAAATAAGCACATTAACAATAATACCAGCAGGGATCAGTAAGTTATTCATTACCGCCAGCGCCCCCACATTTACTAAGGTAGCCCCTTTGTTCCAAACAAAATAACCAAACCCAGACGCTACGATTCCTAAATAAATAAGCACGCTCCATTGAGTTGTGGTTGTCGGTAGTTTATCGGTATTGCCAAACAGCAGGTAGCACACTAAAGCAACGCACAAAGCGCCGATAAAAAACCAACCGAACACCGATTTGTGCTCAAGGGTACTGTTACTCATTAAGCGTTTATAGGCCACTTGGCCAATGGCAAAGCACAGGTTAGCCGCTTGGACTAATAATAAGCCAAGCAAAAAGTCGCTACTTATGCCTTCATACCTAATGGCTACCGCGCCACCAATGGCAATAATAGCAACAATAAAAAAGCGAGGGTTAAAGTGTTTTTCTAAAGCATCGTTTAGTAGGGTGATATAAAGCGGGGTCATTACTGTAAATAGTAGTACTTCAGGCACGCTTAAATATAAAAAGGAGTGATAGTAAAAGCTGTACATAGCGCCAAGTTGTACTGCGCCAATAAGCATTAATTTTAACGCCAATGGTTTAGGAGTCTGTTTAACCTTTAAAAACGGTAAAAAGATTAATGCAGCCAGTGCAATGCGGATTAGCACACTAAACCATGCATCAACTTGGCCTGCTAAATACACACCAATTAAGCTAAACGAGAACGCCCATAATAGGGTGACGGCAAACAAGTAAGCCATGGTTTTTATAACTCCAAATAAAACAACGAGTTTAACCTAGATAATAAAAAAGGGTAATAGTCCACTTGATAAAACAAGTGGACTAAAAAGTAACTATTGTGAACTTACAAATTGCTTTGCTTGTAGTTTTAAATGCTCTAGCGCTTTTTTATTGTAGTAGCGGTTATGGCTAATAACGCCTTGTAATGATTGCGTGTTACTAATATCAACTAACGGATTGCGCGCTAAAATAATAATATCTGCCACTTTACCTACCTCTAAACTGGTAAATTGCTGCGTTTTACCTAAAAATTTAGGCCCAGCTATTGTGGCACTTTGTAGTGTTTGTAACGGGGTAAGCCCGTAATCACTAAAAATAGCGAGTTCTTGATGCAACGACAATCCCGGATAAATATAAGAATTTAAAAAACCGGCGTCGGTACCTGCAATAATTGATACGCCAGCTTGCTGCACCCAAGGGAGTAATTTTGCCGTTTTTATAAAGCGCTCTTTGCGTTGTGTTATTTGCTCAGGGGTATCTTTATTTGCGCGATCAACTCGCCATTGGTAGGTGGCTTTTAATCCTTTGCCTAAATAATTTAGGTACTCGTCTTGCTGATGGTCGTTTTCATCAATGTAGGCCGTAATTTGGCCGCCAATTAAGGTAGGCACAACAGCGGTATTATTTTTTGCGAGTACGCGATATTTTTTCATTGCTGTGGCTTTGTCAACATGCTCAGTAATAATTGGCAGCGCACTGGAGTAGCTCAGTATACCTGATTTTACCTTAGCAGAAATTTCTTGTTCGTTATCGGCGGCGGCTTTTAACATGTAGGTCATATGCTCAATCGCATCAAGCCCTGCGTTTGACACATCGGTTACCGAAAGCGAAAAAGGAATATGCCCCGAAATTTGATAACCGCGCTTTTTAACTTCTTTTACTGCTTGTAAGTATAACTGTGGCGTTAAAGCGCTGTCGGTAATTTTAATAAAATCGACATTCATGGCCTCAAGTTTATCAATGGCGGCGTGCATTTCTGCGCTGGTTTCTACTTCTAAGTCGCCAGGCCAAATTGAGTCTTTACCTTCTAGCTTTGGCCCTGAGGTATAAATAGTAGGGCCTATTAATGTGCCTTGATTAATTTGCTCGCGCCATTGTAATACCGATTCACTTAAATCAGCGGCTGCATCGCGCACTGTGGTTATGCCATAGGCTAAATATAACGGCAGTAACTGTTTGTTTTCTGTTATTAGTTGCTCACCGCCGCCAAAGTGTACATGCATATCCCAAAGCCCAGGCATTACATATTGACCACTGGCATCAATTTGACTCGTAGCGCTGTAACGTAAATTTAGCTCATTGCCGCCGCGGGCTACAATAGTAGAGTTTTTGATAACAATGGATTGATTAGCCGTAATTTGCCCTGTCATCATATTAATTACATTGGCGTGGTTAATAATAATGTCGGCTTGTTGTTTTTGAGTCACTTGGTTACAAGCAGCTAAAATAAGCGTGATGGGGAGTATTAATATGAGTTTCATAGCGGCACCTGAATTTTTATTCAGATTAACATAGTTGTTTAAAGTGGTATTTTCTTTGAGTTAAAAGGTTATAAAAGTGGGTTAAGTTAATGGCAATAAAAAAGCCCGCAAGCGGGCTTTTTAAAAGGTGTAAATTAGTTAACTAATTAGTCTACTAAACCACGGCGCTTAAGAAGTGCGTCGGTAGTTGGTTTTTGACCTCTAAATTCAATGTAGCTTTGCATTAAGTCGCGGCTATTGCCTTTAGATAGGATTTCTTTACGGAACTTATCGCCATTTTTGCGTGTTAAGCCACCGTTTTTTTCCATATGGGCAAAGGCGTCGGCTGCAAATACTTCAGTCCAAAGGTACGCGTAGTAACCTGCAGAGTAACCACCGGCAAAAGTGTGGCTAAAGTAGTTTGATTTATAACGCGGTGGTACAGGGTAGTAAGCAATACCATGTTTTTCTAGCGCGCTTTGCTCAAACTCTTCTACATCAGCTATTTTTTTATCAGAACCAAATGAATGCCATTCCATATCAAGCAATGCCGCAGCTAAGTACTCAGTAGTACCAAAGCCTTGGTTGAATTTTTGTGATTCTAACATTTTGTTAAGCAAGTCTTGTGGAATTGGCTCACCAGTTTTGTAGTGCTTAGCGTAGTTAGCTAATACAGTCGGTTCAATCATCCAGTCTTCATTTGCTTGAGAAGGAAACTCAACAAAGTCACGCGCTGTTGCTGTGCCCGCTAGGCTTGGGTACTTAACATCTGAGAATAAACCATGCGCCGCATGACCAAACTCATGGAACAAAGTAGATACTTCATCAAACGTTAATAATGTAGGCTGACCTGCTGCTGGTTTTGGAATGTTTTGCGCGTTGTAGATAACAGGTTTAGTGTTTTTTAAACCACTTTGTCCTACGTATGCACTCATCCAAGCACCGCCACGCTTACCTTCACGTGCGTATGGGTCCATGTAAAATAAACCAATTGCACTGCCATCAGCATTAAATACTTCAAAGGTAGTTACATCTTCGTGGTAAACCGGCAGATCTTTACGTTCTTTAAAGGTAATACCGTATAGTTTTTCCATAGCGAAGAATAAACCATTATGAATTACCGATTGTAATTCAAAGTAAGGTTTAACTAGGGCTGGGTCTAGGTTGTACTTTTCAGCACGTACTTTTTCAGCGTAAAAAGCCCAATCCCACGGTTTAAGTTCAAAACTTTCGCCAGAATCGTTAATTACTTTTTGAATTGCTGCAGCTTCAATTTTTGCTTTTTCAACTGCTTTAGGTGCAAGGTCATCTAAAATGCCGTAAACATTTTCAGTGGTTTGCGCCATACGCGAAGTCATTACATAAGAAGCCCAATCTTTATAGCCTAAAAGCTCTGCTTTTTGAGCGCGTAGGTTGGTTTCTTTAATAATAATAGGGCCGTTAGTTTTAGCCGCACGCTTAGTTGAAGCTGTAAACACTTGCTCGCGTAAGTCGCGGTTTTCTAGGCTACTTAAAATTGGCTGCTGCGTGGTGTTTACTAAAGTGATCATGTAACCGGTTTTGCCTGCTTTTTTAGCTGCATCGGCTAGACTTGCAATTTCGCCTTCAGAAAGACCGGCTAATTTACTTCTATCGGTAACAACAATTACGTCTTCTTTAAACGATTTTAAAACGTTTTGTGAAAATGCCGTTGAAAGCTTAGCAAGCTCAGAGTTAATTTCACGCATTTTTGCTTTTTCAGCGTCGTTTAATTTGGCACCCGCTTTAACAAACTGTTTGTAGTAAAAATCAACAAGACGCTGATCTTCTGCATTTAGTTTGCTTTTATTGTCGTAAATAGTTTGTACGCGTTTAAATAATGCGCCATTTAAGTAAATGTCGTCTGAGTGCGCTGAAAGTACAGGCGCCATTTTCTCATCGATACGTTGATATTCACTGTCAGAAATTAATCCTGATAAGTTATAAAACGCAGTAGATACGCGATTTAATAACTCACCCGAAAGCTCCATTTCAACTAACGTATTTTTAAATGTAGCTGGGGCAGGGTTGTTAGCAATTGCTAATACTTGTGCTTTATGCTGAGCAATACCGGCATCGAAAGCAGCTTCGTAATCTTTAGTAGAGAACTTATTAAATTCTGGTGCCATATATTGTAATGGGCTTGATTTGAACAATACATTGTTTGCGTTAATGTTTTGCACTTGTGTAGCGCTCTCTTTTGCCATGTTGTTTGAATCGTTTGATGTACAGGCAGATAATACTAAAACACTAGCAATAGTAGTGGCGATCAATGTTTTACGCATAGTAACTCCATAAAAATATTAGCCGAAATAGGCTGTGCGAGTCGAAAAACACAGTTAACTTATCAAATTTAGAGTTATATACAATCATGTTTATCGGTATTAAGCGGGATTTAAACGCAAATTAGCGAATAATAGAGGAAAAGGTGGGTAAAAGTAGCTCTAAATATAAACGTTTGAGCTACTTAGTTAAGTAAATAAGCAAAAAAAGTATCCAAATTTTAATTGTAACCTAGTACAAACTTTTTATCAGAGCTAAAGTTTACCGGTTGCTGCTGGCCAAATTCTTGATTAATAGTTGCCAGTGCTTGTTCTTGTTGAGCGAGTAAAGATAAAATTTTATTACGGTATTCGAGGCTAGTTTCAAATAAATTAAGGTCAACCTGCGGCTGCAAGGTTGCTAGTTTTTGAGCTAAAGTTAGTTGCGTCATAATGTTATCTCCAGTGCAAGTACACTATTTATATAGCACTAAGCACCATAAAAGGTTAGTTGATTGTATAAATTGATTTTATTCCCCTAATATTATGACGTGCTAAACTTAGCGAACCCTGAACCAGTTTTACTTTTATTTTAGACACACGTTTATAGAGCGGTATCTTCTTACTTATTTGGATAATAAATGACACTAGAACAATTAAATCAAATGCTTGCTTTTGTACTTTTTAGTTACAACGATGTGCAAATTACAGTGGTAAAAGTAATTCAGATCCCATTGATATTATTTACTATGTGGTTTGTGGTTACTCGTATTGGTAAGTTAATAAAAAAATCATTACTTAAACGTAAAATGAACCCTGATGCGGTGCTATTGTTTACGCGAATTTATTTTATTTTAAGTATCGCAATTTTAATTTTCACTTCTTTAGAGGTGTTAAATATACCGCTTACCGCTTTTGCTTTTGTATCGGGTGCTATTGCGATAGGTGTTGGTTTTGGTGCGCAAAATATCATTAATAACTTTATTAGTGGCTGGATATTAATGTGGGAGCGACCAATTCGTATTGGTGATTTTTTAGAGGTGGGTAATGCCAAGGGCGTAGTTGAAACGATAAACACTCGCTCAACCCGTATTCGCCGTAACGATGGCGTACATATGCTTGTACCAAACAGCCAATTATTAGAAAATACAGTAACTAACTGGACGCTAATTGATCGTAATGCACGTACCTCGGTTAATGTGGGTGTAATGTATGGCTCAGATGTTGAATTGGTTGAAAAACTGATGCAACAAGTGCTTGCAGATCATCCGGCAATATTACCCACCTTACCAAAAGCGGTGTTGTTAGATGACTTTGCTGAAAGCGCGATGATGTTTAGTGCTTATTTTTGGGTGTATGCAGAGTCTGAAACGATGTTGCGCCAAGTTCGCAGCGATATTCGTTTTAGTCTTTATAAGCAGTTTAAGTTAAATAATATTAAAATTGCCTTGCCACAACGTATTATTCATATTGATGATAAAAAATTCAATACGCCACTGTAATTAGCACCCATTAAATATAAAGAAAAGTGGCTTAGCATTTTGGTGCTAAGCCAACTGAATTAGCGGCTTTGATTTAATTTTTTTAATTTAAGCGCTAAACCAACTATAAGCGCGCCAAATACTATAGCGTATGCAGCAACTAACCAAAGCAAGGTTAAAATGCCTGCACCTGGGTTAAATACTAAGTACAGTCCAAATATTATAGAAATAAAACCACTAATAATTAAAATCCATTCGTTACTAATTTCATTACGTAACTTTTGGGCTAAAAATATTTCTACTACACCAATTGCAATCGCCCACGCAGCAACATAATAAAGTAACAATAAGGCGGTAAGGTTTGGTGCAAGTAAAGTGACAAAAGCGGCAATAATACTCAGTAAGCCACCAATTAATAATAGCATCCAAAAGGGATTTGATTTTTTTGATGTTATGGCAACCCAAACTCTTAATATGCCATCAAATAAAAAGTAGCCAGCAAAAACTAATAACATAACTTGCAACGACGCCTCAGGTGCAAACCAGGTTATTAAACCAAACAGCATGGCTATAACACCACGAAGTAAAAGTAACGACCAGTTTTTGGTGAGTGTATTCGTAAGATTCATTTTAATCCTTAAGTAAATAGTATGAGCGCCCAAATAAGGTAGCTATTGTTATTAGCAGGGTCAAACAAGTTTAACACCAAGTCTATATAGCATAATTTTAATTTCAAACAGGTCAAATGTCCGCTATTTTTGTTTTTTAAAGGGTTTATTTTTAATTATTTTAAGAGATGTATTTTTTTGCACAAATTGTTTTTTTTATGTTTCTTTTATGCAGTAAAAGAGCGTCAGGGTGTTATAATATTAACCACTCATTCAGCCTCTTTAATTCGTTTTGCACTCTCGAGAAAGAGGTCCGCGTAGCGTATCGCGAAAAATTGCCTGAGTCCGCTATTGTAAGTGGCGCAACACATCAACCGTTGAACAAGAGTGCACTAAAAAGGTTAATCCCCGACATGAAAGCAATGAAAAGATCTACGTTAGCAACCCTAGTAAATGCAGCGTTACTCTCTGCCGTAGCAGGCACTTCATTTTCTACTATTGCTGCTGAGCAAGCGCCAGCGGTAAAGAAAAATCAATTAGAAGTTATTCAAGTTACTGCTCGTAAACGTGTAGAAAATGCACAAGAAGTACCAGTAGCTGTTTCTGCACTGCAAGGCGATAGCTTGGATGCTTACAGCTCTGCTGGTATGGATATTCGTTTTATGAATGCGAAAATCCCAAGTTTATCAATTGAGTCTTCATTTGGTCGTTCATTCCCACGCTTTTATGTACGTGGTTTAGGTAATACAGATTTCGATTTAAACGCATCACAACCGGTATCATTGGTTGTAGATGAAGTAGTACAAGAAAACGCTATTTTAAAAGGCTTTCCAGTATTTGACGTTTCACGTGTAGAAGTACTACGTGGACCACAAGGTACTTTGTTTGGTCGTAACACGCCTGCGGGCCTTGTTAAATTTGATTCAGTAAAACCAAGCCAAGAATTTGAAGGTTACGGCTCGGTATCTTACGGTAGCCGCGGCGCTGTAGATTTTGAAGGTGCTGTGGGCGGTGGTTTAACTGACCGTTTATCAACGCGTGTATCAGTGCTTTGGCAAGATAAAGACGATTACATTGATAGTCGTGCTCCAGGGTTTGAACAAAAAGACGCGCTAGGCGGCTACACAGATAAAGCAGCCCGTATTCAGTTTTTATACGAAGGCGATGACTTCACTGGTTTATTTAACTACCACGTGCGTGATATGGACGGTAAACCAATTGCCTTCTTTGGTAATTCTATCAAGCCAGGTACTAACGATTTAGTTGATGGCTTTGAAAATGACGTGGTTTACCACGATGCGGCATCACGTGCGACGCAGCAAGTTGAGTCAGAAGGTGCGAGCTTAAAGCTTGAGTGGGATTTTAATAATCACACATTAACCTCTATTTCGGCGTGGGAAAGTGCAGAAATATATTCTCGTGCAGACATTGACGGCGCTTATGAGACAGGTTTTAGCTCAGCAGAAAGTGCTGATGGTATTCCAGATCATGATCAGTATACCCAAGAGTTACGCTTATCAAGCAACTTTGCTGGCGATATAAACTACCAAGTAGGTGTGTTTTACTTTGATGAAGCGCTGACAATTGAAAATTTCAGCTATGATACGTTTTCATCACCTGCAGGTAATGAAACCGGTTATGTAATACAGCAACAAGATACAAAAGCATGGGCGGTATTTGGCTCAGTTGATTACACGATTAGCGATGATTTAAAAGTAACTGCAGGTCTGCGTTATTCAGACGATGAAAAAGAATTTTCTGCAAACCGTACTCAAAGCCCAATTGGTGCTGGTCCGCTATCTAGTGGACTCATCAATGTAAGTGATGACCATATTAGCTGGGATATTTCAACAAGCTATAAAGTAAATGATGACGTAAACTGGTACACACGTATTGCTAATAGCTTCCGTGCACCTAGCTTACAAGGGCGTATTTTATATGGTAATGATGTAACTACCGCAGAAACAGAAACGGTAACCTCATATGAAACAGGTATTAAGTCAGACGTACTAGACGGTCAAGGCCGTGTTAACGCCACTGTTTTTTACTACACAATGAATGACCAACAGTTAACAGCTGTAGGTGGTGGTGCTAACTTTAACCGTTTGTTAAATGTTGATAAAACCACAGGTTATGGTTTTGAGCTAGATTCTGAGTGGGTGTTAAGTGATGAGCTAAATGCTACATTCAACTTAAGTTATAACAAAACTGAGCTTAAAGATGACACGCTTAGCATAGCAGCTCCAAGCCGCCCAACGTTGACAATTACTAACCCAGTAGTAAATGGTAAAGTATTACTCGATGGTAACAGCTTACCGCATGCTCCAGAGTGGATTTCTAACTTCACATTACGTTATACCAAAGAGCTAGCTGATGGTGAATTCTTTGCTTATGGCGATGTTTCTTATCGTAGCAAAATTAACTTTTTCTTATATGAATCAGTTGAGTTTGAAGGTAAGCCGCTTGTTGAAACTGGCTTACGTGCCGGTTACGCATGGGCAGATGGCGACTATGAATACCAAGTGTCAGCATTTGTGCGTAACTTATTTGACGAGCAACAATCTATTGGTGGCGTAGACTTCAACAATAATACTGTAATGGTTAATGAAGAGCGTTACGTTGGTGTAGAGTTTAAAGTTAACTTCTTTTAAGCTTAAACACTAATAGTAAAAATACTACAGAGCCCGCTTTTATAGCGGGCTTTTTCGTTTATATTCATTAATATTACTGCTAAAGTAGCGTTAATTGATTTGCAAAATAAAGAGATGAAAAATGGCTGGATTTTGGAACTACCGAGTGATTTTTTGTGAAGCCACAAAAGATGAAGCAGCGCAGTATCAAATACATGAAGTAGAATATAACCTTAATGGTAAAGTAACTAATTGGTCTGAAACCGGAGCAGCTCCTTTTGGTACATCGCTTGATGAATTAAAAGCTGATTCTGAGCGATTAAAAACAGCGTTTGAAAAACCTGTTTTAAAAGTGGCGCGTAAAGCGCGTGGTTATGAGTTGGTTGATGTTGAAACAGGTGAAGAGGCCACTGGTGAGCCACCGGCGGGTTTAACGGAGTAATTTATAAACATATTAAAGGCGCTTAGGCGTCTTTTTTAGCGCTGTGATAAGGAATAAAAATGACTTTAAAAGCAGTATTATTTGATATGGATGGCACGTTAGTCGACTCTGAAAGCATGCACTTTGCATGTTGGAGCCAGGTACTTGCGCCATTTAATGTAAACTACGAAGAGGGTGAGTTTTGTCAGCGTTTTTCGGGGCGGCCAACGCTCGAAGCTGCAAGTGAAATAAAGCAACAGCATAACTTATCGGTTAGCAGTGACTATTTAGCCGATGAAAAATACCGTTTATTTGCACAATATGTAAAAACCAATTTACCAGCACTAATGCCTTTTGCAGAACAAGCATTAATAGCGGTTAAAAGCAGCGGCTTAAAAATGGCGTTAGTAACAGGCAGCGCTCGCCACGAAGCAGAACCAATATTAAACGGGCTTGGCTTTTATGATCTATTTGACGCAGTAGTCACTAAAGATGATGTTATTAATCCAAAGCCAGCCGGAGATCCTTACTTATTAGCACTCAAGCAGATAAATGTAGCTGCTAAAGATGCCATTGCAGTAGAAGATACCTTTACCGGAGTAACTGCAGCAAACAACGCCGCTGTAAGTGTTGTGGCGATTGCTAATAGCCATACGCAAAACCATGACTTTAGCCAAGCCAGTTACCGTATGGATGATCTGCAAGAGTTTTGGCAATGGCTGCAATCTCAACTATAGTTTAAGCCACATTACCTTGCTTGGACGCGCTGATGTTTTATATAAAATTAATTACTTTAATCACAGCAGTACTTTTTAGCTCTATTGTGAATGCAACATTGCCCAAGGTGCTGCTTGCTAAAGTGTATGATGAAACTAAGCACAGCGATGTAAGTAACTATTTAGTTAGTGAAAAGTTTGATGGTGTAAGGGCTATTTGGACAGGCAAACAGTTTGTTACCCGACAAGGTAATGTAATAAACGCGCCTGAATGGTTTACAGCACCCTTACCTAAAGTATGGCTTGATGGTGAACTGTGGACTAAACATCAGCACTTTGCGGTGCTCAGTGGCATTGTGCGCACTAAAACTCCCAATAATCATGATTGGCAAAGTATTACGTATCAAGTATTTGATATGCCTGATGCAAACGTGCCTTTTAGCCAGCGCTACAGCAATTACAGCCACCTTGTTGCTGGTTTAAATTCACCTCATATAAAGGCTATAAAGCAGCATCAGTTTACTAATAACCAATTATTAACTAACTATTTTAAAAATATAACAGCGCAAGGTGGCGAAGGCGTTATGCTGCATTTAGCAAGCGCAAAACATGCCGATGGGCGCAGCGATGCGCTATTAAAATTAAAGCCCTACTTAGATGCTGAAGCAATAGTGATTGCATACCTACCGGGTAAAGGTAAATACCAAGGCATGTTAGGAGCGTTAAGAGTAAAAACAGCGCAAGGGCAACTGTTTTCAATTGGCACCGGATTTAGCGATGCCGAGCGCGAAAGCCCGCCAGCATTGGGTAGCACCATTACTTATCGATTCCATGGTTTAACAAAAAATGGCTTACCTCGTTTTGCTAGTTTTTTACGCGTGAGAGAGTCACTCTAACAGTTATTCAGCCCTATATGAGTATATATTTATTGCTAGGTATGCTAAATTGCGCGGCCTTTTTAGTGATGTATGGTGATATATGTTTGTTGGTTTTGATTATGGTAGTTCTAATTGTGCTATGGGTGTAATGAACGAGGGTAACGTTCAATTAGTGCCGTTAGAGCAAGGAAAACATTACCTACCTTCAACACTTTATACCCACCATAGTGCGTTGGTAGTTGACTATGTTGCCAAGCATTTACAAGGTAGCAGCGATGAGCTTGCGTTTAAAACCCAGCGCCAAGCATTGCTAAATTCATTACCACGAATTAAATCTGACTTAGATTTACACCCCACAGACGAAACCTTATTTGTTGGTCGCGAAGCAATTAGCGAGTATGTGCAATTTCCTGAAGAGGGTTATTTTGTTAAATCACCAAAATCATTTTTTGGCGCTACAGGTTTAAAACAAGGACAAATTAACTTTTTTGAAGACATTGCCACCGCAATGATTTTAAAAATAAAACAACGTGCTGAGCAATCACTAAGCAAAACGTTAACCCAAACCGTTATTGGTCGTCCGGTTAACTTTCAGGCGGTAGGCGGTGAGGAGTCAAATCAGCAAGCAATTGGTATTTTAGAGCGCGCTGCAAAACGTGCCGGCTTTAAAGATGTAGCATTTTTATACGAGCCACTGGCGGCCGGTATTGATTACGAGAGCAACTTAACACAAAACCAAAAAGTACTGGTTATTGATATTGGTGGCGGTACCAGCGATTGCTCGTTTGTGCAAATGGGGCCAAGCTTTCGGGATAAAAGTGACCGTGACGCTGACTTTTTAGCTCACAGCGGTAAGCGTATTGGTGGAAACGATTTAGACATAGCTTTAAGTTACTATGGCTTGATGCCGCTTTTAGGCTTAGGCAGTACGTTTAAATCAGGGCTACCTTTGCCTAATCAAGCTTTTTGGCAAGCCTGTAAAATTAACGATGTAAACTTACAAAGCCAATTTTATAGTGCTAACCATCATAGAGAACTTAGCGCACAATTGCGTGATGTGAGCGCGCCAGAGCTATTTAAACGATTAATACATTTGCAGCAAAATAGGCAAGGGCATCAATTAGTACAACAAGCTGAGGCTGCTAAAATAGCATTAACTTCAGCCACTAATTATAACTGCGATCTTAGCTTTTTAGATGCGTCATTAAGTAAAGATGTTTCAGTCAGTGATTTAGCATTAGCGGTAGATGACAGCATTAGCCAAATAGTCACTTTAGCGAAGCAAGCTATAAATGATGCAGATACTACGCCCGATGTTATTTATTTAACCGGAGGTAGTGCACAGTCGCCCCTTATTAAAGCAGCGCTTAGCCAACATTTAGGTGATATTAAAATGGTTAATGGCGATCACTTTGGTAGTGTAACCGCCGGTTTAACTAAATGGGCTAGCATGCTTTACAGCTAAGCCATTAAATATTAAATATCTATTTGTCGGGTTGCTAAATACTTTTCGTAATCTGGCAAGGTGCGCTCAAGCTCAACATTCATTAATGGCGAGCTTAGGAGCATGTCAGCACTTACTTCATTACAGGCTACTGGTATGTTCCACACTGCCGCTAAGCGTAGTAGTGCTTTTACATCTGGGTCGTGGGGTTGCGATGCCAGCGGGTCCCAAAAAAACACCAGCATATGTATTTCATGCTCAGCAATTTTAGCCCCTAATTGCTGATCGCCACCCATTGGGCCGCTAAGCAATTGAATTACATCTAGCCCTGTGGTTTTATTGATTAAATGCCCTGTGGTGCCAGTGGCATATAATGTATGCTCGCTCAGTGCGTTTAGGTGTTTTATACACCATAATTTTAAAGCCGCTTTTTTACCATCGTGCGCTACTAGTGCAATATTTTTTTTAGCCGGTAGCGATTGTATTTTTTGGTCCATAAAAAATTCTTTTTATTGTTAAAGTAATAAGTTAATAGCAAGGGCAATGAAAACAATGCCGGTGATCCTATCTATCCAAGTTTGGCTATTTGGGTTATCTCTAAAAAAGCGCGCAATTTTATCGCCAAAATAAATATAAGCGCAATCAATCGGAAAAGCAAAAAGCGGATACAGCAAACCAAAAAAGGCGAGCTGAAAAGTAGCCGAAGAAAGTGCTGGATCAACAAATTGTGGAATAAACGCGATAAAAAATAATGCCACTTTAGGGTTAAGTACTTCGGTCATCATAGCTTGAAACATTACATTTTTACTTTTCTTCGTAGTTATATGTGGTTTGTCTGATTGCTCAATAGGCTCTTTTATAAAAGTGCTTTTAAGCATCATTATCCCTAAGTAGCACAAATAAGCAGCGCCTGCATATTGCACTGCACTATAAGCTACCTCAGAGGCTTTAAGTATGGCGGTTAAGCCAACAACAGCAAAAAATGTATGTACTACTCCACCGAGAGCAAAACCAAACGCACTTTGCATTCCTGCCGTACGGCCATTAGCAAAGGTTTGTGCCATTAAAAAGGCATTAGAAGGCCCAGGGGCCACCGCAATTAAAAAGCTAGCCAGTAAAAAAGAAACTAAAAAATCAGGGTTTATCATGATCAGCCTTGAGTTGGGTGTAAAGTATGTCCTTTTTTACTTATTAAAATAAGCCAAAGAGGAAGTAACAATAGTAAATGAAAGGCTATTAGCCATGGTGTAGTTAACCCTAAAAACTGTGTTGCAAACACTAATATACTCGCACCACTCATTTGCATTGCGCCAAGTAGCGCTGAAGCGGTTCCGGCTTGTTTTGCAAAGCGAGAAAGTGCCATACCAGCTGCTGAGCCTAAACTTAAAGCAAAACCAAGTGCAGCAATAAGCATAGGTAACATAAGTGCCAGCGCGGTTTGTATGGTGCTAAGCGCAAGCATTAATAACCCCGAAAAAATCAATAAACCAACCCCAAGACGCAAAGCACGCTGGCTATTATTTTTAATATACATAGGCGCTATAAAACTCGCCACAATGCTACATACCGCATTGAGTGTAAACCAAAAAGTAAAGTCAGCAACCGTACCGCCTAAGTGAGTAATTAACCAACCCGGCGCAAGTGTTACGTACACCAGTATTGCCGACATTGCGACCATACAAAGTAAGCTATTAAATAAAAATATAGGAGTGCTAATAATGGGCATAAAACGGCGTAAATCTAAAATATGGCCTTGATAGTAGCTGTCTGCTGGGCGTGTTTCTTTAAAAAATAATAAGGTTATAACTAAGCCAAAAATGGCAAAAAAAGTTAAAAATAAAAAATTCATCCGCCAGCCAAACTGCACGGTTAACCATGCCCCTAAAATGGGCGCTAATGCTGGAATAAAACAAATAATACCATTTAAATAAGTGATCATTTGCCCACTTCGCTGTGCACCGTATTTATCACGTACTATGGCAAAAGCAACCACAAAAGTGGCACATGCTCCTAATCCTTGCAAAGCACGCGCGAGCAGCAATATATTAAATGAAGGAGCATAATAGGCTAACAAGGCAGAGCCCGCATACAGGCTAATACCAATGACAGCGACCGGTTTACGACCAAACTTATCGGCAAGGGGGCCTGCAATTAATTGCCCTAAGCCTACAGTGAGCATAAAAATAGCAACACTTTGTTGTACTTGCTGCTCTGAAACAGCAAATTGCTCAGCAATAGTTGGAAATGCAGGTAGGTAAATATCAATAGCCATAGGGCAAAAAATAACGAGTAACGCTAATATAAGTAATAAAGTTAAGTTTGGTTTAGCGGGCTGTGTTTGCATTAGTTCTCCTTTTGTCGCGTATTTTAGGGGGGGACTAATAAAAAAGAAAGGGCTTATGACCCTTAGTATCGTCGACATTGATATTTTTTAATTTAAATAACATGAACTCTGGGTAATAAATCTATCTCAAGCAGATATTTTCAGCGCTAACTGCACTGAATTTACTTGCAATAGATCAGCAGTTGACGCGTAAATTCGCCTTATTGTCACTGAAAATCACTGGTTAGAAAAAATAAATTTAAATATAACTATGATTCAATACGTTAGTAAATCTCTTCACCAAAGTTAAGGTTAAATAGCTAAAAGGGACTTTTAAAGACACTACCTCAAACTGGTCTGATGTGTTACTTTTACAAAAGAATGAACGATGGAAAATAATAATGAGCAATAAATCTTCAGTTTTAACAGCATGGCGCATTGTTAAAAAGCTACCCTTTGGGCACTGGCTATTTACTAAAATAGTCTGTTTTAAAGCGCCATACTTTGGCTCGATGAAGCCTTACATACTTAATTTAAAAGCAGGACATTGTAGTGCGCGGGTTAAAAACCGGCGTAGGGTTCATAATCACATAGGTACAATACATGCAATAGCGCAGTGTAATTTGGCCGAGTTATGTGCTGGAGTGATGGTGGATGCCACGGTACCGGTTAAAACTCACCGTTGGATCCCAAAAGGTATGACGGTACAGTATTTAGCTAAAGTAGATACCGATGTAACCGCTATTGCAGAGATTGATTTACCGCACCAGTGGCTAGATAAAGAAGACTTAGTGGTGCCAGTGAAATTATATAATACCCGCAATGAACTAGTATTCACTGCAGATATTACTATGTACATTACAGCTAAAAAGTAACTAGCTTTTATTAGAGGCTTGTTTATTTACGAATGACAAGCCGATATCGTCCTCGTTAATTAATGGTTTTACATCGCTCACCGGCTTTGACTCATCATTAATGAGTGTTAAGTTTTCTTTTTCAAAGCGCTGTTTTAAATTACCTTCAATAATTGCACCAGCTTCTATACTAAGCGTATCGTGAAAAATATCACCATGCACATGAGCGTTATTTTTAATGTTAACTTCACTGGCATTTAATGAACCAATTATTTTGCCCTTAACAATCACGCTTGTCGCTTCAACAATACCCTCAACTACACCTGTAGTGCCAATTACTAAATGAGTAGCTTTAATGTCGCCATCAATGCGGCCATCAAGTTGCACTTCACCTTGGCTTATTATTGACCCGGTAAGGCGCATATCTTCTGAAATAATAGAAGGAGCGTGATTAACGCGTTTTAATGAAGCGTTATTTGTTACTTGCTTTTTTTTACCAAACACGAGAGAGCGCCTTTGTTATTTTAAGAGGATTGACATGCTTGCCATCAATAAGGACTTCATAATGTAAGTGAGTGCTGGTACTTCTGCCGGTGCTGCCCATTAAGCCTATTACATCGTGCTTAGTGACTGCTTGGCCTTTTTTTACTTTAACTTTATTTAAATGACCAAAGCGAGTGACTAAGCCATTTTTATGTTCAAGTTCTATAAAGTTACCATAACCGCCATTGCGCCCAGCGCGCAGTACAGTACCGTCGGCAGGAGCAAATATTTCAGTTTTATGCCAGCCGGCTAAATCAACGCCCTTATGAAAGGCGCGGCGACTGTTCATTGGATCTTTTCGCAATCCAAAGTTGCTAGAAATATAATACTTTGCAGCTGGCAGCGGTAAGGTATTAGGCAGTTCATTTAAAAAGTTTTCTAAATTATTTAGTAGTAATAATTTATCGGCAATAGCTAAAAATGTGCCAGGAATTTTTGCTTCATCGAATACATCTAACGGACCACCTTGAGCGGTTGTTTGCTCGCTTAATGCTAAATGTTGCGCTAATGCAGACTCTAGCCCTGCACCTTTAAGCATGGCTAAAATGGCGTTATGACGTTGGGTAATTTGACTTTCAAGCGATAAAAAATTTTGCTCGTAGTATTGATTTAGCTGTGCATAGCGAGCAGCGAATGTACTAGGGAGCGTATTTTGCACCTGTTTACTTTGAGCGCTGTCATCGACTAAAGGTTCATGAAACTCGCTTTGCTCTTCTTCAATAGGAGATTCAAGTTCGTCACCCAGCTTTATAACATCTTTACTAAGAGAAGCAGGAAGAGATTCGATCATGCTTTGGAGTAAAGCTTGTTTTTGTTCAAGCTCAGCTAATTGTGCTATTTGTTCGTCATGGCGTGTTTTTTGCTCGCTGACTTGCTGTTGCCATTGTTTTTGCTCATCGAGTTGAGTTTGCTCAATATCTGATATTTTTGTAGTTTGTGAGTAAACCCGAAAGCTCGAAATACTTACCCAACTAAGAGTAACTAATACAAGTAATACGATAAAAACTTGCAGCCAAGGCGCCAAAACTACATGCTTAACTTCACCATTTTGGCGAATAAGTAGTTGACGAGAGGGAAAAAACTGTTCAAAAAAAGACTTTATAAATATAGGCATGACACATAAATACTGGCTATTAACCAAGCTAAGATAGCAATTTGAGTTTAAAAAGCTAGAAAAAAATTGTAACTATGACTGAATTAATAAAAAAGGACGGCAATAAATGCCATCCTTTTTAGCAAAACAATTTATTCTTTAAATTATTTTGCAGCGAGTACAGTACTCTCCACACAGCCAAAACCAATGCGTGCGTAACCTTCTTTTTCACACCAGCCACGCATAATAACGTTATCGCCGTCTTCTAAAAAGCTACGTTGTTG
The DNA here is from genome assembly GCF_014164175.1 of Pseudoalteromonas sp. SG44-5. Taxonomy (NCBI): domain Bacteria; kingdom Pseudomonadati; phylum Pseudomonadota; class Gammaproteobacteria; order Alteromonadales; family Pseudoalteromonadaceae; genus Pseudoalteromonas; species Pseudoalteromonas sp. SG44-5. The sequence continues at coordinate 13,837 of NZ_JACJES010000019.1, read as the reverse complement.
GCCATTGCTCAGCGTGATTTTTTCTTTACCACCACGAGAAAGCTCAAGTAACGAACCCGCTTCTTCATGGGTTGGGCCAGATTGCGTACCCGAGCCCAGCATATCACCTGGCATAAAGTTACAACCATTCACAGTATGGTGCGTTACCATTTGCGCAACTGTCCAGTATGAGTGCTTAAAGCTTGAGGTTGATACACGCGTTGGTGTATGACCTTCATCACGCATTTGCTGAGTTTGAATTTTTACATCCATTTGAATATCAAACGCGCCTTGTTCACGGTTCGCTTTAGATTCTAAATAATCCAATGGTTGTGGATCGTTTTCATCTCGTGTCCAGCTTGTTCTAAATGGTGCTAGCGCTTCAGTTGTCACTATCCAAGGAGATACCGTTGATGCAAAGTTTTTAGCTAAAAACGGCCCTAACGGCTGATATTCCCACGCTTGTAAATCACGTGCTGACCAATCGTTAAATACACAAAAGCCAAATACATGGTTTTCAGCATTTTCAATCGCTATAGCATCACCTAACGCGTTACCTTTACCTAAGTAAATACCTACTTCTAGTTCATAATCAAGGCGTTTACACGGGCCAAACGATGGTACTTCAGCATCTGGCGCTTTGGTTTGGCCTTTAGGGCGATGAAATTGTTGGCCCGATACACCAATAGATGATGAGCGACCATGATAACCAATAGGTACCCATTTATAGTTAGGTAGTAGTGGGTTGTCTGGGCGAAACAAGCTACCCACAGCAGTTGCATGGTAAATAGAGGTGTAAAAGTCGGTGTAATCACCAATGCGACACGGCAATGCAAACTCAATATCAGCCTGTGCAATAAGCGCTTCGCTTAATTTAGCCTGATGCTCAGAGCCTTCACGCAGCGCTTTAGATAATGCTAAACGCAGTGCTGACCAATATTGCTGCCCAAGGCTCATAAATTCATTTAATGTTGTGTTACTTGCAGCAGCAATGGCTGTTTGCGCATCACCACTAAAAATAGCGAGTTCATTTAGTTTTGCTAAATCGATAACCTGATCGCCAATAGCGACAGCGCCACGAAAAGCTTCGTTGCTATTTTTACGACGAACTTCAGCAAAAGGTAGATTTTGAATAGGGAAGTCGCAATCTGCAACGTTTGCAGAGGCTACCCAGCTTGTTAAATTTATATCATGGGTTTCGTTAATTAAACTCATTACATTTCCTTTGGTTTAGTTGGTCGTGCTAATCAGTATAAATATCAATTTATTAAATAAGCATATAAAGATTAAAAGCATCTATTATTAACAGCTTATATGGTGATGAATAGCACGATTTAAACAGACAGAGTAGAATTGTTACTCAATATCAGCGTAAAACGACAAAAAGCAGCGAGTTACGCTGCTTTTAAAATATAAATGCTAACTACTTATAAAACGCCACGGCGCTCTTGGTCGCGTTCAATTGATTCAAATAGTGCTTGGAAGTTACCTTCACCAAAGCCACCATCGTCAACTCGCTGAATCATTTCAATAAAAATAGGACCAAATAGGTTTTTAGAGAAAATTTGTAGTAAGTAACAGTTTTCACTTTGGCTATCTACTAGAATTTGATGCTCACGAATTTTTTCTTTATCTTCAGCAACCCAAGGTACACGGTCAAAAATAGTATCGTAGTACTCAGGAATAATATCTAAAGTTGCAATAGTCGATTTATCAAGCTTATCAAGTGAGCTTACTAAGTCGTCAGTTAAAAATGCTAAATGCTGTACGCCAGGGCCATTGTATTCACCAAGGTATTCATCGATTTGGTTATTATCGTTGCCTTTACCTTCGTTAATAGGAATAGAGAAAGTGCCACAAGGCGATTTAAGCGCATACGAAATTAACGCTGTTTTTTGGCCTTTAATGTCGAAGTAGCGAACTTCTGTAAAACCAAATACATCTTTATAAAAGTTAGCCCATTTTTCCATGGTGCCTTTATAAACATTATTAGTTAAATGGTCGATGCGAATAAAGCCTTTATCGTCAACCACGTTTTGCTCGGCTAGATCTTCAAAGTCTTGTGCGTAAATAGAGCCTTTTTCGCCAAATTGCTCAATAAAGTAAATTAAGCTGTCGCCAATGCCATAAATTGCAGGGTAAGGTAAATCTTTATTTGCCGAGTCGGTTGCTGGTTTTGCACCGCGCTCTACCGCTGCTTCAAATGCTTTTTGTGCATTCTCTACTCGCCAACCCATAGAACAAATAGCCGGGCCATGATCTTTAGCAAACTGTGCCGAAAAGCCATCACGCTCGTTATTTAATAAAAAATGAATATCGTTTTGATTGTAATAAACAATGTCTTTACCTTTGAATTTTTTTAGCTTTGAAAAGCCAAAGTCGGTAAATACTTTATCCATGTAATCTGCATCAGGTGTCGCATACTCGGTAAATTCGATACCAACTAAACCTAAAGGGTTATTTACTTCACTCATTATCATTACTCCCGCAATTAAGCACTGCGATTATTTGTTGTCGTATTGCTGTAGATGATTAACTAAATTTGTACTTTGGGGAAGGGGGCGTTGTTATTTAGTAAACAGCGCGTGTGTAAATTTTATAGGACGGTTAGCAGTAAGTTACTTTTTTGCTGAGTGCTTTAAATACGCGTATGTATGAAAACGTTTGAATAAGTGCGGCATTTTAAGTTTTAGCTATTGATTTTGTTGTTGTTTATTTTTTATAAAGAGATTTAAGCTAACTTAAATCTCTTTTTTTACGGTAGTAAAAACAAGGTTTTTTGTATTTAATTGTTTACGGTTTGCTATTGTTAAAGAACTTGCTACGTTGCTCTAACCATAAATTAGGTTTTATTGCGGGTGCAAGTTGGTAATGGCGTTCAACACTTTGATTGAGCTCTCGGGTTGTTTGCTTAAAAGTCAGCTTTTGTTGCGCGTTACCCATACTTTTTATTTCACTGCGAGTCATTGCGCGACCAGCATAAAGCAGTGCGTTTAAATAACCCGGTTCGGTTTCGTAGTTATTATCAGTTAATAATAATACGGCTTGATCGAGTGCCCAGCGTTTACCTATTTCACCGTCTCTTTTAACACCCGCAAATTCACCATCAATATACACTTCAAATACGCCATTGCTTGGTGCGGTATAAAATACAAAAGCTATACGGTGCCAGGTATCAGGCTCAGATGTGCCAAAATAACCACTGTCGCTGGTTGATGCACCTAACCCACCAATAGGATTAATAAATATGTCGGCGTCGTTATTCAAATCATTTGTTGCATCGGTTTGAACTAGTGCTCTGTATATTTCTTTTGCTGCAAAAGGCCAATAAATGTCCATCACTAAAGTGTAGTCAGACACCATTCCTTGGTTTGCAAAATCCCCATTTGGCGCGGTATTTAACTCAATCTTTAGCCCTTCGTTAGGAGAGTGATCGGTAAATGCCATTACAGTTGATGCGCCATCAGCTAAATCACTAATATTAAATGCGCTAGTACTAGCAAAGGTGGTCTTTTTAGGACCCCAGCCTTTATTGTCAGGATCGAAGTAACTAAGAATTGATGGGCCTAAGTCGGCTTTAAGCGGATCGCTAACATCATCAAAGTTCCAAATAGTGATATTAGCAATGTCTTGGCAGGCATTGAGTGGCGTATTTGTATCAATATGCAAGCATTGAGTGGTTCTATGACGTGCGTATTGATCCAGAAGCCACCAAGCTTCGGCTATCGGTGCTACATCATTAAAAGTAACCCCATTAAAAAATAAATCAGGATTAAGAGCTACCCCTTTAAAAAGTGCGACACTGTAGTTATTTGATGCTTGAATATTTTCAGGCGCTAGTAAAAACCAATCAGCTTGATTGGCTAACATAGCATTTAAATCATTGCCGCTAACTGTAACTTTATATAAAGAGTTAAAGCCTGGAGTGTTAGATGGCTGCCTTTCTACGTAGTAAGCTTTATGAAAGTCCTCTTGTGTTAGGGTGCCAGGGGTCCAACGTTTTTGCACTAACTCAGGGTTGAGTAAAGCTGCTGAAATAGTGCTGCTTGAGTGCTGAGCGGCTGCAGCGGTTACTGCTGCTAATTGCATTGCATTTAAGTAGTTTTCTGATATTGCAATTTCAGTTTGTGCATCGGGAGCATAACGGCCCATAATTGTGTCGATGGCTTGTTGTGTGGTTGTGTCTCGCTCAGTAATGGTGTCGGTTTTTACTGTTTTGTAGTCAACATTTTTGAGCGTTTTATTACTAGTGTCGAACGTTAAGTTTAAGTCGGTTATGCCCTTAGCGTAAAAGTTAGGTTGAATAACAATAGCGCCATTATCAAGGGTATTAAAGCTCTCACCGCCATGGGTATGACCGCCTAAAATCAAATCAATACCACTCACACTTTGTGCGATTTTAGTATCAAGGCCTTCACCTAAATGACTTAACATCAGCATATAATCTACTTCATCACTGTACTGACTAACAATATTTTGTGCTATTTGTTGCCATTGCCAGCTCATTTTAAATTGTTTGATAAAATCAGGAATAGGGTCATCTTGTAGTGGTCTATCTAGCTCGTTCCACGGGACCGATGTCATACCAAATACGCCGAGTGTAATGCAGCCTACTTGTACTTTAGCAAAACCTACTGCTGCAAAATCTTGTGTTTGTTCGCCTTCGTAGCGTGTATTACTGGCAAGTACAATGGCATTATCATCCTTTGAGAAGCCTAATAATTTTTCAGGCCCCCAAGCATAGTCATGGTTACCTATTACACGAAGGTCGAACTTCATTGCTTTTACGGCTTCATCGGTCGCTAAACCTTGTGATATTTGCTCAGCTACAGTGCCTTTTTCGTAATCATCTCCACCATCGGTAAATAAAGTATAAGGTGATTCGCTCAAAGCCTTTTTATGATATGCCTTAATTCGGCTAAAAAATTGCTCTTGATAACCAAATCGAGCATGTAAGTCGGCAATATGTACAAAGCGAATAGATTGCTCAGTGCTGTTTACATCACAGGTAGGGCCTATACTGGCAGTGCGTTCTTTACGCTGCATTTTTATGGCATATGTGCCTAACTGATTAACTTGAGCTGTAACAAAACCATTTAAAACACGAGAGTTCTCTATAGTTTCCCAAGTTGTAGCGTTTAAACGGGCAATATAAAGTTGGCCGCCTAATGCGTAATCGTCAGGGATTTTTAAGGAAATTGTAAAAGGATTACTTAGTGAAAGCCCTGCGGGAGTTAAGCTATGTAGATTAGAAATAATATTTTGCGTTTGTGGCGTTTCGTCTTGCACAATACTAATATAAGTGAGCTCAGTATCAGAGTTAACACTATTGGCAGGAATTTCAATTTTAAAGTTATCGTTAATAGTGGCAGATAAACCTGCACCAGTAATAAGTAATACGTTAGCTTGGGGAGTGGAAGGGTTATTAGGATTAGGAGTAACTTGATCGCCAGCGCCACCACAAGCAGATAAAAAACTAATGAAAAAAACAACTAAAATTACTTTATATAAAGTGAACAATTGCATCTACCCGCTATCCCTAAAAATCTAATCAGTAATCAATTGGCTATATAATACCAGTTAACAACTAAGCAATAAAAGATTATCAAGAGGAAACTTCCCCATACTGCTATGGGGAAGTAATTAAAAGTTGGGTAATAGGTATTTAATTAACAAATATTTTAATTAAATACTTTAACTATTAGGCTTCCTCGCTTAGTCCCTGTCTTTCCCACACTTTAGATTTAAAGGTCATTAGTACTAAAATAACACCAACACCAATACTAAATAATGCTATTTGTAGGTATAAGTTAGGTATTTCATCAACATTATTTGGATCGAAGTTACCAGCAAGTAATCCTGCAATGATATTACCGATAGAATAAGTTAATACAAATACGCCCATCATTTGGCCTGTGTAGCGACGAGGCGATAACTTACTTACAGCACTTAATGCCACAGGGCTCAAACAAAGCTCACCCACAGTGTGTAAAAAGTAGGTAGTAACAAGCCAGTAAGGTGCTACTTTTAGGCCTTCAGCCGCATAATGCGCTGCCATAAACATTACTAAGAAACCTGTTGCCATTATAATTAAACCAACAGCACATTTTGCACTATAAGATGGTGAAACAAGGCGCTTTGACATATTAATCCAAAGCGCTGCAAAAAATGGTGATAGCGCAATAATAAACAGCGAGTTTAATGACTGAAACCAAGTTGTAGGGATTTCAAAAGTCCCAATAAGACGGTCAGTATAATCACGTGCAAATAAGTTTAATGATGAACCTGCTTGCTCAAAGCCAGACCAAAAACAGGCAGAAGCTATACATACTAAAAACAGTGCCCACATTCTTTGTTTCTCAGCATCGGTTAACTTACCTTTAAAGTAGATAAGACCAAAATAAACAAAGAAAATAATAGTGAATGCAATCGCAGTATAACCTGCAACTACCGTTGGATTAATAATTATAGCGCCAGTCATAGCGGCGGTAGTGATAGCAGCCGCTATAATGATAAATATAGCAATACTGCCCCATGCGCGAGCAGTACCCTTAGGACCTAATGGATTAGCTGGTAGAGCACTATGCTCAGGTAAGTTTTTAAGTGAGCGCTTGTATTGCACTAAGCCAATAGCCATACCAACAGCTGCAGCACCAAACGCCCAGTGCCAACCTAGATTTTCCATAAAGTAACCACAAACGTAATAACCAATTAATGAACCTAAGTTAATACCCATGTAGTAAATAGCATACCCGCCATCACGACGTTCATCAGCATCACTGTATAGTTGTCCAACCATAGCGCTGATATTTGGTTTTAGTAAGCCGGTACCCGTTGCTACAAAAATTAAACCAATAAAAAATGAGTAATCATGTGGAATAGCCAAAATAATGTGGCCACACATAATAATAATACCGCCATACCAAACCGCTTTTTGACCGCCGAATAATCTATCAGCTAGCCAACCACCAGGTAAGCCTAAAAAGTATACTGCGCCTGTGTACAAACCGTAAATAGCAGCAGCTGAAGCAACGGTGAAGGCTAAGCCTTCTTGTTGTAAACTTGCTGTCATGAATAATACGAGCATAGCTCGCATACCGTAATAACTCATTCGTTCCCACATTTCGGTGAAGAACAAGGTTGAAAGTCCTTTAGGGTGGCCAAACCAACCACTATCTGGAGCTGAACTCATATTTACTTCCTAACTTTAAGTATTGTTGTAATGGCCTTATATATTTTTGCTTTAGCTATTTAGCGCCATGTATTACACGCTAAATGCTCGACCATCAGTATTGTTTAATGCAGCTAAGGTAATGGTTTGCCGTTAAGGTAGTAAAGCTGTAGGTAAGAGTCACACCCTTATCCTAGCTACAATTGCGCATTAGTATACATAGACCTTAGTGCGAGGGGAAGTGTTAAGCTTTATGGTTTAAACACAATAAACCTTGTTAAAAGTCAGCATAAGGTATTATAGGTTTGCCTGGGAATGCTAATGTGCCGTAAACAGGATTGAAATAGTAACGTACATAAAGTTGTCCAAAGTTAGGCTCATAAAAGTCAGAGCGGTCAATTGCTAAGTAGCCTCCAAAAAACCAATGCGGGGTTACTCGGTACTCAAAACTGCCTTCTAAGTTATACGAAACACCGGCGCTAGTATCACCCTTAAAAGCAGGAACGACGCCTGTTTCAAGCTGGCTTACGAATGCTTGGGCTTGTAAGTTGAGATCGTTTGGGAAAAAGTCAATCGCGTTCGATTTAGTTTGTGAGTAAGAAATACCGGTTTTAATTCGATAAACAAAATCATCTCCCCAACGTGCGTCATAACTTAATGGTAATGAAATACCTATATAGTTTTGCGGGCTGTAATATCCGCCATGACCATAGGTTTCTTCGCTTAAATTAAACTTATAAGACCAATGCAATAAACTGACACCTGCGGTAAATTCACGCTCTTGGTTACTAATAACGCGATAGTAACTGCCACCCATTAGCCGATAGCGTTGATTGTCTTTTACGTTTTGACCTTTATATAATTGAAAGTCGGCACTTGACCAAAACCCCCAATTACCACCCAAGTCGTGCGATAAATTGGCGGTTAGGCCAGTTGAGCGCACGCCACCCCAAACTTTACCTGAGTATATATCGGTTAAACCAGCATAGGAGAGTACCGAGCTGGTAACAGGGCGTTTTTCAAATTCGAGGCTGTATCCAAAGTCGCCAAAATCGTCTGCGTAGTTTATGCCCCACACTATGTCTTCAATTAAAAAACCAAGTGGGGTAGTACCAATATCAACACGCCAGTTTTCATTTTGCCAACCTATACCAATATCAACGCCACTTTCCTCAGGGCTTACTTCATCTAATGAACAGGTAAAAATACACAATGCACCTTGTCCATAGCGGCTACCTGCAAATTGCTCATCAAATCGTGTTGTTTGTGCGCTTATAGTTGTAGGGTCGACTTTAATAAATCCATGGCCTTGCCAAAGCGGAAAATAAGCTTCCATAGGCATTAAGCTAGCTCCCAGCGTTGCTTCGCTTTGGGTACTTGTTTGACCACTAAAGTTAACCCCAATGGCAATATAAGCTTGGTTTTTATTTTGTTGATTTATTAATTCACGTTTTGCACCATTAATATACCAAGGGTCAGTATCGTTAATACGCGCTAGGCTGCTGTATAGCTGTTCATCATTGAGAGCTTGGTTAGGCGACAGTGTTTGCTGATACCAGGTATTTGCTTGCTCGACATTGTTAAACTTATCGGCAACTTGAGCTCCTAAGTACCGAAGTTCTTGATCGTTTGGCGATTTATCAACTAATTGCTTCGCAAGATACAGCGCATCACCCGCGTAGTTAAACTCATTAAGGGATGCCATTATTTGTCGTTGTAAGTACTCCTCTTGAGATGAACTTTGATTTATAGCCTGTTGCGTAACCTGCTTTGCCTGATAGTCATCACCAAGCTCTCTATAAGCGGTGGCAATAGCCATTAAAGCTTGGGGCTCAAGAGTTTGTTTATTTTTTATTTTTTGCTGATATAAAATAATTGCCGCTTCACGTTGCTCAAGTGCTAAGTTAGCATTTATAAGAGCGGTAGTTATTGCCGGCGTATTTTTATATTTTTGGTCAAGCTGGTTTAGCTTAGCGATTAAATCGCTACCGCTGTAATATTGATTTATATAATTATTATGTAATTGCACATATTGAGTGATTTCGTTTTCAGTTGCGCTCTCTGGCAATGTGTAACTTGTAAACCAGTTATGTGTTTTCTCTTCAATGCCTTGCTCTAAAAGCCATTCACCATAAAGCATATGCCAATATGGGGCGAGAGTTGGCGCGCTTGTTAAAGCTTTATTAAGTGAGTTAAGTGCGTATTGTTGCTCTGCAATTTTATACCAACTACTTGCTAGTTTTGCTTGCATTAAAGGTGTTAAATCTTGCGCTTCTAAACTACTTAAATGGTAAACCGCGACTGCTTTATTGTTAGTATTTAAGAGTTGCTCGCTTTGATTAAGCGACTCATTAATATGTAACTGTTGTTCGAGCACTAAAATATCGGCATCTCTATCTTTAACCGGAATATACTTTAACGTCGCTTGTGCACCTTTATAGTCATCTATAGAGCGCAGAAAAAGTGCATGGCTATAACGCAGTGAAGAGTTAAGTGGAAATTGCCATAACACATTGTTAAATAAAGATCGGGCTTGCTGAGTTAAACCTTGTTGCTGATAAATTAAAGCAAGATCATAGTATAACCAGGGTTGTTGAGGAGTTAACTCAATGGCATATTCTAAGGTTTTTCTAGCGGTGTTTAATTCGCCAGCATCATAAAATCGAGTCGCTTTTTCTCTTAGTTGCTTGCTAACAGCGGCCGCGTAAGCTGACTTTACTTGCTGTTTTTGCAAAGAACTAAGGTTATTATAAAAAGCATTTAACGCTTTTTCACTTTGCTCAAGTTCGGCTATTTTAAGTAAGCTTAATAATGCACTTGAGTTAAGCGGTTCATTTTTTAAAACACTTTGATAAAAAGTAGCAGCTTGAGAGTACTGCCCTTGAGCAAATAAAAGCTCGCCCTTATAAAATAAAATGGTGTTAGGGTTTTCTTGTAATGCAGCTGCTAAATTTAGTTTGAGTGCTGCCGTTCTGAACTCTGCGTTATTTATGGCTTCTTTAGTCTGGCGAATATACAGCCAAAAATTGGCAGTTTTGGCTAAGCCTTTGAGTATTTCACGCTCATTAAACTCTGAGGTGTATTTTAATGCGCGAGTAAAGTAGTTATCTGCTTTTTGATGCTCACCTGAGCGTAAGTAGAGCACACCTAAACTACGCATAACTTGAGAATCAGCTGGGCGGCCTTTTAACGCTCGTAATAAAAGAGGTTCAGCGGCATTTAACTTATTGTTTTCAAGTAGTTCATCACCTTTTTGCCAAAGTTGATAAGCAGGATCACCTAGCAAGGCTTGACGAGCGCTAAACTTCTTTTTGAAATCTTGATATTGTAATTCCCCTTTACTGCTAAAGGGATACACAAGAAAGTAACGCTGATACTGTTGCTCAGTACTACTCTCAATAGGCATAAATGCCAATGTTCTTAGCCAAGCATCCTCAATTTGGTTGCTAAAACGTCCAGTTACGCCATATTTACTAAAAACATCAGTCGCATGTTTATCGAGCGCAGAGCGTTTAAACAGGTGCGTCGCATAAGCTATTTCGATTAGGGCTACATCAGGGTATTGCTCTATTAAGCGCAAATAGCCTTTATTAACCTGCTGCCATTGGGCACTGTCTTGTGCATACCAGTTTAAATGTTCAAGCTCATAACTAAGCTCGGGGTAGGCTGTATCAAAAAGGGTGTTATAAATTTGCCGGGCTTGAACATATTGGCCAGCTCTTGCTAGTAATTTTGCTTGTTGTACTAATGGTTTGTCGGTTGTTTCAATACGGGCAATAACTCGAAGTTGCTCAATACATGGGTGTTGTTTTGCTGCGCCATTATCAAGCTGGTTTAGTAATAAGGTTGCTTCATTAGTTGCGCCGGTAGCAAAGTAATTACGTGCTAAAGCACATTGGGTTTCAATGCGCAGTGGGGCTATAGCAACGAGCTTACGTAAGCTATCTTCAACGAGCTTTTTATTTTCTTGCCCTTTGCCAATATTTATCTGCTTTAATAGCCATGCGACAGACTGAGTGTCTATATCGTCGACTGTTTTAGCACTTAACGTTGAGCACGCTACTAAGGCATAAACTAAGCTAAACCTTAACGACATTCATCGCTCCAGTTAGGTTGCAGCGTCCCGTCTGCTAAAATTGCAAAGCGTTTATCTAAGGTACTGCTACCAAATAAATTTAATACACTATCGTAATAACGCGATTTGCTAAATGATTTATCAACCATTAACTTTTGTTGAATCGACATTGTTACAGCGTCATTGTCATTATTTGCTGTTGCTAGTAAAGGCAGTAATGCGGCATTAAAGCCAACAGGTCCTCTTTTATCTGAGTTCCCCGTTTGTGCATAGGTATTTAAAGGCACATAACCACGCTTATTTATCGTTTTAATGAAAGGAGCAAACTGCGTAACTAATTGCTTTTTGTAAGGTGCATCCTCTGCCATCATACTTGCCCACAAATAGACTCTAATTGCATTATAGCTTCCCAAGTCGGTTACTTTTTTATCAAAGTAAAAGCCCTTGTTAGTATCAAACATAATCCAATCAGGGCTAACACCTTGCTTACTTGTTTCAAGAATTAGGTTGGCAGAACCGTCATGCAGCTCTTGCCATGGTGAATGAGGATAAAGTTTGCTAAATTGCTGATAAATAAACAGCGGCGAATAGCTTGGATTTAATTTATAGCGCTTGTTATCAAACTCAAAGCCGCTAGGTGCGGGTAATAAAGATAAACCAAGTCCTTTAATATACGCTGTTTCTTCGCGCATTATACGCTGTGCGAGCACAGCTGCTAAAATACGGTAACGGCGGTCATCCCAAAGTATAGCTGCTTGCGATAAGCTATAAGCAATCCATAAATCAGAGTCAGATGCTGGGTTTGAGTCAAGAATATTACCTACGTTGTTTTTATTAACTCCCCATAGCCATGCAGGTAGGCGAGTACTTAAATCGCCTTCGGCTAAATGCTCTTCAGTCCAGTTTAATACTTTATCAAAAGCGGTTTTATCATTGGCAATTAGCGCAAAAAATAGCGCATAGGATTGCCCTTCAGAAGTGGTAATATTTTGCTCGCTGCCTAAGTCGATTATTCGGCCATCATCACTCATAAAGTGTGTTTTAAACGTTTGCCATTGCTGCCAAGGCGCACATTGTTGTGCGTGGCTTAAAGGAGTAAATAAAATCAGCATAATAAATGCTTTAGTTATAAATAATTTCATTATTTATCTCCTTCAGCTAAACGTTTGTAGGTAAGGGCCTGTAGTAAGCGCCAAATTATAAATGAAATAAGTAACAGGGTTAAAATAGATAAAAAAGCTAGCCAAAATGGATGATCAGATAAATGAAACCAAATTAAAGTATACACAGGTACATACCCCACAAAATACGTATCATCTGCCTTAACAGAGCTCACGCCTTGGCTAGTAATAACGGCAGCGCTGCCTTTAATTTGCGATAACCATTGCGACTCGTTAAATGCAGTATCTAGTAGTGTGTACGCTTTATTAGTACTGGCGGTTAACGACACGATTGAGCGCTCAGAGTCAAATGGCGATTGAAACCCTGCAATAACGGCTAAGTCTCCGCTACTAACTAAGCTTACCTGTACATCTTCTGTTGTATCAGCATCATAGGCGCCATTATAAAAAGCTTGCTTTATAATTCTGTGGTTATTTTTTAAAAGCTTACTGGTGGGCGCGTTCTCATCAATGTCACTCACCGCTGTATTTGCGGCGGTAATAATCATAATATCTTTGTCATCATAATTACTATTATCGTCACTGACTGATTGTATTTCTAAACGGTGTCCAGGGTAGCCTGTGATAGCACCAAAGCGACCGGTTAAATTGAGTAGTAAAGTGATTGCTTCAGGTGTTGGATTATCATCTAAAATAACCAAGGTTTGATGTAAGTCGGCATATTTAGTAAATGGGAAACCGCTATTAGCAAATACATTTAAATCGGGTAGGGCAATGTAATGATGAAACCCACTAACATCAATATTTGAATTACCATCTATTACGCCATACTCCCCTCCTGCAGGTACAACAGAGCATTCTCCCTTTTTAAGTACACCAAAGCGAAAGTCAAAGTTAAGCTCATTTCTAATTGCTAAGTTAATCCCATTTAAGGAAAAATCTTCTGCGTTTTTTGTGGTATCTGTATTACCAATTAAAGGCATAATTGTTTTGGTTTTACTTAGTAATGAATCATTTTTACTGAGTAAAAAACCACTAATAAACTCTTGATTAATTAGCATGTTTAGGCGTGAGTCAAGCATGCTGCTCTCAGGCGTATTTCTATATTGCAGCGTAATTGGGATGCCTTTTTCGCGCCAAGTAAATAAATCGGGTGCAAGGCGTACGTTTAATTTTACCGGGCCATTATTTAAGCCCTGAGCTTGTAATTGTTTTGGGTAGTCAATTAACTCATCAAAATGTACGGGGCGATCGCCTCTTAACCAGCGAGGAGCATCATATGCTTCTCTTAGCGGGAGCTGATTAATAGCCTCTATACTAGCGGTGCGACCAGTCATCAGTTTATGACCAAATGCTAAACCCGTTACTGCAGTTTTTAAATCAGCAGTGTCTTTGCCCACTATAAGTAACATTTTTTTATAGCGATGGAGTGGGTTAGAAATAATTTCAATTGTTGGTTTATCAACATCAGGGTAGTCACGTAAAAAATCA
>NZ_JACJES010000018.1:0-67621 GCF_014164175.1 Pseudoalteromonas sp. SG44-5 | reverse complement strand
CCTAACGTAACTCGCAACGCTGATATTGGGAGAGATCGTTAGCAATATGTGTATATGATCTTTGTCCACCTCGATCTCTTCGATATTAAATTCTGAGCGCTCTGCAATTTCAGTGATTTTTTGTTTTACAAAATCACCTACATCACCTTTTAACAATTGTTTTCTATATTTAACCACAAGTATTAAATGTAGCGCTATTAAATATTTACAGTGAGATTTAGTTTCATATTCCATCTTGACAACTCATTTCCATACAGTAGTCTATACAGTATATGAAAAAGACGCTTAGATACAACTACAGGCTAAATCCTACGCCAGAGCAAGAAGCTAAACTCGTTGAGTTTGGTGCGACAGCGCGTGGCATTTGGAACTTATTGTTGTCTGAGAACATGCGTCGATACGAGCACGATAAAACGTTTTTGTTTTACAAAGACATGGCCTCACTACTTAAAGATATCAAGACGTTCGAAGAGTTTAACTGGATCAAAGCATTCGATTCTGCGGCAGCTCAACAAGTTGCCCGCGACCTGGAATTAGCGCTCAAGAATGTTTTTACTAAAGGTCGCTTGCAACGCTTTCCAAAGCACAAGATCTCATATAAAAAGAAAAAACTTCACAACGATAGTTTTCGAGCGGTCAATAACTCGAACTGTATCCGCATTGAAAATGGCGCTATCAGTATCCCAAAGGTAGGCAAGATACCCATTATCTTGCATCGCAAACTAGCAAGTAAAATCAAGACTGTAACTATCCAGTATCATCACGGAAAATGGGGATGCAGCATCACTCAGGAAGTTGAGTGCAAAACAGCTAAACAAGTTTTAAAAACAATCACAGGTTTTGACATTAACTCAAAGCAAACTGTTGTTGGCTCAGATGGTTTTGTGGTCGATAACCCCAAGTTTTTAAAGCAGTCAAAAACAAAGTTAAATCAATTGCAACGCCAGCTTGCACGCCGAACTAAAGGTTCAAATCGCTGGCAAAAAACCAAACAACGCATCAACAAATTACACGGCAAAATCTCACGCCAGATAACCAATGAAAATGACATTTTAGTGTTCGAAGATTTAAACGTAAAAGGGATGCAAAAGTTCAATGGCAGCATGGTTGCCGACAATGTGATGGGCTTAATTACTCAGCTTTCAAAATACAAAACTGAGCTTGAAGGTAAACTCTATCACGAGATTGGCAGGTTTGAAAAATCCACTGGGGTTTGTTCTGAATGCGGCCAACATCATGTTTTAACATTGAACGACAGATATTTCACATGTACGGCTTGTGAAACTTACCAAAACCGAGACTTGTCAGCGGCTAAAAGCATAGCAAAAACAGGTGAATTAGATTTAATTGCGGCTGGGATCGTCGCAAGGGTTACCCCCACATCTCAGCAGAAATCAGCCATTAAAACGAAAGTCTTCAAGCTATCGAAGTTTGCTGTTGGAACTGAGAAAAAAGAAGCAGCCTAGTCTCTAAGTCAAGGCTGTAGAAGCCCATTGATCGACACGGAGTGGCGTCGATGGGTAGTTCACATGTTCTAGCACGATTTAGCTTGAACCCACCACCTTTCCTTGGGGTAATTAATATAGCCTAGTGCACTTAATTTTGCACAACACTCATTAAGTAACTTTAAAACTCTATTGTGTAATCTTTTTTATTGTCGCTAACGGCGATTATGTTGATCTGGACACATATTCTGCTCAGATATTTACTGTATGTTAAGAGTAAGCTGAAAGTAATTTGTCGTATCACAAATAACTATCAGTTGCTAAAGCGGCTTACTAGTTTATTGATTTGCAAAGATCGCTTTATAAGTTATCAATAGTTACATCAGTAATATAAAGCTTCGCTATAAAAT
Organism: Pseudoalteromonas sp. SG44-5; assembly: GCF_014164175.1. Classification (NCBI taxonomy): domain Bacteria; kingdom Pseudomonadati; phylum Pseudomonadota; class Gammaproteobacteria; order Alteromonadales; family Pseudoalteromonadaceae; genus Pseudoalteromonas; species Pseudoalteromonas sp. SG44-5. The sequence goes on along the minus strand of NZ_JACJES010000018.1, from coordinate 65,766 downwards.
TGCGTCATGTACATTTAACAGGAGAGTAATAATGAGAGAATATAAAAGGTTATGGTGGGCCCTTTTAGGGGTCGTCGCAGTCACCTTTTCATTATTAGGTTACTACGGCACAGAAATTTACCGTGAAGCACCGCCAATACCAGCCGCGTTTGTATCAGAAAGTGGCAAAGTGTTAACCACAGAAGAGCAAATACTTGACGGGCAAACTGCGTGGCAATCTGTTGGTGGCATGCAATTAGGTTCGGTTTGGGGGCATGGAGCTTATCAAGCGCCAGATTGGACAGCTGACTGGTTGCATCGCGAGTTAGTGAGTTGGTTAAATTTAGCTGCAGAAGATCAATTTGGCACAGCATACGATGAACTCAATGAGCAGCAACAGCATATGCTGCGCTATGATCTTAAAAAAGATTATAGAACAAATACTTATAATACAAAAACCAACACTGTGAGCTTATCGCCGCGACGTATGCAGGCAATAGCGCAAACCAGTGATTATTATAATGCGTTGTTTGGTGGTGCAGCTGAGCTGCAGCAAACCCGTGCTAACTATGCAATGAAAGAAGTTACTTTGCCCAGTGCTGAGCGCAGGGCACGTTTAAACGAGTTCTTCTTTTGGACGGCTTGGGCGGCATCTACTGAGCGTTTAGATGGGAATGCAACCTATACCAATAACTGGCCGCATGAGCCGTTAATTGATAATAAACCCACTACCGAAAACATAGTATGGTCGCTGGTCAGTATTGTGTTACTGGTTGCAGGAATTGGAGCATTAGTGTGGGCGTGGGCATTTTTACGCAGGCAGGATGACGAAGAGCCAATCGTGCCAAAAACAGATCCTATTTTATCTTTTAACTTAACGCCTTCGCAAAAATCTTTAGGTAAATACTTATTTTTAATTGTAGCTTTGTTTACCTTTCAAATATTTGTAGGGGCATTTACCGCTCATTATACCGTTGAAGGGCAGGGCTTTTATGGCGTGCAAACCTCTGAATGGTTCCCCTATAGTTTAGTGCGAACTTGGCATATTCAGTCGGCGTTATTTTGGATTGCAACAGGCTTTTTAGCGGCTGGTTTATTTTTAGCCCCAATTATTAATGGTGGCGAAGATCCTAAGTTTCAAAAGCTGGGTGTTGATGTATTGTTTTGGGCGTTAGTATTGGTAGTAGTTGGCTCGTTTATTGGTCAGTACTTAGCAATTGCGCAAATAATGCCGCCAGAACTAAACTTTTGGTTAGGCCATCAGGGCTATGAATACATTGATTTAGGACGACTATGGCAAATTGGTAAATTTGTTGGAATATTGCTGTGGTTAGTATTAATGATGCGTTGTATTACACCCACTTTAAATAAAGAGGGTGATAAAAACTTACTGGTTTTATTTATGCTGTCGGTAATTGCGATTGGCTTATTTTATGGTGCGGGTTTTTTCTACGGCGAGCGTACGCATATTTCAGTAATGGAATATTGGCGCTGGTGGATTGTGCATTTATGGGTGGAAGGTTTCTTTGAAGTATTTGCCACAACAGCACTGGCCTTTATATTTTTTAATATGGGTTTAGTGTCTAAACGTATGGCTACAGTGGCTTCGTTAGCGTCGGCTTCGTTGTTTATGTTAGGCGGTGTTCCGGGGACTTTCCATCACTTGTACTTTTCGGGTACAACTACACCCGTTATGGCTGTAGGTGCAACTTTTAGTGCGCTTGAAGTAGTACCACTTATAGTGCTTGGTCATGAAGCATGGGAGCATTATAAATTAAAAACGCGTGCGCCTTGGATGGAAAATGTTAAATGGCCAATAATGTATTTTGTAGCCGTTGCATTTTGGAATATGTTAGGTGCAGGTGTGCTGGGCTTTATGATCAACCCACCAATTGCTTTGTATTATATTCAAGGACTTAATACCACAGCAACACATGCCCATGCAGCCTTATTTGGCGTTTATGGCTTTTTAGCGCTGGGCTTTACACTACTCATATTAAGATACATTCGCCCGCATTTAAAATTTGATGAAGGCTTAATGAAAACCTCTTTTTGGTGGATGAATATAGGGCTAGCGTTAATGCTATTCACTAGTTTATTACCGGTTGGTATTATTCAATTTGTTGCCAGCGCATCAGAGGGGCTTTGGTATGCACGTAGCGAAGCATTAATGCAAAGCGATACTTTGGTAACGCTACGCTGGGTGCGCACCATTGGTGATGTAGTATTTATGGTAGGCGCATTAGCGGTTACTTGGCAAGTTGTTAAAGGTGTATTTAGCTCGCCAGAAAAAGCAGTTAAAACGCCCTAGTTATATTGTAAATATATAAAATAAAGTTAAATAAAAATGACGCTAAACAGCGTCATTTTTTATTGGTGTTTTTACTCTAGTGAGTTTTAGTTACTATGTAGTTTATTAAATGTTTTGCATAATAACTCAAAATAGCTGAGTAATTATTTGCATTGCTCAGTGCATTGCGCATTATCTACTTACTCACGTCAAAATTTTCTATAACAGCACTGCACAGTGTTGCTAAAGGCAGATAATAAAAAGGAACACAGATGAAACGCTCATTAATCTCATTAGCTATTGGCTTAGCAAGCCTAGGGGCATTTAATGCCAGTGCCAATATTAATATCGATAAACAGATAAATCAGGTTGAAGATAAGGTGATTGAATGGCGTCGCGATTTTCATCAGCACCCTGAGTTAAGTAACCGCGAAACACGTACCGCTGCGATTGTAGCACGCCATTTAAAAGCCTTAGGGATGCAGGTTGAAACTGACATTGCTTACACAGGTGTAGTGGGGATTTTAAAAGGCGGTAAGCCGGGGCCAACAGTAATGCTGCGTGCCGATATGGATGCACTGCCAGTAACCGAAAAAGCCGATGTGCCTTTTAAATCACTGGTAACTACCAAGTATAATGGGGTTGATGTTGGGGTTATGCATGCCTGTGGGCACGACACGCATGTGGCTATGCTAATGGGTGCAGCTGAAGTATTAGCCGCTGTAAAAAATGAATTACACGGCGATATTATGTTTGTGTTTCAGCCAGCAGAAGAAGGCGCGCCACAAGGCGAAGAGGGCGGAGCTGAGTTAATGTTAAAAGAGGGGATATTTAAAAAGTATCAACCCGATGTGGCGTTTGGCATTCATGTTATGGCGGGATTAAACAGCGGCCAAATTGGTTATCGTAGTGGCCCAATTATGGCCAGTGCCGATCGCTTCGAAATAACGGTAAAAGGTAAGCAAACGCATGGTTCATCGCCTTGGGGTGGGGTCGATCCTATTTCAGTTGCTGCACAAATTGTCTCAGGGGTTAATCATATTGTTAGTCGTCAAATAGATATAACTAAAGAGCCTGCCATTATCTCGTTTGGTAAAATAGCTGGTGGCGTACGTAATAATATTATTCCCGATAGTGTAGAAATGGTAGGCACTATTCGTAATTTTGATATGGATAACCGCCAACAAATTTTTGAAAAATTAACCACTACAGCTACGCATATTGCTAAAGCGTCGGGAGCCGAAGCACAGGTAAATATTTTTAAAGGTTACCCAGTAACGGTGAATAACCCAGAGCTTACCGCGCAAATGTTGCCAACACTTAAAAATATAGTAGGTAAAGATAACCTGTTTGATGTGCCAAAAGTAACCGGCGCAGAAGACTTTGCTTTTTATGCGCAGCAAGTACCGGGTTTATTTTTGTTTTTAGGCGGCACGCCAACAGGGCAAGATGTAAAAACAGCACCAACCAACCATTCGCCGTATTTTTATGTTGACGAGTCAACGCTTAAAGTGGGCACTAAAGCAATGAGCCAGCTGGCGATTGACTATTTAGCTGCACAGCAAAAAAACTAACATAAACTTAGCTCACGCTAGGATTAAATAAATTACGGGCGCTAATAGAAGAGGCGTCCGTGTTGTTTTTTGCAGTAATTAGCGTGTAAAAGCATTAGCAACTAGTATCAAAGAGCATAAGAAAGTACTCTCAAAGGTGTTTTTTTTACCAGTTCGGGTATTATCCGCCCCAACATAATTGATCGGTTGTAATTTATGACTCATTTAAGTGCAAAAGAAAATATTCAAGCCATTGTTAAAGCTATTAAGGCTGAAGAGGCGAAGCTACGCGCTAAGCATCCATTATTAACGCATCAAAATACCTTGGGATTGGTTATTTTACTGTTATCTCTTGGGGCATTAGTTGGGGTTGGCTTTTTATATTATTTAGCCATTATTCCTGCGTGGTTATGTATTATTTTAGCTGCTATGGCTGCATCTATTTCGCATGAGTTAGAGCATGATTTAATTCATAAACAGTATTTTAGTAATCAGCCATTTATGCATAATTTTATGATGCTAACCGTGTGGTTAATGCGCCCTAATACTATCAGCCCTTGGTATCGTCGTAAGTTACATTTACACCATCATAAAACTTCAGGCACACAACAAGACCTAGAAGAGCGCTTAGTGGGTAACGGTATTAAAAATCCTTTGTTACGCGCGTTGGTTATTGTGGATGGCTTATTAGGCTTATTAATTAACGCCAAACGTTTTTCTAAAGAAATTAAAGGCTTTCACTTTTTTAAGATATTTAATGCCGGTTTTCCTATTACCACCGCTTACTTTATTGTTTTATACAGCGTAATTATATTTCATGGCGTTAATTTATTTACTGGGCTTGCACAAAGCTCGCCGGCTTGGTTATTAAGCACTATGTCGCTATTTGAGTTTTTAATGGTGGTGTTAATTGTGCCTAATATTGTGCGCTCGAGCTCGCTAAATTTTGTTACCTCGTGCATGCATTACTATGGCGGTGTAACCAATATGCTGGAGCAAACCCATGTGTTAACCAGTCGGGTATTTATGCCGTTTCACTTGTTTTGTTTTAACTTTGGTAAAACCCATAGTATTCATCACTTTGTGCCAAATCAGCCATTTTATTTACGCCAAATGCTAAGTAAAAAAGTGCTAAATGTAATGCGCGAACATGGCGTGCGTTTTAATGATTTTGCCAGTATTAAACAGGCAAATTTTTATAATGCTAACGCCAATTAAACTTTTAATTTAACTAAAACACCGTGGCAGTAATGATTGCAAAACCCACTGAAAATGAGCTAATTGCGCAATGTGTTGAAGCAATCAATTCAACTGGTTTTGCACAAAAAATAGTTAATTACATTGCTCATTTAGTGCAATTTGACTGCGCGGTGATTTTAGGCTGTAGAGCCCATAAACACCCCATTTATTTATACGACTCGATAGATACTCGACGCGAGTTATTGTTTCAGCGCTATTTAACCAATTCGTTTATTAACGATCCCTTTTATATTGAACTGTCAAAAAGTGGCCATGAAGGTGTGTATCGGTTAGTCGATATCAGCGCAAATAAAGACTTAGCAGCTTATACCCAATACCAGCAACAGTTTTATAACGAAACCGGTTGGGTAGATGAACTAAGTATAAGTGTGCGCACAGATGAGAGCCGCTGGATTGTTATTTATTTAGGCTTTTTAGAAAGCAAACAACGCTTTAGCGCCGCACAAAAAAGCACCTTAATAGCTCATTTTAGCCTTATAAAAGCATTATGCCGCCAACATTGGGGCAATAACTTATTATTGCTTGGGCCTTTAACTACCACAGCTACAGGGCAATTAATTGAGCGTGGCTTAGCTACCTTTGCCAACGAGCAACTTACCACCCGCGAGCGACAAATAGCTATGCTATTAGTGCAAGGCTGCGACTCTAACGATATTGCTAAGCAATTAAATATCACCTTAGGTACAGTTAAAAACCACCGTAAACGTATTTACGCACAATTAAAAGTGTCTTCGTTGAGTGAGTTTTTTCAGCTGTTTTTAAACCACTTAATCACTAGCGAGTAAGATTAGTTAGCATAAATATTTGCCTTGCCTTAATACTACTTTCGCACCGTTAAACAGCGCTTCTACTTAAATTGATTAATATAAAGTACTTTCTATCCCTTTAGGGATATATGGTTGTGTAGCAGCTTTAATTAGTATTTTTACCCTAACTAATTAACACATGTGTGTGGGATAAATACAATGACAACACAATTACTGGAAGATATTACACATCGCGGCCTGGTTTCTCAGGTTAGCGATTTAGCGCAGCTTGAGCAGTTATTAGCAACCTCACAAGTTGTGTATTGTGGTTTTGATCCTACCGCGGGCAGTTTACATATTGGCCACTTAGTACCTTTGCTAATGCTAAAGCGTTTTAATGATGCCGGCCATAAAGCGGTAGCATTAATTGGTGGCGCAACCGGGTTGATTGGCGACCCAAGCTTTAAAGCCACCGAGCGCAGCTTAAACAGTAAAGAAACCGTACAAGGTTGGGTAGCAGATTTAAGCTCACAAGTAGAGAGTGTAATGAACCCGCATTTAAGCGAGCCAATTCAATTAAAAAATAATGCCGACTGGTTTAGCGGTATTGAAGTGTTGGATTTTTTTCGCGATGTAGGTAAGCACTTTTCAATTAATAATATGATCAACCGCGAGTCGGTAAAGCAACGTTTGCAACGCCCTGATCAAGGTTTATCGTTTACTGAATTTAGTTACACTTTATTGCAGTCGTACGACTTTGCTAAATTAAATAGCGAACTGGGTTGTAGTGTGCAAATTGGCGGCAACGACCAGTGGGGGAATATAGTAAGTGGGATTGATTTAACCCGCCGCTTAAATAAGCAAACTGTGTATGGATTAACTTTGCCACTTATTACTAAATCAGACGGTACTAAGTTTGGTAAAACGGAAGGCGGCGCAATTTGGCTTGATCCGAAAAAAACCTCACCGTATCGCTTTTACCAATTTTGGTTAAATTGTGACGATGCCGATGTATACAACTTTTTGCGTTTTTACACCTTTTTATCGATAAAAGAAATTGAAGCCATTGAAGCGAATGACATTACCAGCCAACAAAAGCCTCAAGCGCAAGGTATTTTAGCCGAGCAATTAACCCGCTTTGTACATGGCGAACAAGGCTTAGCAAGCGCGCAGCGCATTACGCAATTATTGTTTAACGGCCAAGTACAAACACTCACCTTGGCAGAGCTTGAGCAATTAGAGCAAGATGGGCTCGCCGTACACGCTATTAGCGACGCGAAAATTAATATTGCTGAGTTACTGGTTAAAAGTGAACTGGCCAGCTCAAAGCGTACTGCACGTGAGTTAATAAACGCGAATGCGATTAAAATTAATGGCGAGGCCATTACAGATGAGCACGCACAGTTAGATTTTCCGCTGTTTGATCGTTTTTGGGTAATGCAGCGTGGTAAAAAGCAATTTAGGCTTATTAAGTTAGCTTAAAGTGTTACAGGCGTGTTGAATTGAACATCCTATGAAATAAAAAACGCACATAGCCTGTCTACTAATTAGGTTAATAGCCTTTTTGAGGTAGTACTATGTGTAGTTCAATGAAACGTAGCCGTGAGGTAAAAAAGTTACAGCTTAACTTTGAAGACGATCTTAGTAATGAGCAACGCTTGCGCTTTGCTGCTAAAGCAAATATAGCGCAAGCGCGCCGTGATGCGCTTAATAAAAACAGTGCTGATAAGCATATTGCTAAATCACGCTTTTTTAATTTATTTCGTTGGTTTAAACAGTATTTATCATAAATTTAGAGGCACTAAATAGTTGCTTTAGGCTGTGGTTTTTTATTGCTATGCAGGTACACTTTTAATATAAAACTCGTGTAATACCGAAGCCGCCTTAAGGGTGGAGCTCGTTAAAAATAATGGATATATAAAATGAACATAACTGGAAGCTGTTACTGCGGCGACATAAAATACCAAGCGAAAACACAAAGTAACACGCTATTAGTGTGCCACTGTAGTGATTGCCAACGCATGTCGAGTGGGCCATTTAGAGCGGTAATAATGAGTGAGCCTAACGGTGTTACTTTTACGCAAGGTAAGCCTAAAGAATATATAAAAACGGCGCAAAGTGGTAATAAACGTGCGCAAGGGTTTTGTGGTAATTGTGGCACCTCACTTTATGCTACCAACGAAGCGACAGAAAACCGTGTATATGGCCTTAGAATAGGGGCGGTTGATCAACGCGATGAGTTTACGCCAGTAGCGCAAATTTGGTGTCAGTCTAGCGTTAGTTGGTTGAACGATTTAGTGCAAGTGCCTGCATTTGCCACCACCCCAAAAAATTAGGTTTATGATGAAAAAAATAACATTAATTACCTTATTCGCCAGTGTATTGAGCAGTGGTTTTGCTAATGCAAAAAACAGTGATATTGAGCACTTAAATGCGGCCTCAGCAAGTTTACCTTTTTCGCAAATTGTAAGGGTCGATAATACCTTGTATATGTCGGGTCAAATTGGGCTTACAAGCAGTGGTAAACTAGCACAAGGTGGTTTTGCAGCAGAGACTAAGCAAACGCTCGAAAATATAAAAAGCACCCTAGAGCAGCATAATTACAGTATGAAAAACATAGTAAAGTGTACGGTTATGCTAACCGACATAAATAACTTTAAAATGTTTAATAAAATATATGCTGAATACTTTACCCCGCCATATCCTGCGCGCAGTGCGTTTGCAGTAAAAGCGTTAGCACTAAATTCAGTTGTAGAGGTTGAATGTATTGGCGCTGTTTAAGCTAAATATATAAAAAGTACTAAACTATAATTAGTTATAAAAGTGGGCAAATGATTACACCGCCCACTTTTAATTAACGCTTACGCTTTGTTGCGCATAGTAATATTACGCCCGCCTAAATAACCAAACACCGCACATAGCGCGCTCGCACCTGCGCAAAACCATAAAGTAGATGCCCAGTTACCAAAATAACTATGCAGCGCACCTGCAATAATAGGTCCAGTAGCGGCAAGTAAATAACCAATACACTGCGCCATACCAGAAAGTGCCGCAGCTTGATGTGAGTCGTGAGTACGTAAACTAATAAACGACAAGCCCAATATAAAGCATGCACCCGAGCAAAACCCCATAGTGATTGACCACACAGACGCATAGTCTGGCATATACAACAGTCCAATCGACGACAGGCTTGCCAACACTCCTAAAACAAAGGTGAGTACGCGCTGATCTTTTAGTTTTGCTAATAAGGGAATTAAGATAATACCGGGTAAAGCCGAAGCTACCTGAAATGAGCCTTGCAGCGCACCCGCTTGTTGTGCGCTGTGGCCACTGTCTATTAAAATGCTTGGTAACCAGCCAATAATTATATAAGTAAATAACGAGTTACAGCCAAGTAGCAAAGTAATTTGCCACGCAAGGGCTTGGCGCCACACTTTTACGTCACCGGTGTTTTCAACCAGATCTTTAGTCGGTTTGGTGCGTAGCTTTAATTGCGGTAGCCAAATAAATAAACTTATTAAAGTAATTAACGCGTAACTGGCTAAAGCAATTTGCCAGCCCATTTGTTTATATTCGGCAAGGGGAATAATTAACGCTGAGTAACTACCGCCAAAAATACCCATAGCAAGCACATACGCCGAGGTCATTACAGCCACTTTGTGTGCAAAGTCGCGCTTAATTAAACTCGGTAACAGCACATTACCTATCGCAATGCCGACCCCAATGACGGCGGTGCCTAAATAAAGTACCGGCACAGAATTTATCATGCGCGATGCTAAGCCTAAGCCAATTAAAATAAGGGCAATAAAAAGCGACACTTCTAAGCCTTGCCTTTTAGCTAAACTAGTGGCTAATGGGCTTGCTAAAGCAAATGCAATTAACGGTAAGGTGGTAAGCATACCGGCTTGTGATGCGCTTAAATTAAAACTAAGAATTATTTGGTCCAGCACGGGGGCTAAACCAGTCACTGGCGCACGTAAGTTACTGGCAATAAGTAAAATTCCCAGTACTAATAATGCGTAAGATAAGCGAGATTGAGATTGTTGAGTTAACAAGGTAAACGTCCTAGCAGGTTGGTTATTTAGCAAGAAGCAATAGAGACTAGTATAAAGGCTAAGTCATCACTATAATTTAGTAAAAGAGACATTAAATAACTAAAAACAGACAAAATGCAGCTTCCCCAAGATTGGAATGAAATAAAAAACTTTGAAATCATGCCGCAGCCGGTTATTGCTAAAATAGAATATGCCCAGCTTAGCCGTGAAATTCCGCTGCATACTCATCCAAAAGGGCAGTTAATTTTAGCCCTGCACGGTTATGTTACCTGTGAAGTGGCAACAAAAATGTGGATGGTGCCTACTCATAGCGCCATTTGGATCCCGGCAAATGTAGAGCACAGTAATAGAGCATCTGATAATGCGCATTTATGCCACTTATTTATTGATGCAAACTTACAAGGTATGCCAAGTACAGCCTGTACATTAACCATTAGCCCATTAATAAAAGAGTTAATGCTTAGTTTGGCAAGTAATCAGCAAAACTATAGCTTAACGGGTAAAACCGCACGGCTTGCACAGGTATTATTTGATCAGCTGGTGGATATGCCAATTCAACCTTTAGACTTTGTACTATCAAAAAACAGTGTTATTAAAAACATGAGCAATCAACTTATTAGCCAGCCTTATAGCCGTAAAACATTGCCACAATGGGCACAGCAATTTGCTTTAACTGAACGTACTTTAGCGCGGTTAATAAAAAAAGAAACCGGTATGACCTTTGGTAAATGGCGCACTCAATTGCATATTATAATTGCACTGCAGGCGTTATCTAATCAGCAAAGTGTGCAGCAGGTATCGGAGCTATTAGGTTATGAGTCGGTGAGTGCGTTTATTACTATGTTTAAAAAAGTAATGAAAAAATCGCCCATGCGTTACATGAGCGATCTGGATGTTTACCAGCTATAAGTTGCTGAGATCATGGCGTTACGTGGCCGCCCTGGAAAGTAGCGGTCGCCGGTAAAGCTTGTGTAATCGGCGCGCTCGGCATAAGCGGTATCGGTTAAGTTAATAATACGCGCTGCAAGCGCTAAGTTATTTGTTATTTGCCACTGTGCTCGTAAACTTAAAATGTCATGCCCGTCATAACTGTGTAAGTTTTCAGGATCGGTATAGTAACGACCAACATGATGCCATTGCAGTGCCACATTGGCGTTATTAAACGCCTGCCAGGTTAAATCTAAATTGGCAATTTTACGCGGGGCGGTATCAACATCATTATCTTTAATATTGATATTATTGAGTATTTGCTCATTAGTATAACTATGCTTGGCATAACTGGCGGCAAAGTTAACTGACCAAGTTGAGGTGAGAGCATGCTCAAGTTCAAGCTCAATCCCGCGGTGGCGCGAGCTGCCATTATTCACGGTAAAAAAGTCGCTGTCGCGGTAAATAGTATGGTGCTTACTCATAGCATAAACCGATAAATTATAACGACTATTTTGATAAACGCCTTTTAAGCCAAACTCAGCATTATTAGCTATTTCGGCACTTAAATTAGTGGTGTTTTGCTGGCGTTGTAACTGATATAACTCGGCGGCTTGTGGCGCTCGGTAGCCACGCGAAAAGTTAGCATAAAGCAGGTTATTAACAGTGTACTGATAGCTAACCCCAAGTTTTGGCGATAAGTTACTAAAATTATTTTTTGTACTTTCAGGGCGGCTATATCGGCAACCACCAAATCCGCACTCTGTACCGTCTTCTTTCGTGCGCCCCGCTAACATGTTATTAGTGTAGTCGTATTGCATGTGCTCATAACGAGCGCCAAGAGTCACTAACCAATCGTTTAGTTGCAGATCAACACTGACAAAAGGTGCATATAAAGTGGCATTTACGTCGTAATCGTAATGCTTACCTTGGGGTACTGTAGCAACTAAAAATGCCGAGCCTTGAGTTGGCTTGTTTTGACTTTGTAAAAAGTCGGCGCGGGTGTATTCGCCATCTAGGCCAAAGTTAAGCTTAATATTATTCTCTAGCTGATGTTGATAAAGCGACTGCAGCCCCACACCGGTTTGACTGTTGTACTCTAGTGGCGTACCAGGTAAAAAATGCTTAAAAAAGTCCATACTTTGGTTACGAAAATACACCGTTGTTGAGAGTGTATCGTCATTTATTTGCCAAGTGGCGTTACTCCATACTCGTAACGAACGTGCTTTTCTAAACGCATCCGGATCAAAGTTTTGTTGTGCTATGCTCTCGTCTTTATAGCTTTTAAGGCCAGTAATAAAGCCTGCGGTTTGTTGATCTAAATGGGTATAAGTAAGCCCAGAAGTAAGCGCTAAATCGCTATTATTATACCGGTGACGTAAGTTTACCTTTTGTTGTTTTACGCTTTCATCATCGCGATAGCCGCTGTCGTCAGTAATGCTGGCGTTAATACCTAACCCACTGCTGCCCATATCGTGGCCAGCACGTAATTTATAGCGGTTATAGCCAAACGAGCCATAATCTAGTCCGATTAAGCCGCCATCTTGCGTTGTATCTGGGGTGATCACGTTAATAACCCCATGCACCGCATTTGAGCCATACAGGGCAGAACCAGGGCCTTTAAGTACCTCTATACGCTGCGCCATTTCGCTATGTGCTTCAAACAACTCGTTTATATTACAAAACCCAGCTGCTCTTAGTGCAATACCATCCTCAAGTGTGAGTAAACCACCACAGGCACCTGCACCGGATAAAACAGGTGAGCGCAGCGCGGGTAAATATTCTTGGCCATTACCACGTTGTATATTTGCGCCAGCGACTCTTTGCATGGCTTCTTCAATATGCGTAGGAGCAATGGCATTTAATTGTGCTTCATTGAGCACGCTAATAATTACGGGTAACTGTGTACTAAGCGCCTCAACACGCGACGCAGTGGTTGTTATGCGCTCAATTGGCTGAGCATCATTTTGCTTGGCAATGGCTATAAGTGGTAGCTGAGAGAGTAACAGCAAAGGGGGTAAGTAATGGCGTTTCATATATTCCTACACATTGATTATATGGCAATAGTGCTATGGTAAGCGTTAGGCAAACGTATTGAAATAACTTGCGTTAAACGGTATTGCGTAAACGATAAAGCCGATAAGTAATTGATAAAATAAAGCACATAACAGCCGGTACTACTAAAGTTGCTACAGAAAACAATTCAAATAGCATAAACCCAATTACACCACCGCATAAAAAACCTAGGGTGATCAGTAAAAACACCATGAATTTTCGGCCATCTACAGCATCGCCTTTTAATGCGCGGCCCATCATTAAACCAAGGTCGGTAAAAATACCGGTTAAATGTGTAGTACGTACTACTGCGCCACTGTAATTGGTTGCCAGCGCATTTTGTAAACCACAAGCGGCAGATGCCAGCACTATGCCATAAACAAAGGAGCTATAAAGTAAGTAGGCACTGGCTAGTAGTAATAACCCTTCAATAAACAATAAAGTATCGTAATGTCGGCCTAACTTTAACGAACCACCGTTGAGTAAAAACCCCGACAACGCAGAGCCAAGCATAAAGCTAATTATGATACTAAACAGTAATAATGCCGCACTGCCATCACTCATTAATTTAATGCCAAATAAAGTAACAGAGCCCGACAAATGAGAAATAGCCTGATGTTCAAATCCTAATAAACCCACGGCGTTCACAATGCCGGCAATAAATGCCAGTGTAAATGCGCCATATTCAACCCAGCGTGGCAGCTTTGTAAACATAGTTAACTTCTCTATACTTGGTTATAGATATATTTAATATCATACACTTAAACTTTCTTCTTCTAAAATAATGATAAAAAATAACCGTAATTAAATATATCTCTATTTTATATGGCTTAAGTTAAATTGATCGTGCAATTTTAGTGCTTCGTATTAGTTATTTTTTAAAGAGAAAATAACTATGTTTAACGCCCAGCAGCAATCGCGCATTATAGAAATGGCATGGGAGGATAGAACCCCGTTTGAAGCAATAGAGCAACTTTATGGCTTAAACTATTCGCAGTTGGTGGTTTTTATGCGCCAAAATATTGCCAGCGGTAGCTTTAAAGTATGGCGAAAACGCCACGCTGGGCGCAAAACCAAACATTTAAAGCTGCGTGATCCCGCCATTATGCGCAGCCATTGTAAAACGCAATATAAGCAGCGTTAAGATTAATTTATACAGAGTTTCATATAATGTTCAGGCTAACTTGTTAATCTCGCGTTATTAACTAAAGCAGAGATTAACTATGTATAAAACCATTTATAGCGCATTAATTATTTTAATATTGAGCTCATTTAACGCACAAGCAAAGCACGACAAAGATGATTATTATGATAAGCACCATAATAAACATAGTAAATACGAGCATGGCTCAAACAAGCACTACAATAAAAAACACCATAATAAAAAACACTATTCAAATAAGCATGAGTGGAAAAAACACCATAAAAAATATGATCGCCACGATAACCACTTATCTAAAAAAGAAGCTAAAAAACTTATTCGTCAAGGGTGGACACCACCGGGTTGGCATAAAAGTTACCACAGAGGTGATATTTTAGAGCGTGATATTTATAAGCGTGCCAAAGTAATAGACAGATACCGAGATAAAGGTACTGTACGCATAGAGGTAGATCGTACTATTATTCATATGGTACACGACACGCGCGAAATACTGTCTATTTTGAGTCGATAAGCAACCAACAGGAATTTAAATGTTTATTACGCTGGCAATAATAACAAGTTTTTTATTATTTATAACGCTATTACCTATGGCGTATAGCCAGCATTACCTGGTGCGTGGTTGCGACTTTATTCGCTTACAAGTGTTTTATATTGCAAGCTTTATAGCATGTGTTGCTGGGTACTTTGCATTTAATAACGCCACAGACTTTTTGTATATTGTTGCAGGCGCTGTATTAATTTTGTTTTTACAGGGAAAGTGGATATACCCATATACTTGGTTGGCAAAAAAAGAAGTGCAAAGCGCCTCAAAACACATTGCGCACAGTGTAAGAATTATGTCGGCAAATGTACTTATGTCGAACCATAACAGTGAGCAATTAATTAGCTTGGTTGATCAGCATCAACCCGACCTGCTTATTACCCTTGAAAGTGACAGCTGGTGGCAAAATAAGTTATCAGTACTTAAAAAAGACTATCCATATTACATAGAGTGCCCTAAAGACAACCGTTACGGCATGCACCTATACAGTAAATTTAAAATATTTGACGCACAAATATGCCAGCTAATAGAAGACGACATACCGTCAATTCATATTTTATTTGCAAGTGCACAAGGGGTTAAAATGCAAGCGCACTTTATTCACCCAGCGCCACCAAGCCCCACCGAAGAAGACTCATCGCGGCCGCGCGACTCAGAGCTAATTATGGTAGCAAAAGCACTTAAAAACCCAACACGGCCAACCATAGTTGCCGGCGACTTAAACGACGTAGCTTGGTCGCGCAGTACCCGTTTGTTTATGCAAATTAGTGGCTTATTAGACCCCCGTAAAGGCCGTGGCTTTTACAATACTTTTCATGCAAGTTACTTTTTTATGCGCTGGCCGCTGGATCATTTATTTCACAGCGAAGGGTTTAAAGTAAAGCGTATAAAACGATTAGCTAAATACGGTTCTGATCACTTCGCGCTATTAACCGAGCTAACCTTTGAAAATGCCGACCAACAATCGCTAGAAACTAAATCGGCGCTGCACAAGCAAGAAGAGATTCAACAACTCGCTATGAGCAAAGCAGATAAACGCAAAGTGCCAGTGTTTGAAAAGAGTTAAGCTTTCAGTAATTAATTTATAAAGAGCTTAGGTGCTGCGTTTTAGCACGTGATAAAAATGATGAGTAAAAGTGCGATATAAAATCGTAATAACAAAAATTGATGTTAGATAAATTGAATACAAAAACACCGCGCTGAATTAGCGCGGTGTTTTATTTTACTTTCTAGTAACGAGTGTTTAGTACTCGTACTTTATAGTAAGTTTATGAGCTGTGGATCATGATGCTTTTAACGTTCACAAATTCGCGCATGCCAAAGCCGCCGTGCTCTCGACCGTAGCCACTTTCTTTAACTCCACCAAATGGTAAGTTTGGTTGCGCTAAACCGTAGCCGTTTATGTTGATCATGCCGGTGTCGAAGTGCTTTTTAGCCAGCTCAATGGCTTTTTTCTCGTCTTTTGAGAAAATGCCGCCACCTAAACCATAGCGAGACGAGTTAGCAATTTTCATTGCATCGTTGTTGTCTTTCGCTTTTATAAGCGAGGCAACAGGGCCAAATAATTCGTCATCGTATGCTGGCATGCCTGGCGCTAAATTATCAAGTAGCGTAGGAGGGTAGTAAAAGCCGGTTTGCTCTGGTATTTCACCACCGGTGACTATGTTTGCTCCTGCTTTAACCGATTGCATTACTTGCTCGTGAATACCGTCGCGTAAATCTTTACGTGCCATTGGGCCTAAATCAGTGCCGTCGGCCATTGGATCGCCCATTTTCATGGCTTCAAACTGCTGTTTTACTTGCGCTTTAAAGTCATCATACAGAGACTCAACCACTACAAAACGTTTTGCCGAAACACACGTTTCGCCGTTGTTGATCATACGTCCTGTTACACAGGTTTTTACGGCAAGCTCTAAATCGGCGTCATCAAGTACTAAAAATGCGTCGTTACTACCAAGCTCTAGTACGGTTTTTTTAACGTATTTACCCGCTTGCTCGGCCACTTTTTTACCTGTGCTATCGCTACCGGTAAAGGTAACGCCGCTAATCGCTTTATGCGCTATGAGTGCGCTGGCTGTTTTGCCATCAATAAGTAGGTTACTAAAGCAGTGCTCAGGAAATCCGGCTTGTTTAAACAAGGTTTCAATTTTTTCGGCCATACCAAATACATTACTGGCATGCTTTAACACTGTGGTGTTACCGGCCATAATATTAGCGGCGCTGTAACGAATTACCTGGTAAAGCGGAAAGTTCCAAGGCTGAATGCCAAGTAGTACACCCGTAGGCTGATAGCTAACAATTGCGCGACCGCCGTCCATGTCACGTTCTTCATCAGCAAGAATTTTAGGGCCGTGCTCGGCACTGTAACGACAAATGCCTGCGCACAGTTCAACTTCTTGCAAACCTTGGGCGTATACTTTACCCATTTCTTCGGTCATAAGCTTGGCTATGGCATCTTTTTGCTCTTCGAATAATGAAGCTAATTTGTTTAAGTGTTTTGCACGTTCGGTCACTGACACTAAGCGCCACTGTAAATAGGTTTGATGAGATTTTTCGATTACCTGCTCAGCTTGCTGTTGCGACAGCAGCGTATAGGTATTAATGATTTGCTCAGTTGTTGGATTGATCGTATTAACTGTGTTGCTCATTGTAATCTCCTCTATGTTTGTCTGTACTGAGAAGTGCAAAGGTAATGCCAGTTAAGGTTCTATTCGAGTTTATTTATAAGTTTATGTTATTAATAAATTTAATGTTTTTTATAATATGAATTTAATATTTTTATAGTTTATTTATCTGTTATATTTTGTAAACAATGCAAGTAGCTGCAAAATTTACAAGAAAATTAAAGTAATTTACGTGTTTTTAGGCTTAGCTTGCAAGTTAGAGCCAGTAAACCCTCATCAAAAAATGGTTAATATAAATGAATGAAATTTCAATCTTGCCGCTAGGCGATAGCTATCAAGAACTTGCTGCAAATTTAAAACTGCAACTTGCAGCGCAATACCCAATTAAGCATATAGCGCGCGATACCGTATTGTTACAACAAGGGCAAAAGCAGCGTTATGGCTATTTAATTCTTGATGGGGTGTTAGGTGCAATACATGATGATGCACAGGGCGGGCAAAGGTGTAAGGAGTTTTACTTTAAAGATGAGTTTGCGCTACTTTATGGAAACTGGCTAACGAATACCGAAGCGTTTTATCAACTAAAAGTAATTAATAGGGTAAGCGTTATTAGCGTCCCATTGAATGTATTTAATCAACCCGAATGGCAAATAATTAAGCAACAACTTATTGCGCAGCAGCTTATATTTAAAGAGGCCAAAGAAGCATTTTTATTGCTTAATACACCCGAGCAACGCTACCGTTATTTATTAGCCGAAAAGCCCCATTGGTTGGCGCAGCTAAGTTTAACTCAAGTGGCTATGTATATTGGTATTTCGGCAATTTCTTTATCAAGAATTCGTAAACGACTTAACTTAAGTTAAGAGTAATAACGCTAAAGCTAGTTAGACTTGCTGCTTTAAGGAGTCACTATGTTTTTAATTGCTCAGTCGTTAGTTGCTATAGCAACATTACTTGATCTTGCTTCGTTTCAGTTTAAGTCGCGTTCGTTAATTTTAACCTGCTTATTTATGTCGGTATTGCTGACTGCAGTGCACTTTTTTATGTTGGGGCACAATAGCGCAGGTTGCTTAATGTTAATTGCCGCCTTTAGGTATTTTTACTGCATTTATGCACGCAAAACGTGGGCAATGTATGCTTTTATGTTGCTGTGTTGCGTGGCTGTTTATTTTACTTGGCAAGATTGGTTTAGCGCACTGGCACTTATTGCGACGTTAATTCAAACGTTTGCATCGTTTCAAAAGCACGACTTACATATGCGTTTATGTATGGTTGTAGGTACTTTATTTTGGATAAGCCATAACGTTTTTGCAGGCTCTCCGGTCGCTATTGTTATGGAAAGCTTATTTTTAAGCAGTAATTTAGTTGGCTTGTATCGTTTTTATAGCACAAAAAAAATACCTTGTTGAGCTTTACTCAGGTGTAAGTAAAGCTAATTACAGGCTATAACTGTTTAGCTATTTCTTTGAGTAAATAGGTTTCGCGAATAATCGACAGCCCCTGCTTATCGCTGGTGGCAAGTGTTCGCTCGTTATGCTCAATTGCTTCATTTATATCTACCCACTTGGCAACCATACCATTTTGTTGCTCGTAGTGTTCAAGCTGCGTTTGGCCTAACTTTTGGTCAATATTACATACATAGCAATAAGACTTTATATGAATAATGTCAAAGTCGTCTTTGTACCAAGGGCGGTACTCTTCATATAGGCCGAACTCTTTTTTTATTACTATATTTTGTGCGCCGGTTTCCTCTTGTAGCTCACGTATTAACCCTTGCTCTATACTTTCGTGCTCATCAACACCGCCACCAGGTAAACTAAAGTCATCGTATCTCTTTGTATACATTAATAAAATATGCTGTTTATGCATGGCAATAGCGCGGGCGGTAATACGTGTAAATTGGCTGCCTTGTTCAATATTAATACTTGGGTGAATGAGGGTTTTTAATGGGCGCATTGGCTCTCCTGTAATAAAGTTAAATTATATCAGTTATTTATTTTAGGTTTTTATTAAATAGTATATAAAGTGAGTGTTTTTTAAGTTTAAGTACATCAAGTATGCTTACACTGTTCACTGATGAAAATGTAACTAAATAATATAAGCTCTGTAATTTAAGCGACAAATAGCGCGCCTTTCTTTTAGTGCTAAGGCCAAGTAGAATAATAAAAAAGCATAGGGATTAATCATGTTAAATATACTATTAGTGGACGATGACGTTGAGTTTAGTGACGTGGTTTGTCATATAGTCGAATTCCTCGGCCATAACATAAGTACAGCAACCAGTTTAAAAGAAGCCCATCAGTGGCTAGAAAACAATAGTTTTGATCATATACTGCTCGACTTTATGCTCCCCGACGGTAGCGGCTTACACCTACTTGATCATTTAAAAATGATAGGCCATTCACCTAAAATAACTCTAATATCTGGGCACCCTTCGGTAAAGGGGATTTTAGCCGACATGTGCGAACCTAATGTTGCGCATTTATTAAAGCCATTGCAGCGTGAAGATCTTGAAAGGGTGTTAAATGGCCCGAAAAAAATCATTAAAAAAACGAAATCATCAGCTATAACCCGCCACTTTGGTACGCTAATAGGCGAGTCTACAGCAATGCATAAGCTGTACACCATGATAGAGCGAGTGGCTAAAACCCACGCCAACGTAATGCTTATGGGCGAAAGTGGTGCGGGTAAAGAAGTGGTTGCTCAGGCCATTCATAATGCCAGCGAATGTGGAGGACCGCTGGTGGCAAGTAACTGTGGTGGTTTTTCAAAAGAGTTAATTAGTAGTGAGCTGTTTGGCCATGAAAAAGGCGCATTTACCGGTGCTATTGCACGTAAAGAAGGCGTGTTTGAACAAGCAAATGACGGCACGTTATTTTTAGACGAAGTAACCGAAATGCCAATTGGTATGCAACCTAACTTACTGCGCGTGCTAGAAACAAAAAAAGTAACACGTGTTGGCGGAAACCGCGAAATACCTACAAATTGCCGAGTTATTTCCGCCACTAACCGCTCGCTTACCGATTTAGCGCAAAATAATATTATTCGTGAAGATATTTACTTTAGATTGGCAGTGTTTCCTATTGATATACCGGCACTGCGCGATCGTAAAGAAGATATTCCACTATTAGCAAACGCCTTTTTAGAGCAATTAAATGATGAAAATGGCACCGCATTTAACTGGAATAACGACCAGTTAAAAGAGCTACAAAGCTATGACTGGCCTGGTAACGTGCGCGAACTGCGCCATGCCATACATCGTGCGTTTATTATGAGCGATCCACAAACCAGTGATATTACCTTACCCGATAATTTAGAGTCGCCATTTTCAAAAGTGAATAGCCAAACTAACGACAAGCAAGTGTCGGCAGGACAAACCATTGAGGAAGTAGAAAAAGAACTTATTCATGCCACGCTCGATAAAGTACAAGGTAATAAAACCTTGGCTGCACAAATGCTGGGTATTAGTACTAAAACACTTTATAACCGCCTAAATGCTTATGGTGGCATTGGCGAATATAAATAAAATTTGAGGAAAACAATGAGCAATGACAGTAAAAAACCTCTGAATGAGTTAGTACACGATGCTAGAGCACCACTTAATCGAATTTCGATGAATGCAGAGCTTATAAAACTGGTGCTAGAAAACGATATGCCAAAAGAGAAAGCACTCGATGCGCTAAATAAAATTATTGCTAACTGCCAACAGTGCAGCGAAAGCTTACAAACAATTACAGACTCGCAATAATTTATCTCTTTGAATTAGGATGCTAAATGAGTACGCAAAAAGAACCAAGTAAAGCTAATGTCATTTGGGCAACATTTATTGTTGTGGTGTTATCTATCATTATTGGTAACGCATTTTTGGCAGTAAATACCATACAAGGATTAAGCCAAACGCAAAATAGTTTAGACAATACCAGTATGCTCACTAGCGCTATCGAAAAGTTACATTTGTCAGTTGTGCAGGCCGAGTCGGGTCAGCGAGGTTATTTACTTACAGAAAAAAGTGATTATTTAGTTCCTTATTATGATGCACTTGAGCAGCTTGAGTCACAAACTGAGCATGTAAAATCATTAAGTTCAGAAATTAATGGCCAGGCAGAGCGTATTGCACTGTTATTGTCGTTAGTGGATCAAAAGGAAATTGAATTAAAAAAGACCGTTAACTTAGCGCAAAATAATAAAGAGCGCAGTGCGCTGTATTTAGTAAACACAGATAAAGGACGAGAGCTGTATAAAAAAATTCGCTTAGCGGTAAACGAAATTCAAGATCGAGAAATGCTGTTTAAAGTTAGCCATTTTTCTAAGTTAGCAAAAATAAAAAATGAAGCTAAAATTACCTTTGTTATTACCGCAGTCACTAGCGGTTTGCTAATTATAGGCATGTTTGTACTTACACGGTTAAATTTAAGAAATGCTGCGCAGTATCGTGCAGAGCTTGAAAAACAAAACGAAACGCTAGCTAACAAAGTGACAGAGCGAACTCAAGAGCTAACGCTTTATTCAGATGAGTTGAGCCGCAGTAACCGCGAGCTAGAAGAGTTTGCCTTTGTAGCAAGCCATGACTTGCAAGAGCCACTGCGTAAAATTCAAGCATTTAGTGATCGTCTCGAAACTATGTTTAAAGATGAGCTAGGTGAAAAAGGCATGGATTATATAGCGCGCATGAAAAATGCAGCGCAGCGCATGTCTAATTTAATTAATGATTTATTAGAGTTTTCGCGTATTACCACCCGTGGCAAAAACTTTGTTGATACCGATTTAAATAATGTATTAAATGATATTTTAAGTGATTTAGAAATTGCAATTAAAGAGTCTAATGCACAGGTTAATGTGGGCGATATGCCAATAATTCAGGCCGACCCAAGCCAGATGCAACAGTTATTTTTAAACTTAATTTCAAACGCAGTTAAATTTAGGCATCCAGAACAACAACCAGTTATTAATATTGAACACATAAAAACGAGTGAGTTTAGTGAAGGGCATAATACCGAAGTTTGTTGGCAAATAATTACCGTTAAAGACAACGGTATTGGTTTTTCGCCAGATTATGCAGATAAAATATTTGTTCCATTTCAGCGTTTACATGGTCGCTCGCAATATAAAGGCACCGGCATAGGTTTATCTGTTTGTCGGCGTATAGTAGAGCGCCATGGCGGTACTATAACAGCACAAAGTAACATGGGTGAGGGTGCAAGCTTCATAATAAAACTACCTGTGGAAAGCGAGCTTTTCACATTGCAAGGAGAGGCTTAAATGCCACTTACTAAAGTAAAACCAATCACTATTTTAATGGCTGATGATGATGAAGATGATCGTTTATTAACTCAAGATGCCCTCACCGAAAGCCGTGTACTTAACGAGTTACATTTTGTTGAAGATGGTGTGGAGCTATTAGAGTACTTGGAGCGAAAAGGTAAATTTGAGCAAAAAGATACATCACCCAGACCAGGTTTAATTTTATTAGACTTAAATATGCCACGTATGGATGGCCGCGAGGCATTGCAAGCTATTAAAGCAAACCCATGCTTAAAGGGTATACCTGTTGTTATTTTAACTACCTCAAAGCAAGAAGAAGATATGGTTAAAGGCTACGACTTAGGTGCTGCGTCGTATATAACTAAGCCAGTTACCTTTGATGGTTTAGTTGAACTAATGAAAGCACTCGGTAAGTACTGGGTTGAGTTTGTAGAGTTACCAAATACTTATAATGATTAAAAACAGCCACTAAAACGGGAGATTGCATGTCTATTAAGGCAACCAAGCTGCTACTTGTTGAAGATGATGAAGATGATTATATTCTTACTAGCGATTATCTTGAGCAGCTCAGTTCCCATACATTTGAGATTGAGTGGGTTAGCGACCCTAAACAAGCAGTTAAAGTACTTAGTGAGAATAAGCATGACATTTGTCTGCTAGATTATCGCTTAGGTGCCTCAGATGGCTTAAGTGTATTAAAACAAGCAATAAAAAACGGCTTTAGTGGCCCAATAATTATGTTAACAGGGCAATCTAATGAAGCGTTAGATTCGGCTGCACTTGATGCCGGCGCTGTAGACTATTTAGTTAAAAGTGAAATGACCACTAGCCGCTTTGCGCGCGCAATACGTTATGCTTTAGCCCGTCGCGATGTTGAAGATGAGCGACTTGAACGATTAAAAGCCGAAGCCGAAAACCGCTCAAAAGATCGCTTTTTAGCACACTTAAGCCACGAACTACGTACCCCGCTGTCGTCGGTTTTAGGTTACACCGAACTATTAATGCAAAGCGACTTTAGTAAACAAGCCGAAAACGAGCTAGGTGTAATTTATCGCAATGGTAAACACTTATTAAGCTTACTTAATGACGTCCTCGATTTATCAAAAATAGCGGCCGATAAGCTTGAACTTAATTGCAGTGATGTAAATCTTGATAGCTTAATGGCTGACGTATTTACTTTAATGCGAGTGTCGGCGCTTGATAAGGGCTTGTCACTACGCTTTGAATCGCTGCAGCCCTTGCCTTTAATCGTTAATATTGACGCAACTCGCCTTCGACAAATACTTATAAACATTATCAACAATGCAATTAAATTTACCGAGCAAGGCGAAATAACTCTTTGTGCTTGGACTGAGTTTGTTAGCGACCGTGAAATGCTATTTTTTAGTATTGAAGACTCGGGCATGGGCATTGCCCCCGAAAAACAAGCGCTTATATTTAAACCGTTTGAACAAATAGCCGATGTTGAGTCGCGTGCAGTGGGCGGTGCAGGTTTAGGACTTGCTATTTGTACTGAGTTACTTAACAGAATGCAGGGCTCAATAGCCTTAGATTCAGCAATAGGCAAAGGCTCTAAATTTATTATTTCGCTCTATCCGGGCAATATTGAAAATGTAGAGCGTAGCTTATTAAGGCTCGACTTAACCCCTAATATGCAGCAAAAAAATGCACCATGTAAAGTTAATGGTAGGGTATTAGTGGTTGATGATTTACGTGATTTACGCGTTTTAGTTGGCCACATGATCACTTCTGCAGGAGCAAAAGTAGATTACGCTGAGCACGGTAAGCAAGCGCTTGAAAAAGTACGTAATGCCCAGCAACAAGGAATAGACTACGACGCTATTTTTATGGATATACATATGCCAATTATGGGCGGAAAAGAAGCCACCATAGAGCTTAGAAAAATTGGCTTTGAAGGCGCAATTATTGCCTTAACGGCAGCAACTATGAAAGGCATTCATAATGAGTTATCGGCATTAGGGTTTAATAATGTGATAGCAAAACCAGTCGATTCCAACTTACTGTATCAGTGCTTACAAGATACGCTTAGTAAAAATAATAAAACAGCAGATGTATTAATTCCCCCCGAAGTTACCCATAGTAATACCCGCTTTTTATTAGTAGAAGACGACGCCGATGCGGCGCAAATAACGCAACTTTTACTAGAAAGCTTAGGGGTTGAAACACAAATAGCAAGCAGTTATGAGCATTGTTTAGCCATACTTAAAGCAGACGCTAACTACGATAAAGTACTGCTAGATATGAACCTGCCCGACGGCAGTGGTTTAGATTTAGCAAACCATATAAAACAACATTATCCAAAATTAAAGCGCGTTATTGTTAGTGGTATGGAACCTGATCCAGTAAAAATTAAACAGCTTGAAATTGAGCAAGTGCTGCTTAAACCAATTAATTTAGCTTTGCTCGAAACACTTATTTAACCAACAATATAGAGTTGATTTATGCAGTTAGTAATATTGGGTTGTGACAACGTATTGCCCTCAAAAGTGGTGTGTGTAGGGCGTAATTACACCGCACACATTGCAGAGTTAAATAATGAACTGCCAGAGCAAATGGTGTTATTTAATAAGCCTAATAGTGCAATTGGTACTAAGTTGCTAGCAAAGCATAATAAGGATGTTTTACATTACGAAACCGAGCTTTGCTTTGTGGTAAAAAATAGTCGTTTAGTTGGCGTTGGCTTGGGGCTTGATTTAACCAAACGCGAAGTGCAGGCTAAGTTAAAAAACAAAGGCTTGCCGTGGGAGCGAGCAAAAGCGTTTGACGGCTCTGTGCTATTAACGCCGTTTGTTGAGCTTAGCGAGGACATGCAACATTTTAGCTTTGAGCTCAAAATAAACGATCAACTAATACAACAAGGTAATAGCGATTTTATGTTACATAAACCAGCGCAAATTTTAGCTGAAATTAGTGACTTTATGTACTTAGAAGATGGCGACGTGATAATGACCGGCACACCTGCAGGGGTTGGTGAAGTAACGACTGGCAGTATATTTAGTGTCACGCTGTACGCCAATGAGCAACGTATATTAGCGCATAAATGGCAGGCCGAGTAATAATGCAAAGTTAAAAGTGCATCTATGGAGTAGGTGCACTTAGCTTGCGGTTTTTACTTTTAACTTGGTCTTTTTAATTAATGCGCATTAGCTTAATAAGGCATAGGGTATTGTCTAAAAATACGATTAATAGCGCCGAGAATTTCATCGCTTAAAGTAAGGTTAAACGCGCCTATATCTTCTTTTAATTGCGCCATAGACGTGGCACCAATAATAGTAGAAGTTACGCCATCTACTTTATTACACCAAGCTAGGGCAAGTTCTGCTGGGGTTAAATTATGGGCGTGAGCAAGTTCTACGTATTGCTTTATTGCTTGTTGTGCGTTTGGCGTATCGCGGAAAATACCGTTACGTTGCATAAAGGTCCAACGCGTTCCTTCAGGGCGTGCGCCGTTTAAATATTTACCGGTTAATGAACCCGCAGCTAATGGTGACCAAGGTAAATAAGCAATATCTTCGTGTACACATTGTTCTATTAAGTAAGGCCAATCTTTGGCGTGTACTAGGCTAAATTCGTTTTGAATCGACACCATGCGCGGTAAATTATGCTCTTTAGCTAAGTTTAAAAACTGGTTAACACCCCAAGGTGTATCGTCTGAAAGGCCACAGTGTTTTATTTTTCCGGCTTTTACGCAGTCGTTTAAACCTTCTAATATATCGAGCATATCGGCAGTTTGTTGCTGCGTATCTACCTCGGTAAATTTAAGCATTCCTGGCCATTGTTTAGCAAAATGTGGCGTGGCGCGGTTGGGCCAGTGTAGTTGGTATAAATCAATGTAATCGGTTTGCAAGCGTTTAAGCGAATCATCAACCGCGGCAATGACTGTTTGGCGGGTAATATTGCTACCTTCACGTATCCACTCTAAACCGTTTCCGGCAATTTTAGTGGCAAGTACTATGTCGCTACGTTTATCTTGATTGCGCGCTAACCAGTTGCCAATAATTTGCTCTGTTTTGCCGTAGGTGTCGGGAGATGGCGGCACAGCGTACATTTCGGCGGTATCAATAAAGTTAACACCTTGCTCAAGCGCATAAGCTATTTGCTGATCTGCATCGCTTTGCGTGTTTTGTAACCCCCACGTCATACTACCTAAGCAGACCCTTGAGACGTTTACACCACTGCTACCTAGTGGGTTGTATTGCATATAAGCTCCTTATTTACTGGCTTAGTTTTGGGTATATTGCTGTATAGCAGATAAAAGCGGCTCAGTGATTGGCGACTTTTTACCAGTTTGAAAGTCAAACATTACGACTTGCGAAGTGCCCGTAGTGGTAATGGCATTTTGCGCGTGGCTAAACACGTTGTAGTTCATCATAAAGCGATCTGTTTTAATATCGCTAATGGTGACACCTACAGTGAGAGTATCGGGAAAAGTAACCGGGCGTTTATAGCGAATGGTGTTTTCGCTGATCACAGGGCCAATACCTTTGCTGCTAATGGTTTCAAAAAGATTTATTTTATTTAAAAAATCGATGCGAGCTATTTCAAAATAGCGTAAATAAACGACATTATTTACGTGTTGCAGAGCATCCATATCTCCCCATGCCACTGTAATATCAGTATGAATAGGATGTTGATCTTTAAACGTTTGCATACATTTACGCCCTTTAATTTTAAAGTGTTTAGATTATCAATATGGGGTTATTACCTCAAGGTAATTAACCTAGGGTATTTTATGTTTGGTTTAATTAAATAAAAGGTTTATTGTTATATAACACAGCTAGGGAGATATGTATGAAAAGTGTCGTTAATTGGCTTTTAGTCTGTTTAGTTTTTATAGCTGCATTTATTTGCTACGCGATGGGTAATGCATCGGGTGTAATTGCTTTAACAGTTGTGGGCTTTGCGTTGGAAACAGGGTTTTGGCTGTACTCTTTTAAAAAGCGTAAAAATAATAAACGCTGTTTTTAATAGGGTGCAAGCTTGCTAATTATAGGTGACTCTATAATAATGGCTGTATAAATAAACAGTTGTTATAGTGGTAATGAAAAAGTTTATTCATATAGATATGGACTGCTTTTATGCGGCGGTCGAAATGCGCGACAACCCTAAACTTGCCAATGTACCACTAGCAATTGGTGGTAATAGTCGCCGTGGCGTACTCTCTACTGCAAATTACATTGCTCGGGAATATGGCGTGCGCTCGGCTATGTCTAATTATCATGCTAAGCAGTTATGCCCCGACTTAGTTATAGTGCCTGGGCGTATGGCTGTTTATAAAGACGTGTCGACGCAAATACGTGCCGTGTTTAGTCGCTATACAGATTTAATTGAACCCCTCTCTCTTGACGAAGCCTATTTAGATGTAACCCATAGTGAGCAGTGTAAAGGCAGCGCTACACTTATTGCGCAGCAAATTCGTGCTGATATTTATAATGCCACAGGGCTTACTGCCTCGGCTGGTATTGCGCCAATTAAATTTATTGCCAAAATAGCCAGTGACGAAAACAAACCCAATGGTCAGTTTGTAGTATTGCCCGATCAGGTTGATGCCTTTTTAGCACAGCTACCGCTGGGTAAAATTCCGGGGGTAGGTAAGGTCACGCTCGAAAAGCTTAACTTAAAAGGTTTGTATACAGGCCAAGATGTACGCAAAAAAGGCGTAAATTGGATGCAGCAACATGTAGGTAATTTTGGCGTGTCGTTATATCAAAAGTGCGCTGGTGAACACATAGGCCGGGTGTCTACTGAGCGCGTACGTAAATCGCTAAGCGTTGAGCATACTTATGAGTACAATAAAAATAGTTTACAAGAATGCCTAGAACAACTTCCTTCACTACTTGAGGAGTTAACCACTCGACTAAACAAGCAGCAGCTGCAAAATCAGGTAAATAAACTTAGTGTTAAAGTGAAATTTGCTAATTTTGTAGTGACCTCAGCCGATCAGGCGCATCAGCAATTAAATAGCGATATTTTTAGCGAACTATTAGCTAAAGCGTATCAACGCGGCTTACAGCAACCAGTGCGTTTGTTAGGTATTGGGGTAGGAATAAAGAATCAGCCGCAACACAATTTGCAGCTGAGCATACTCGATATGTAAACCCTGTAGTGACAAGTTGCCAGCGCATGTTAACTTAAGCTGGGAGCTTATCGCAGCTTGCTGGTCTTCAATATTCAAATCAACGATAATAGAGGCTTATGTTTTTAACAGGACCTTTATTTATGGCATACCCTAAAGCAGTAGTGGCTCAGCCAGTGAGCGCTAGCCTTGAATGCAACGCGCATGACGCACTCATTATAATTAGTGATGACTTTTCTCAATTAGCTAACAATCCATTACGCGACGCTATTGCAGCGCAAGCAAAAGTAGATTCACGTATCGGTAAGCAAGTAACTTTATTAGTTATTAATAATAAACGTGTAGTACTGGCGCCTACTGGGCCATTAAATAGAGACTACGACGATGTACGCCGTTATTTTGATGCTGCAAAATTAGCAATAAATGAAGCTAAAGCATCGGGCAGTGTTAACCCTGCTATTTACTTGCCTAATATAAATGCCGACAGCCGTTATCAGCATGCGCTAGAAGTTGCTTACTTAGGAACTTGCCAAGCATTGTGGCAGCCATTAGAAGCGCGCGAATATCATGGCGAGGCTATTGAGCCAATTACGCAAATTGGTTTGGTTGATGCCACAGAGCAAACAATTAAAGCAGTGAATGCACTTGCAGCTGGACAATACGCAGCGCGTGATTTATGTGGCACTGAGCCTGAGCGCATGGCGCCGCCACGTTTTGCAGATTACTGTGTTGATCTATTTAAAGGCAGTAATGTTGTAGTTGATGTTATAGATGACCTTGCAGTTATAGATAAAAACTACCCTATGCTTAGCACAGTAGCTCGTGCATCGTACGCTGTTGAGCATCATCACCCGCGTGTAGTTAAATTAGAATATGTACCAGAGGGCGAGGTAACTCGTACACTCATGTTTGTAGGTAAAGGCTTAGTATACGATACCGGCGGCGCTGATTTAAAAGTGGGCGGCCATATGGCGGGCATGAGCCGCGATAAGGGCGGTGCAGCTTCTGTGGCCGGCTTTATGAAAGCAGTGGCCGACTACCAACCTAAGGGCGTTAAAGTAATCGCTTACTTAGCGGTAGTACGTAACTCAATTGGCTCTGATTGTTTTGTACCAGATGAAATTATTACTAGCCGTGAAGGTGTGCGAGTACGCATAGGTAATACAGATGCAGAAGGGCGCTTAGCTATGGGCGACCTGTTAAGTGAAATGAAAGATTTAGCTAAAAACCAAATTAACCCAACACTATTTACAGTGGCCACTTTAACCGGCCATGCAGCCCGCGCTATGGGTCCTTATGGTGCTTACGTTGAAAATGGACCAGCACGTAGTGCTAATATTTCACGAAAGCTCGCTGATAACGGCGACTTATGGGCCGATGGCGCAGAAGTATCGCGTTCTCGTCGTGAGGATTATGACTTTATCAAGCCGCGTACTTTAGCAGACGATGTACTTTCTAGTAATAACGCGGCATCGGCTGTAACGGCACGAGGACATCAGTTCCCTATGGCGTTTTTAGCAATTGTTGGCGGCTTAGACAAGCATGGTAACGACTCAGCTCAGCCACTACCTTATGTACATATGGACATAGCAGGTAGCGCAGTAGAGGGCGGCGATTGGCAGCATGGCAAGCCAACCGCAGCCTCGGTAAGTAGTTTATTTGCTAGTTACTGTTTGTAATTACCATAAAGTAGTAATTAACAACGCCCTGTAAATACAGGGCTTTTAACTTTTAATCTAATTTAAAACGAGTTACTACACTTGAGAGTTGTGAGCTACTTTGTTTTAACTGCTCGCTGGCACCGGTTAATTGCTTAGTATTATCGAGTGACTCTTTAGTTGAATTAGCTAGATCGTTAATACGCAAGTTCACTTCATCTGCAGCTAAAGTTTGCTGCTCAGTAGCACGCGCTATTTGACTGTTCATTTCGGTGATCACACTAACTAAGCGTTCAATTTCATTTAATGATGTGTTTGCTGATGATGCCTGCTCAACCGTTGATGCTGAAAGAGCTTGGCTCGACTTCACCGCCTCTACCGCTGCTTTTGCACCGTTTTGCAGCTTAGTGATCATAGCTTGAATTTCGTCGGTGCTTTTACCAGTACGGCTTGCTAAAGTACGCACCTCGTCTGCCACAACGGCAAACCCACGGCCGTGTTCACCTGCACGGGCAGCCTCAATCGCAGCATTAAGGGCAAGTAAATTAGTTTGCTCTGAAATACTTCTAATTACTTCAAGTACCGATCCTATATTATTACTTTCGCTGGCTAAATCGGCGGTAACTCGGCTCACAGTTTCTATATTACTGGAGAGTGTTTCAATCGCTGTTATTGTATTGGCAACGACATTTTTACCTGATGATGCATTACTAGCTGCATCGTTTGCAGCTTGCTCGGCGGCTTCAGCATTGCGACTCACATCATGAATTTGATGGGTCATTTGCTCCATTGCTGCAGCTACCTGAGTGCTACTGTCGTTTTGTAATTCAATAAATGATTGGCTTGTTTTACTTGCTTCGTCAACGGTATGCGCATGTTGATTAACATCGTGTGCGCTTTGCGATACATATGTTAACGATTCGTGCATTTTCAATATAAACGCGTTGAATGAATGAGAAAGCTCAGATATTTCGTCATTTCCGGTTTCATCTAAGCTGCGGGTTAAATCGCCTTCGCCTTGGGAAATATCTTTCATCATGTCGGCAGCTAAGCGTGTTGGAGTAATAATACTTTTACCAATAAAGTAGCTTAATATAATCAGTGCAATAATCATTACCACGGCATTTATAATTATTAAATTACGTTGCTCAGCAAATGCACCATCAATACTGTCGAGGTACACGCCCGAACCTATAACCCATTGCCATTGGTTAAAGCCCTTCACAAACGCTATTTTATCAACTGGTTTGTCTTTACCTGGTTTAGGCCATTTATAAGGTACAAACCCTGAACCTGCTTGTTGAGTCACTTTTACCATTTCTACAAATAATGCTGTGCCATCGGGGTCTTTGTTATTAGTTAAATCTGTACCATTTAAGTCTGGCTTAAATGGATGCATTATCATTTTTGGGTGGTAGTCATTTATCCAAAAATAGTTGGTATTATCGTACCTAAGGGCACTAATTGTAGCTAAAGCTTGCGACTGCGCTTGTTGTTGGGTGAGGGTATTACTTTGCTCAAGATTATAAAAGTGATCAATAACGCTATAGGCGGTTTCTACTAGGTTTTGAGTTTTAAGATATTGCTCATTTTTAAGCGCTTGATACTGATTACTTAAGCTCGAAATACTTAATATAACCAGTCCCAATACAACGATACCAACTAACAGTGCAAAACGCTGAAAAATAGTAAAACGACGAAGGTTGAGCATATGTTTATTCCTTAATGGGTACAGCACTGCTGGGCTTTTATTAAGTTTATTTATATAACTAAACTTAGCACTTATTAAGGCAAAAAAAAGGCTGATTTATAATCAGCCTTTAGTCTATTTATTCAATATTTAGTTGTTATTTAACATCAAAATGACGATTAAAGAAGTTAGTAATGGTTTGGTGTAGGTGTGTTTGCACTGTTTTACCGCGTAGGCTGTGTTTAGAACCTGGGTAGGTCATCATTTCAAACGGTTTATTGGTATCTTGTAATTGTTTAAATAGTTTAGTGGCGTGAGTAAACAACACATTGTCGTCGGCCATGCCGTGGTAAATCATTAATGGACCTTTTAAGCCGTCAATATACGGAAATACCGCACTGTTTTCATAGCCTTTAGCATTAGTGGCCGGGTGGCCTAAATAACGCTCAGTATAATGAGTGTCGTAAAGTGCCCAGTCGGTTACTGGCGCGCCAGAAACACCGGCGTTAAAGTAATCGCCAGCTTTAAACATGGTCATTAGTGCCATGTAACCGCCATAACTGTGGCCGTAAATACCAATACGTTGTGGGTCAACATAATCAAGCGTACGTAAAAATTCCACGCCTTTAATTTGATCAGCAACTTCTACTTCACCTAAATTTTTATAAATAGCATCTTCAAACTTTTTGCCACGGTTGTATGAGCCGCGGTTATCAAGTTGAAAAATCACATAGCCTTGTTGCGCCATATATTGAAAATATAGGTTTTTACTACGCCAGCTATTAGTTACTCGCTGTGCATGTGGGCCACCGTATACGTTTACAATAACAGGGTGTTTTTTAGCGTCACTTATATTGCTTGGTTTAAATAACCTATAATGCATTACTTGGCCGTCTTCGGCTTTAAGTGTGCCGTATTCAGGCGTCGCTAAATCACTTAGGTAAGGCGTAAGCGGGTGCGTGTTATCTAGCTTGTTTTCTTCAAGCCAAGTAATAAATTCGCCATTTATTTTACGCAGAGCTGCAGCGTTTGGCTGATTAACCGCCGAGCTATTATCAATAAAGGTTTTGTTGTCTTTGGCAAGTACTACATCGTGATATTGGCCTTGCTCGGTAATGCGTTTAATATCGCCTTTTTTAAATAACGAGGCACTGTATAAGTGGCTTTCGAGTGGGGTGTCTTTTCTGCCTGAAAAGTAAACGAGGCCTTTTTTCTCATCTATGCCTTTTAAGCTATCGACCGCCCATTCGCCGTTAGTAATTTGACGTACTAATTGGCCATTGGTGCGATAAAGGTATAAATGTTTAAAACCATCACGCTCAGACGCCCATACAAAATGCTTTTTGTCTTTTAAAAACTCAAGGTCAAAGTGTAAGTTTATCCAGGTATCGCTACTTTCGGTGAGCGCTACTTTTTGGCTTTTAGTTTTGCTGTTATAAAAGCGCAGCTCTAACGTTTGCTGTGAGCGGTTTTGCCATTGATACGAGAGCGTATTACTATCTTTTAACCATTTTGCTCGGGCAAGGTAAATATCTTCATCTTTGCCTAAATCAACCCAATCCACTTGCTGATTGTTTAAGGTAACTACGCCAAGCTGTATTTTAACGTTATTAGTGCCAGTAAATGGGTAACGTTGATTGAATAGTTTTACTTCGTCGGCGTAAATTTCGTTGCGTAGCGCTTCTTTTACTGGGCTTTCGTCAACGCGAGTAAAGGCAATTTTAGACTCGTCGTCGGCCCACCAATAACCGGTCATACGGCTCATTTCTTCTTGTGCAACAAATTCGGCCATGCCATTTTTAATGATGCCGCCGCCATCGTTACTTAGTTGAATTTCTTTACCAGAATCGAGCGCTAAAGCGTACAGGTTTTGCTCGCGAATAAAAGATACAAAATTACCTTTTGGCGAAAAGCGAGCATCGGTTTCAAATGCCTCGGTATTGGTGAGTTTTTTACTTTTATTTGCTGCTAGTTCGTAGTAATACAAATCGCCGTTAAGTGGGAACAATAACGCTTTACCATCTTTAGACCACTTATATTCAAGAATACCTTGGCCAAAAATACGCTGGCGCTCGCGGCGTGCTTTCTCTTCGTCAGAGAGATTCTCTGGGCCCGAGAATAACTTAGCCGAATCGACCAGCATACGGTTGGTGTTATCTTTTAAGTTATATTCCCATAAGTCGTAGCGGTTATAGTCGTCACTTTTGCCTTGTAAATAAGTAACGCGATTGCCATCGGGCGAAAACTTTAATTGCACAGGAGATTTACCCGATAAACTCGGGTCGTCAAAAATACGCTCTAGCGAGAGTGGTTTTGCTTGTACGCTAACAGCACTTGCTAGCAGAGGGATGGCCAGTGAAAGATGTTTTATTTTTTTTAGCACAGGGTTGCCTTCGCTTTAATAAATATTGCTTAGAATGGTAAAGCCAAGCGTGTGCAACTGCAACTAAATGCTATAAAGTGGTAATTATTAAAGACAAAGTAGGACACTATGATGACCCACCCCACATTTGAATTAGCCCCAGAGCTTAAGCGCGATTGTATAGAGCTTGCCGATTGGCCGCTGTGTAAAGTATTACTATTGAACGATAGCCAATACCCCTGGTTTATTTTGGTGCCAAAAAAAGCCGGTTTAAAAGAGATAATTGACTTAAGCGAGGATGAGCAAGTTACTTATTTGCGCGAGTCGGAAAAATTGAGTCATTTATTAATGCGGGTATTTAATCCCGATAAATTAAACGTGGCGGCGCTTGGTAATATGGTGCCGCAATTACATATTCATCATATTGCGCGTTTTACTAGCGATGCCGCTTGGCCTGCGCCAGTATGGGGTAAACACCCGGCAGTGCCATATGAAGACGAGAAAATAGCAAAAATAAAAGCCCACTTTTAATTCTAAAACTTTATAGAGAGAGCCAAGATGAGACATATTAAGTTGTTTGCCAATGCATTATTTATCACTGCGCTATTAACTACAGGCGCAGCGTTTGCAAAAGAGCAGTCTATTAATATTACAGCAGTTAAAACTAGCGATGTGCGTAATTTAGTTATTCACGAAAATCAAACGTTGTCTGCGGCACAGCCTACGAGCGAGCAGCTTAAACAACTCGCTAATGCTGGAGTAAAGCACGTAATTAATTTACGTGGCGAAAACGAGCAAGACTGGGATGAAGCCCAGTTGGTGGCTTCGTTAGGGATGCAGTATCACGCATTGCCAATTGCTGGCGCGCAAGATGTTAGCGTTGAAAACGCACAAAAGCTGGCTAAAATAATGGCAGAACTAAACGGCGAACCTGTGCTGTTACATTGTGCTAGTAGCAATAGAGTAGGGGCTTTAATGGCTATTTCTGCTCATGCAGAAGGGCTTGATATTGAATCAGCCCTAGCAAAGGGAAAGCATTGGGGAATGAGTAGTTTAGAGCCTGTAGTGCGCAGCGTTATTACTGCTAAGTAATTATTACTAAATAATTAGCGTTTAGCTTAAATAACGACACCGAGCACTTTTAACTCAATAAAAAAGCGTTACAGTTTTGAGCTGTAACGCTTTTTTAGTTTTTATTTACTAGGCTATTTTAGGTAGTAAACAGGCTATAAACTATTTAAGGCCCAACACTGCTTTGCCTTGTTTAAAAGTAACATCAACCGGAATGTTAGCTTGGCTTAGCTTTTCTAAATCCTCTGCTAGCTCTGCTTTAATATTACCGTGCGTAGCAATAAGCTGATCTACTTTTTGATAGTCGCCATCACCTTGAATGGTTAAAATTAAGCGCGATAATTTAGCCATAGCATGGCTCATTTTTTCCATATTTACACGGTATAAACCGGCTTCATTTTTAGAAAAAGCACCTTCTTGAGCAAAAAAGTTAAAGCGGATCATATTCGCTTTACCATGAGCACTAGATGCACCAAAACGTACTGAGCGGAATATACCAGCCATAAAGGTGGTGTAGTAATCCTCTAGTGTACCTTCAGTAATTTCGCCTTTTTTAAGTAGTTGCTCAATCATGTATAAACCTAAAATATCGGCTTTACCTTCCTCTAGCGCACTGGCGTGTTCTTGTAATGATTGGCGCACAGTTCCCTTACCAGTAAGGGTATTTTTAATGCCTAAGCCATGGGCTACTTCATGGAACATAGTATTAGCAAAAAAAGCATCAAAGGTAATATGCTTACGTTGCTCAGGCACAATAAGCTGTTCTGCAATTGGTACTAAAATTTTGTCAAACTTAGCGCGCATGGCATTTTTAAGTTGTAAACGGCGCGTGCCTTTTTCAAGCTGTACTTGCTCGTCGTTTGGTAAGTTTATTGCAATGGTTTTACTGCCCGCATTTGAGTGCCCTGCATAGTAAACAACGTCGTAGGCATTTAGGTCGGCGTCTGATCCCGGAACTTCCTGTTTGTATTTATCATCAACCGGTAAGCCTTTTTGTAGCTCAGGTAAAAAGGCAGCAAATTTAGCCAGGCGTTCGCTCCATGCTAAATCTTTAATTAATACATAAGACTCATAAGCAGCACGGTAACCAAACAATTGGTCTTCATAAGTTTCAATTGGACCAATAACCACATCTACTGGGTTATTTTTCATATCCATCCACGCAAAATCAGACGCTTGAAAGTCATCGTTTAGTAGCGCGTCTGCACGAAGGTTTAAGTAGTTAGCAAACTCTTTATCGTCTGCTAGTTTACTTGCTTCACGTAGCAAGTTAGCAGCCTCTAAAAGCTCGGTTGCGTACTCTTTAGAGTATGGCACGCTGTAAAGGTTACCTTGCTCATCACGTTTAATAATAGAGTAAAGCCCATTTTTATCTGCAAGATCAGCTTTATTTAACTCTTCTTTAGTTATATCTGCAGGGTAAAACTGTGCACCAGTTGCTTTTTCTTTATAGCTTGATAAAAACACTTTATCGCCGTTTAAACGATCCCATGGACCGTAGTTTATGTCGGCAAATTTACGCACTTTGTCATCAGCTAGTTTAGCTAAAAATGACTCTTTATTTTCACCAAACGCTTGCTGCCAAAATAAATCATCCATAATTATTGAAGCATCTATAAGCTTTGCCACCATAGCTTTTTGGTTATCACTTAAATGTGATAAATCAGTTTGTAAGCTAAAGTCAGTGTAAATGTCTAAACGTTGTTTATCGGTATTTATAAGTGTTGGACCTACTGGCTTTACTTGCTCTGTTTTAACAGCCGTTTTATTACTAGAAGAAGGGGCTTGCTCTGAACAAGCACTAAGAAAAACGATGCCGGAGAGCATAATTGCTTGGCTAATTTTATTTAAATTCATTATTTTGCCTATTTAAAAGTAAGATTTATTATTTGTATGCAGTTCGCTAAGGCGCTTACTATCTTAAAAATACTGCCTTATAGTGACTGCATTAAAGCAAAACACCGTGGTAAATAGCAAGTTTTAGGCGTTAGAGGTGTAATTAACTGATGTTAAATAGTAAATAAAAAATAAATTTATGTAGTTTTGTTAGCTTTAACTATAAGTTAAGTAATACTAAAGCATATAATAACAACAATATAAGGCTTGTTTTAGCTTATAAATAACTAATCATAGGGATGTTATGTCTACTGAAAATGCATTGTTAACAATTTTGATTGATAGAATAAATAACGACACTTTGGTGCTGCCTACTTTACCTGAAGTAGCAATTAAAGTGCGCCAAGCTGCTGATAATAATGACGTAAACTTGATGCAAATGGCCGATGTGATTGCACATGATCCAGCACTAACAGCCCGTATGATTAAAGTAGCTAACAGTGCAATTATGGGGCGCTCAGTTAAGGTATCTAACTTACATCAAGCAGTTACTCGCATAGGCTTACGACAAATTAAAAATATTGCAACGGCTATGGCAATGGAGCAATTGTTTGTATCTAACAACGAGCTAATTAAAGGTTACATGGGCAAAGCGTGGCAAAAAACGTTAATAGTAGCGAGTCACTCAATTGCATTAATGGAATTTTACTTAAAGAATAATAAGCAAAACTCTTTAAATAGAGATTCGATTACCTTGGCATCATTAATTTATAATATTGGTGTATTACCCATTTTAACCGAAGCCGAACGCCATCCTGAGGTATTTGCTAATCCTAGCTTTTTAGCCCATGCAATTCAAAAGCTCAGTGGTAAAATTGGTGGCTCTATAATGAAAGCGTGGGAGTTTCCTGATGAATTTGTTGATGTGGCGCAAAACTGGGCTGATGCCAGTCATCGCCCTGAGCAGGTAAGCTATATTGATTTTATTAGGATTGGTGCAATTTTAGAGGGCACGCTACAAGTGTCAGATAAGTCGGCCGCGCTACAGGTTTATATTAACAAAGGAATTATTCCTTCTATGCAGCTTTTCACCAGCGATGAGTATCACGCTATGGTTGACGATATAAAAGAGATGTTTTGCTAATAGTAATTAAGTAGTGAGTGTAAAAAAGCACGATTAAATCGTGCTTTTTTTGGCTTAACTTAGCAAGGGTTAGCGCTTAAGCTAAGTCGTCTATATCGCCTAAGCCTTGAGTTAGCTCTTCAAGTAGCTGTTTAATTTCTTCTGAAGCTAAAATAAAGTCAGCATCGAGTTTTACTGCCATGTCTTCTTTTGGAATATCAGCATTTTCTTCTTTTAAGGTATCGCTGTAGCTTAAACGCTTAATAGAGCCGTCGTTTTGCAGCATAAACTTAACGCGTTCTTGCCAATCAAGTGCAAGCTTAGTAACACGTTTGCCTGTTTCAAGGTGCGATTTAACTTCGTCGCACGATAGGTCGTGGCCTTTAAGCTTAACTTGCGCGCCACTATCGTCTGCTTCTTCTAGCTCTGCATCTGAGCCAATTGCAAAGCCTTCAGGCGTGCTGAAGTTAGTTAACCAGTCGGTTAAAAATACATCTAGGTCGTAATTGGCAAATGCAGGTACTACAGGCAGTGTGCCTAATGATTTACGCAAAAGTGCGAGTAACTCTTCGGCTTTGTTAAAACTGCCGCTATTAACCACAACCCAGCCGTTTTCTTGGTCAATAAATGCAAACTGTAAGCTCGACTTTTTAAATGCTTGTGGTAGCAGTGTATGTAAAATGTTTTCTTTTAATTCGTCTTTTTCTTTCTTTTTAACTGGGCGATTTTCTTCAGCTTCAATTAAGTCGACTTTTTCTGCAACTAGCTCATTTATAACCGATGCAGGTAATACTTTTTCTTCGCGCTTAGCGCAAACTAAAATACTTTTTTGTGAAAAATGCGATAAAGTTTCGCCGTGTTTCCCAAACGCTTTTGTCCAGCCAAATGTAGCCAGCTCTTGGCCCGTACATGGACGAAATAAGTCTTGCTCTAATGCTTTGTCAAAATCTTCTTGTGTATACGAAACATCTTGTTTAAAGCGATAACATATAAGGTTACTAAACCACATAGGAATACAGATCCATTTGAAAAATTTGCACAATCATAGCAATAAAATCAGTATCTCGAAATGGCTGATTTTATTGTGGCATATTTAAAAAATAGCAAGTTGTTTTAAGGAGCGCAGTCATAATTGAGTATGTGTAATCTTGCTTGCTGTCGCTGCGCACTTGTTGCGCAATAAGTTGCTACACTTTTATACAGGCCGTTTAAAACTAAGCGCATATGTATTTAGCGCTTAGCTTTTTGCATTACACTATAGTTTAATGCTGGGTTTGATAATGCGCAGGCTAGGCCAAATATAAATAACTCTTGGTTGAATAAATTTCAATTTTGAAAAATTAACACGCCCTAGTGTATTTTACATTAATTCAGTTATAGTGAAGCTCGATATTTTTGAAGTTTTTTGGCTTTAAGTTTGGCTGAACGAGAGGTTGTTTTTATGCTGGCTTTAATGCATCGCCTTAGTAACTGGTTTTCATGATGAACTTTTCTATTTTAGTTTGTGACGATTCAGCAGTAGCCCGCAAACAAGTGATACGTTGCTTAAATGACTGTATAACCGCCGATATACGCCAAGCGATAAATGGAGTAGATGCGTTAGCGTTATTGAAAGAACAACATTTTGATTTAGTTTGCCTCGATTTAACTATGCCGATACTCGATGGTGTGCAGGTGTTGGAGCATATTAAAGCAGAAAAAATGGAGTGTTTTGTATTAGTCATTTCGGCAGATATTCAACAGCAAATGCAGCAGCGCGTAGCACAATTAGGTGTTATAGGGTTTATCGAAAAGCCAGTTGGCAAAATAATACTTAATAATATTTTGCATAAATTTGGCATTTACTAGAAGTTAAGATGAAAAAAAGACTGTTTTATCTTCTTAATGAGGGTTGACAGTATAGCCTGTGTTAAGGCAGTCTTAAGCTATGAAAACATTTAGTCTTGCAGCGACCATTATTATTACAACCATCATCCTAACTGGATAGTGGCATAGGTCGGTGCAACAAATTTAAAGGCCTGTGTTCACTTAGAACCCAGGCCTTTTTTCGTTTTATGGAATGAGGAAACATAAAAAATGCGCGTTTTAAAATTTGGCGGATCATCGCTTGCCGACTTTGCTTGTTTAGAGATGGTTGCCGTGCTGGCAAAAGCACAATTAAAAGATGAAATGTTATTAGTGCTTTCAGCCCCCGGTGGCATGACAGATTCATTAGTTGCATTAGCCTCAGCGGCTGAGCAGGGTGAAGACTTTAGTCACTTGTGGCAAGCACTGGTAAATCGATGTGACGAGTTAAAAAAAGCAGTAGAGCAAGGCTATGGTGAAATTGAAAACTGGCCAAATTTTACCGAGCTTAAAAATAAACTTGATGGTGTATCACTGATTAAATGCTGCCCTGAGCAAGTACGTGCTTTTATTATTAGCTTTGGTGAGCGCGTTAGTGTGTCGTTAATGCAATGCTTACTCGGTGATTTAAACGCGCAGTACCTTGAAGCGACCAATTGCATAGTATCAACCGGTGGTTACATAGATGCAGAGGCAGACTTAGTTGCCAGTAAAGTGCGCTTTCAAGCCGTATTAAAAGAACAACCAGCAACTATTTATATTATGCCCGGTTTTACTGCCAGTAATGAGCAAGGCGAACTAACCACTTTGGGCCGAAATGGCTCAGATTATTCTGCGGCAATTGCGGCAGCTTGTTTAGAAGCCGATGTTTGCCAAATTTGGACTGATGTAGATGGTGTTTACAGTGCCGATCCGCGTTATATAAAAACCGCCACTAAAGTTGATTTTTTATCTTATAAAGAAGCGATGGAGCTTTCTTACTTTGGTGCAAAAGTATTACACCCTAAAACAATTTTACCCTGCGCTAAAGCGGGTGTACCGTGCGAAATTAAAAACACGCGTAACCCCAATGCAC
The DNA here is from genome assembly GCF_014164175.1 of Pseudoalteromonas sp. SG44-5. Taxonomy (NCBI): domain Bacteria; kingdom Pseudomonadati; phylum Pseudomonadota; class Gammaproteobacteria; order Alteromonadales; family Pseudoalteromonadaceae; genus Pseudoalteromonas; species Pseudoalteromonas sp. SG44-5. The sequence goes on along the minus strand of NZ_JACJES010000018.1, from coordinate 24,555 downwards.
AAGGCTCACTTATTAGTAACGAGAGCGTTTCATCTGAGCCAGTAAAAGCACTATCAAGTTTACAAGATTTAGCAATGCTTACCGTGTCGGGCCCGGGCATGAAAGGTAAAGTAGGGATGGCATCTAAAGTATTTAATGCCCTTGCCCTTGATAATGTGTCGATTGTTTTAATTACCCAGTCATCGTGTGAGTTCAGTATTAGTTTTTGTGTTCATGAGGTCGATTTAGCGCTGGCACTTGAAGCGCTGCAAACCGCATTTAAATTAGAGTCTCAAGCAGGATTAATTGAACCAATACAAGTAAAGCGTAACTTAGCTATTGTTACTTTGGTGGGCGATAATATGCGTGCGCACAAAGGTTTAGCGGCTAAGTTTTTTGCATCACTTGCTCAAGCACAAGTAAATATTGTAGCTATAGCCCAAGACTCTACCGAAAGTTCTATTTCGGCCGTGATCGATGGTGAACGTTGTAATGGCGCTGTAAAGGTTTGTCATGAGAATTTCTTTACCCATATTCCATCAATTGACGTGTTTTTATTAGGGTGTGGTTTAGTAGGTCAAGAGCTTATTGAGCAATTAGAGCGTCAACAAGCTTGGCTTGAAAAACGCAATATTAAACTTAAGCTTTATGGGGTTGCTAACTCTCGCCAGCTACACTTAGACAGTGAAGGTATTGCCTTTGATGACTGGCAGCAAAAGCTTGGCGCATCAGAGCAGGCTTTTGATTTAAAACTAGTTGAACAATTTGTACAGCAAAATCATTTAATAAACCCAGTATTAGTTGATTGTACTTCGTCAGATGCGTTATCGGCGCAATACGTAGACTTTTTAAATGCCGGTTTCCATGTCGTAGCCGCAAATAAAAAGGCCAATACAAGCTCGTATGCTTACTATCAAGACTTAATTGCAGCAACGCAAAAAAATGGCCGTAAGTTTTTATACGAAACCAATGTAGGAGCCGGTTTACCGGTACTTGATAACTTAAAATCGTTATTTGGTGCAGGAGACGAGTTACTAGAATTTAGCGGTATTTTATCAGGCTCGCTATCGTACATGTTTGGTGCGCTGCAAGATGGCTTGTCACTGTCTGAGGCAACAATTAAAGCTAAAGAAAGTGGCTTTACTGAACCTGATCCGCGTGATGACTTATCGGGGACAGACGTAGCACGAAAACTATTAATTATTGCCCGCGAATCTGGCATGCCACTAGAGCTAAGCGACATTGAAGTAGAGTCGGTATTACCGCACGGTTTTGCACAAGGCGATGATGTAAATACGTTTATGGAAAAGCTCCCTAGCCTAAACGCAGGTTTTAACGACCGAATAGCAAGTGCTGCCGCAGAGGGTAAAGTACTGCGTTACGTAGGCACAATTAAGCAAGGTCACTGTAAGGTAGGTATAGAAGCCGTTGATGCAAAGCATGCACTTTACGATATTCGTGATGGCGAAAACGCATTAGCAATTTTAAGTCAGTATTATCAGCCACGCCCATTTGTTATACGAGGCTATGGCGCAGGCTCGGCAGTAACAGCCGCTGGTGTATTTGCTGATATTTTAAAAACGTTATCGCGCTAGGAGCAAACAATGATTGAAGTATATGCTCCCGCATCTATTGGTAATTTTGCCGTTGGTTTTGACGCATTAGGCGCAGCTCTTGCACCTATTGACGGCAGTTTATTAGGCGATGTAGCCGTTGTTAGTGCCGCATCGAGCGATGAGTTTATTTGCTCTGGCGAATACGCGCATAAGCTACCAAGTGATGCCAGTGAAAACTTAGCGTATCAATGTTTAGTGCATTTTAGAGCGCATGTAGCGCCTAATATGCCAAGTGTAAAGTTGGAGCTGAAAAAGAACTTGCCCATAGGTTCAGGGTTAGGATCAAGTGCGTGTTCGGTGGTAGCAACCTTTGCTGCCCTAGATAAATTTGCCGGAACCAAGCTTAGCCAAGTTGAACTTATTGAGTTAATGGCCGACTTTGAGGCAGTTGTTAGTGGTGGTCGTCATTACGATAACATCACGCCATGTTATTTAGGTGGCCTGCAGCTAACTGGCGATTTAATTCCTAATAAATCAATTGCTTTACCAGTCGATGAAAACTGGTATTACGTTGCTGCGTTTCCTGGTTTTTCACTTAATACAGCAAAAGCACGCTCAGTTTTACCAAAAGAGTTGAGCATGCACGCAGGTGTAGAATTTGCGCAGCGTTTATCTGCCTTTAGTAGTTTATTGTTAATGCATCGCTTTGATGATGCATTAAGTATTATGCAAGACCATATAGCCGAGCCATACCGTGCGCCACTTATAACAGGTTTTAGTGAAGCAAAAGCGAGTTTGCCAGCGCTAGGCGCCGAAATTGTTAGTATTTCTGGTGCAGGGCCAACATTATTTACTGTGTGTAAAACATTAAAAGCTGCACAGCAGTGCGCGCAGTGGCTTGAAAGTAACTACATAAACGAGCAAGGTTTTTGCCATATTTGTAAATTAGATAACGACGGCACACGTCAATTAACAGTTTTATAGGATAGTAGTTATGCAATTACATAATTTAAAAGATAGTTCGCAACAAGTGTCGTTTGTTGAGGCAGTAAAAACGGGTTTAGGGCGTAATCAAGGGGTATTTTTTCCCGAGTCATTAACACCACTAACGGATGTTGATGCACTACTTGATATGGATTTTGTAACCCGTAGTAGTAAAATACTCTCGCATTTAATTGGCGATGAATTACCAGCAGATACCGTTGCACATATAGTTAAAAATGCATTTAACTTTCCGGTTAAGCTGGTGGAAGTGGCAGAGAACACTTATTGCTTAGAATTGTTTCATGGGCCTACCTTAGCGTTTAAAGATTTTGGTGCGCGCTTTATGGCAGAGTGTTTAGCGCAGTTTAATCAAGGCGATAAAGTGACTATTTTAACTGCAACGTCGGGCGATACTGGCGCGGCGGTTGCACATGCGTTTTATAATAAGCCTAATATCGACGTGGTAATTTTATACCCTAAAGGCAAAATTTCACTGGCGCAGCAAAAGCTCTTTACTACATTGGGTGGCAACATTCATTGTTATGCGGTTGAAGGCAGCTTTGATGATTGCCAAGAGTTAGTTAAAAATGCCTTTTTAGATGAAGAAGTTAAATCTACACTGGGGCTTAACTCTGCTAACTCTATTAATATTAGTCGCTTAGTGGCACAAGTTTGTTATTACTTTGAGGCAATTGCACAATTACCAAAAGCAAAACGGGCTACTGCGCATATTTCGGTTCCAAGTGGTAACTTTGGTAATGTGTGCGCGGCAATGATAGGTGCTGTTATTGGTTTGCCTGTTGGCAAACTTAGTGCAACTACTAATCAAAACGATACAGTACCGCGCTTTATGCTGGATAAAAACTGGACGCCAAACGCGACACTTGAATCACTTTCAAATGCAATGGATGTAAGCAAGCCAAATAACTGGCCACGAGTGCAATCTATGCTCGACAACAATTGGTTTAGCTACGATAATTTTTATTCAACTAGCGTAAACGAGCAAGATACGCAAACAGTGATGAAAAATATTCAACAAACAGGTTATGTTGCTGAGCCGCATACCGCTATTGCATACCAAGGACTTGTTGAAAATCGCGCTCCTGGCGCTGCCGGAATCTTTTTAGCAACGGCTCATCCAGCTAAATTTAAAGACAGTGTTGAAGGTATTTTAAACATTGAACTAGCTATGCCAAAGCCACTTGCAGATGCATTAGCCAAGCCATGTTTAGCTAATGATATAAATGCTGATTATGATGCCTTACGTACTGAAATACTTAAAAAATTAAGTTAAAAGTAAGATCTAATTAAAGCGGCCTTGGTCGCTTTTTTTATAGGTATATTTTAGTGTGGGTGTTAATACTTTCATTAGCTATGTAAATATAGTAATTAATATATATTTTAATTTATTATGTAATGATTAAAAAATATCATCTTAAAAAGCCTGTGAAATAAATTCAATCCCTGTTTAAATATCCTCAACTTAAGAGCGTAGGCAAATAGTCGTTTTAAGCGTACAATAAAGCCTCTAAAAAATACCATACACCTTGCCCCAGGAGACCCCAATGTTAGAACGTAGCATGAATATTTCAGATTTTGACCCAGAGTTATTTGACGCAATTGCAAAAGAAACTGCGCGCCAAGAAGATCACATTGAATTAATCGCTTCTGAAAACTACTGTAGCCCACGCGTACTAGAAGCACAGGGTTCACAGTTAACTAATAAATACGCAGAAGGTTATCCGGGCAAACGTTACTATGGCGGTTGTGAGCATGTAGACGTTGTTGAGCAATTAGCGATTGACCGTGCTAACGAACTATTTGGTTCTGACTATGCAAACGTACAACCACATGCTGGTTCGCAAGCAAATGCGGCCGTTTTTTTAGCATTGTTAAACGCCGGTGATACCGTACTAGGTATGAGCTTAGCTCATGGCGGCCATTTAACGCATGGTTCACACGTAAACTTTTCAGGTAAGCTTTATAATGCAATTCAGTATGGCCTAGATGAAACTACAGGCGAAATTGATTACGCACAGGTTGAAGCGCTAGCGCTTGAGCACAAACCAAAAATGATTATTGGTGGCTTCTCAGCATACTCAGGTATTGTTGATTGGGCTAAATTACGTGAAATTGCTGATAAAATTGGCGCTTACTTTTTTGTAGATATGGCGCACGTTGCTGGTTTAATTGCGGCGGGTATTTACCCAAGCCCAGTTCCTCACGCACATGTTGTTACTACAACTACACATAAAACCTTAGCAGGCCCTCGTGGTGGTTTAATTATTTCGGCATGTGGCGACGAAGCTATTTACAAAAAGCTTAACAGTGCTGTTTTCCCTGGTGGCCAAGGCGGTCCTTTATGTCATGTTATTGCTGCTAAAGCTGTGGCATTTAAAGAAGCCCTACAACCAGAATTTAAAGTATATCAAACACAAGTTGTTAAAAATGCACAAGCTATGGTTGCTGTTATGCAGGAACGTGGCTACAAAATTGTATCTGACAAAACTGAAAACCACTTATTCTTACTTGATTTAATCAATAAAGATATTACCGGTAAAGATGCTGATGCTGCTTTGGGTAACGCTCATATTACAGTTAACAAAAACTCAGTGCCTAACGATCCACGTTCACCGTTTGTAACATCTGGCCTACGTATTGGTTCACCTGCAATCACTCGTCGTGGTTTTAAAGAAGCAGAATCTAAAGAGCTTGCTGGCTGGATCTGTGACGTACTAGATAACATCAATGATGAATCAGTACAGGCGCAAGTAAGAGAAAAAGTAAAAGCAATTTGTGCAAAACTACCTGTTTACGCTTAATAAAAGTAAAACAGTAATTTAGATCACAATCGCTTAGTTTTTTGCTAAGATAAAGGCCGCTTTAAAGCGGCCTTTTTTGTTTTTTAAAACGGAAGTACCTAGCTATGCATTGCCCATTTTGTACCGCAAAAGATACCAAAGTTATTGACTCTCGCCTGGTTGGCGGTGGTCACCAAGTGCGTCGTCGTCGTGAATGCAATGACTGCCATGAGCGTTTTACTACGTTTGAGGGCGCAGAACTGGTTATGCCACGGGTAATAAAACAAGATGGCAGCCGCGAACCCTTTAACGAAGATAAATTGTTAAATGGTTTAAACCGCGCACTGGAAAAACGCCCCGTAAGTACCGAACAAGTAGAAGAAGTAGTTAATATAATAAAGTCGCAATTACGCGCAACCGGCGAGCGAGAGGTTTCGAGCCATTTAGTGGGAGAGTGCATTATGGAAGCGCTTAAAAAGCTCGATAAAGTAGCTTATGTGCGCTTTGCCTCGGTGTATCGCTCGTTTGAAGATATTCGCGAATTTGGCGAAGAAATTGCCCGTTTAGGGGAGTAAGTATGCAAAGCGACTGTGTTTTTAACCAAGATGACGAAATGTATATGGCACGTGCTATAGAACTGGCTAAAAAAGGCCGGTTTACTACCACGCCTAATCCAAACGTAGGTTGTGTATTAGTTAAAAACAATGAAATAGTAGGCGAGGGATTTCATCAGCTTGCCGGACAAGGGCATGCAGAAGTAAATGCACTTGCTATGGCTGGCAGTAAAGCAAAAGGCGCAACTGCTTATGTTACGCTTGAGCCATGTAGCCATTATGGTCGTACACCACCGTGCGCAGAAGGTTTAAAAGCCGCCGGTGTAGTAAAAGTAATTGCCGCCATGGTCGATAATAATCCACAAGTGGCTGGTAAGGGGCTGAAAATACTTAGCGACGCTGGTATTGAGGTTGCGTATGGGTTACTTGAAGCACAGGCTAGGGCGCTTAATTTAGGCTTTTTTAAACGCATGGAGCATGGCCTGCCCTATGTAACGTGTAAAATGGCCGCCAGTATTGATGGTAAAACGGCGCTTAATAATGGCCAAAGTAAGTGGATAACAGGCGCAGCAGCACGCCAAGACGTACAGTTATATCGTGCACAAAGTTGCGCTATTTTAACCGGTGCCGACACAGTATTAGTAGATGACGCTAAATTAAATGTGCGTAAAAATGAATTACCGCAGGCATTACCTACACAGTTACCGCTTCGCCAACCTGTGCGTGTTATTATTGACTCGCAAAATCGTTTAACCCCAAATCTTGCTTTATTTGCTATTGAAAGTGAAATAATAATTTTTACTACCAAGGTTGATAAATCGCAACATTGGCCGCATTTTGTAAAGCATATAGTAGTAACTGCTAGTAATTCAAAAGTTGATTTAACCGCGGTTTTAAAAAAGCTCGCAAAGCTGCAATTTAATACTGTGTGGCTAGAGGCTGGAGCAACCCTTGCGGGTAAAATGGTTGAACTGGATTTAATAGATGAATTTATTTTTTATCTAGCGCCTAAATTAATTGGGTGTGATGGCAAGAGTTTAGTTAATTTTCCTGAGTTGATCAGTATGCAAAATACGATTGATTTAACTTTTAATGAGTGTACGCGTATAGGTGATGATTTACGTATTAGCGCAGTAAAAAGCTCATTAAAACCACTTGATACAAAAGAGTAATGCTATGTTTACTGGGATAATAGAAGCCACAGGCAAAATTGCTTTATTACAAAAAAAACAAGGCGATTTAGCTATTCGTGTACAAAGCCCTGACCTTGATATGAGTGATGTTAAGTTAGGAGATAGTATTGCCACTAATGGTGTGTGTTTAACTGTTGTTGATAAACATGCCGATGGTTTTAGTGCCGACTTATCGAATGAAACGATAGATTTAACTGGTTTTGCTCATTACACATTAGGGCAAACAGTTAATCTTGAAAAAGCCATGCAACCGGTTTCGCGTTTAGGTGGGCATTTAGTGTCTGGCCATGTTGATGGCATTGCTACAATTACCGCCATTACGCCAAATGCACGTGCTACAGAATATTGGCTAACCACAGATGAAAACCTAATGAAATACATACCGTATAAAGGTTCTGTATGTATTGATGGTATTAGCCTAACAGTGAACGCAGTAGAAGGTAATAAATTTAAATTAACGATTGTGCCCCATACTAGCGAGCAAACAACGATAGCTAATTTTAAAGTGGGCACCCAAGTTAATTTGGAAGTCGACCAAATTGCGCGTTATTTAGAGCGGCTTATAAAAGGCGCAGAGCAGCCTACGGGCGCTGATATTTCAATGAGCTTACTCGCAAAAGCGGGCTTTATTAAGTAACGCAACTAACAACTAATAAGAGTGAATTATGAACTTACACAGCGCAGAAGAAATTATCGCAGACATTAAAGCCGGTAAAATGGTTATTTTAATGGACGATGAAGACCGGGAAAATGAAGGCGATTTAATTATTGCCGCCGAGCATATTAGTGCAGAAGCTATTAACTTTATGGCCACGCATGGCCGTGGTTTAATTTGTTTAACTATGACGCAACAGCGATGCGAGCAACTTGATTTACCGCTTATGGTAAAAAATAACGGTGCTGCGTTTTCAACTAATTTTACAATGTCGATAGAAGCTTCAAAAGGCGTTACTACAGGTATTTCGGCAGCAGATAGAGCACGTACAGTACAGGCCGCTATAGCTAAAGGCGCAGTGCCTAGCGATATAGTACAGCCTGGGCATATTTTTCCTATAATGGCACAACCTGGCGGTGTTTTAACGCGTGCAGGGCACACTGAAGCAGGCTGCGACTTAGCCCGTTTAGCAGGGCTTGAGCCTTCATCGGTTATTGTTGAAATACTCAATGCAGATGGCACTATGGCGCGCCGTCCTGACTTAGAAGTGTTTTCTAAACAGCACGATATTAAAATTGGCACCATAGCTGATTTAATTGAATACCGTAACTTAAACGAAACCACAATAGAGCAAGTGGCAAAGTGTAAGTTACCTACCGAGCACGGTGAGTTTGATTTAGTAACCTACAAAGACACCATTGACGGACAGCTACATTACGCATTAGTAAAAGGCGAAATAAAACAACAAGCGCCAACCGTAGTGCGAGTGCATTTACAAAGCACCTTTAACGATATTTTACTCTCAGATAGAAACTCTGAGCGTAGCTGGGGCGTGTCTGACGCAATGGCTTATATAGCTAAGCACAATGGTGTATTAGTTATTTTAGGCAAACAAGAAAGTACCGCAGAGCTTGAGGCAACCGTAAAGGCGTTTGCAGCCGAAGATTCGGGTGAAGATGTAACACCGAATAAATTTACAGGTACGTCTCGTACTGTAGGCGTGGGTTCACAAATATTAGCCGATTTAGGCATTAAACAAATGCGCTTAATGAGTCGCCCTAAAAAGTATCATGCACTTTCAGGGTTTCATTTAGAAGTTGTTGACTACATAGAGCCGCAGTAATTAGACGCTAGGCTATTATTTTATTTTTATGGTATGATGCGCTGCAATTTTTGCGCAATCGAAATCGCTCAAACTTATTTTTAAGGTTATCAAATGAAAATTATTGAAGGTAGTAAGTACGCTCCGGGCAAAAAATTTGCCATTGTCATTTCTCGCTTTAATGACTTTATTGGTAGTAGCTTATTAGCAGGCGCTATTGATGAATTAAAACGCACAGGTGGTGTATCGGATGACGATATTACCGTAGTTTATGTACCTGGCGCGGTTGAATTACCTTTAGCAGCGAAACGTATTGCGGCAAAAAAACAGTATGATGCAATCATCGCATTAGGCGTAGTGATCAGAGGTGGTACTCCACACTTTGACCTAGTTGCTGGCGAATCAAACAAAGGTCTTGCGCAAGTATCACTTGAGTATGATATACCGGTTGCATTTGGCGTATTAACCACAGAAAGCATTGAACAAGCAATTGAGCGTGCTGGCACCAAAATGGGCAATAAAGGCGGCGAAGCTGCTTTAGGCGCGCTTGAAATGGTTAATGTGTTAGATAAAATTTAAGTTTAAGGAATTTTTGTGAAACCAGCAGCAAGACGTAAAGCACGTATATTAGCACTTCAGGCCATTTATTCTTGGCAATTAAGTGGCAATGCAATTGCCGATATCGAACAACAAATGTTGATCGAAAACGACGTGACTAAAATTGATGTTGAATATTTTAAAGATTTAGCCAGTGGCGTTGCGGTAAATTATAAGCAACTAGACGAGGCTGTATCACCGCATTTAACCCGTCCATTCGATGAGTTAGATATGGTTGAACGCGCAATATTACGTTTAAGCAGCTATGAGCTAAAATTTCGTGAAGATGTTCCATACAAAGTGGCTATCAACGAAAGCATTGAATTAGCTAAAATGTTTGGCGCTGAAGATAGCCATAAATTTGTAAACGGTGTACTTGATAAAGCAGTTAAGCATTTACGTAAGTAATATTTAGTCAGGTTTTTGATAATTATTTTATCAAAACTGGCTGGTATAAATTACCGTTAAAAAGGAGAGCCGGCATAGGTCGGCTTTTTTGTGTATGAAGGAATTTGAATTAATTAATCGTTATTTTAAAGGCCGTGGTATTACTCGCCGCGATGTTAATTTAGGGATTGGAGATGACTGCGCATTAGTTACTGTGCCGCAAAATTGTCAGCTTGCTATAACAACCGATACACTCGTTGCTGGTGTGCATTTTTTTGATGACATTGAACCTCGCGCACTCGGGCACAGAGCATTGGCTGTAAATTTAAGTGATTTAGCGGCAATGGGGGCAGAGCCTACATGGGTTTCTATCGCTTTAACACTTCCGAGTATTGATCAGCAATGGATTGAAGAATTGACTGACGGCATGCATGAAATTGCCGAATATTTTAATGTACAAATAATTGGTGGCGACACGACTCAAGGACCTTTGAGTATTACTATTTGTGCAAAAGGTACAGTACCCGAAGGCACTGCATTATGCCGAAATGGCGCAAAAGTAGGTGACTGGATTTTTGTAACTGGGCCGTTAGGAGATGCGGGGCTTGCAATAGAGTCTCGCAAGCAAGGCTTAACGATTGAACCTGAGCATCTAAAACATATTAAAAAGCGCCTTAACTTCCCTACACCTAGAGTGGCTGCAGGGCAGGTATTACGTGGGCTTGCGTCTTCTGCTATTGATATTTCAGATGGTTTACTAGCCGATTTAGGCCATATACTAAATATGTCGCAGGTTAGCGCAACGGTTAATATTGAAAGCATACCCACCTCGGATGCAATGAAAGCTAGCCTTGATTTTGAACAACAATTACCGTTTATACTAAATTACGGCGACGACTATGAACTGCTTTATACCGTGCCTGATAGCAATAAAAGTATGCTTGATGTAAAACTGCGTCAATATGGCGTAGAGGCAATTTGTATTGGCCAAATAAAAAGTGGCGAAGGGCAAATTGACCTGTTACATAAAGGCGAAAAATTTACTTTTAAGCACCAAGGTTTTGAGCACTTTTCTAAGGATTTAAGTTGAACAACAAGCGTTTATTTAACCTAAAGCGTCCACATCAGTTTTTTGGTTTAGGTTTTGGTACTGGGCTTGCACCTATAGCCCCAGGCACATTTGGTACTTTGGCTGCTTTACCTTTTATTTTTATAACCATGCACTACCCGTTGTGGTTACAAATAGTATTTGCTGTAGTGATCAGTGTTTTTGGTATTTGGGCTTGTGGCAAAACCGCTGATGATTTAGGGGTACACGATCACCCCGCGATTGTATGGGATGAAGTGGCAGGCTATTACATCACTATGATTGGTGCCGCACTGAGCTGGCAAACATTATTGGTTGGTTTTTTACTGTTTCGTTTTTTTGATATAGTCAAACCAGGCCCTATCCGTGTGCTCGACAAGCGTGCCCATGGTGGATTTGGAATTATGATTGATGACGTACTTGCAGGTATATTTTCACTTATTTGTTTGCAAGCGCTGATAAAAGTAGGTTTACTACCCTTTTAGTTTATTATTTGATTGTTTAGCTAGGTGGCAGCAATATGATGCGATTTTTACTAGTTTTTGTACTACTAACCTGTGCTATGCCAAGTTGGGCCTCAATTACTGATTACGTAGTTAAACAATGGAATATTAAAGATGGACTCCCCTCGCAATCACTCAAAAGTGTTGTGCAAGACCAGCAAGGTTATATGTGGCTGGGAACTCAATTTGGTTTAAGTCGTTTTGACGGCAATACTTTTACCAACTACAACACGCAAAATAGTCTTTTTTTACCAAGTAATGGTATTAATAAATTACTAATAGATGGCCAAGGCTTTTTGTGGATCGGCACCAAAAATGGGTTAGTGGTTATTGACCCTGCAACACTTAGTGCACAAGAGTTTAATATTAAAGGCCCGGTTAGAGATATTTTAGAGGACTCTAAAGGCGGTATTTGGATAGCCGCTAATGGCCTGTATTATGTTGATCGTAGTTTGGTTGATTTACGCGATCAAACTAATGAGCCATCACCCATAGTTAATCCCACTGTTATTACTCAAATAGTTGGCTCTGTGAGCAAAATGGCGCTCGCACCTGAAGGTATTTGGTTAGTAAACGACAGACATTTACTGCGCCTGACAAAAAGCGCTGCCGACTTTTCTAAATTACGTTTAGAGCTTACTGCCAAAGTGTCATTACCCGACAGCTTAGCGCAAACCATAGTGCACGATCTCTCTTTTTTAAATGGTAATTTATATTTAGCCTCTGAGTTGGGTGCTTATTTTTTAGATTTAGATGACGAACTACGTTCTTTCCCACTGCCTAATGTGAATAACTCTGCAGTTTATAAATTTATGAGCGACACCAATGGTGGCTTATGGGTATCTACTTATGGGCGTTTATTATTTCGTGGCAAGTCAGGTGATTGGCAATGGGTTGAGCCAAGTCAGTTAGATCAAAGTATTTGGTTTGCTGACATGTTTCGCGATGATCAAAATAATGTTTGGCTAGCCAGTTTTAGTGAAGGTTTATGGCTGGCACACGAAGGTCGCATTGAGCGTCACTCGGCAATTTCTAAAATGACTGAAACGGTAATGGCGATTAGTAAATCACCCGATGACAAACTGTGGATAGCTAACAGAAGTGGAGTTGGTTACTTTGATACCAATAAAAACTTTATTAATATAATAAACAGTAGCAAGTATGGGCATGCCTCGGTGCATGATTTACAGTTTGATGGCGATCGGCTTTATATTGCTACTGGGCGGGGGTTATTCTTTTATGAAGACGACACACTTTACAGCTTTCCTGGGCGCGCATTAAACGACAACCCGGTATTTGCGATTAGCTCAGCTACCCGAGGCGGATTTTGGATTGGTACTGGCCGAGGTTTGTATCGACTCAATTATAGTGGTTTAAGGCCCTTTGCTTATAATGCATTTTTAGGCAGTAAGTTTATTACTTTTGTATTAGATGCACCAAACTTTGGCATTATCGGTACTAGTAAAGGCGCGTATTACTTTACTGACCGAGGAATAGAAAAAATAGGCGACCAAACTACCTTAGAAAGTGCTTATGTAACCAGTATTTTGCATATAGATGGAGTTGGAATATTAGTTGGCTCGTTAAACGATGGTTTGTTTTATCGTAGTGGACAAGGACAATGGCAGCAATTAGATGCGGCAAATGGCTTACCCTATGGTTCTATTTTTAGCTTAAAGTACGATGAAAAATTAAAAAGAATATGGGTAAGCACCATGAAAGGTGTTTATCGGATGCCGGTAGATCAATTTAAAACGCAGATCCAAAGCTTAAAAGTTGAAGAGGTTATTTCCTCGTTCGATCGCCAACTCGATGGTAAAGCCAGCCAATGTTGTAATGGCTTAGGGCATGACGCGGTTGTTGATATGGATAACTCCATTTGGTATCCCAGTTTACAAGGTGTAGTTGAAATACCTAAAAGCGTTGAGCTGTTTGGTTTACGTGGTTTAAAACCTAAAATAGAAACATTAACTACACCATTACGTAGTTTAACCACAGCTGCATTAGGTAATAAACCGCGATTAAAAATAGACGAGCGCGATGTTACTTTAAAATACACAGCTATAGATTATTACGCGCCAAATAGTATTGAGTTTAGATATAAATTAAATGGTTTAGATACTGACTGGCGATACGCTAATACTCGCCGCGAAGCTATTTATACCAACCTTCCAGCCGGTGCATTTTTGTTTCAGTTAGAAACAAAACGCCAAGGCGAGGATTGGAACATAGCCCAATCTGTTGATTACGCTTTTGTAGTACCTGAGCGTTTTGATGAAACAATTTACTTTAGATTACTGATCACAAGTGGTTTCGTTTTATTGTTTTATTTAGTGTTTTGGGTATTTAGAGCGCAAGAGCGCCGTAAACAAGAAGTGTTAGAAGGGTTGATCACTGATCGTACCTTAGAGCTTCGCCAAGCAAACGATAAGCTTAATAAGGTTAACTCACAGCTTAAGCTGGTGAGCCATTCAGATGAGCTTACAGGGTTACGTAGCCGCCGCTTTTTGTTCGACCAACTACCTAAAGATATTGAACATTTTCAGCGTAACTCACAGTCACTGCAAGCGCAGGGCAAGTCGCTAGTATTATTAATTATAAACTTAGATAATTTTAGCCGTATTAACGATGCGTATGGGCCAATTGCCGGAGATAGTTGTTTGCAGCAAATGGCGGTATTACTTAATTCGCGTACTCAGGGCTCAGATTATGTGGCACGTTGGAGCGGCGATGAATTTTTACTTTTATTACGTGACTTTAAATGTAACTTAATTGACAGCTATGTGTCGGATCTTTGCCAAGGAATTGCCGAACATGGATTTCAATTGCCAAATGGTAAAAGCACTCATATTTCGGCCTCAATTGGTTGGTCGTTTTATCCGCTACCATTATTAGGTGGCCAAGTTATTAGCTGGGAAACCTCGATTAATTTAGCTGATATTGCACTGCATCAAGTTAAAAAACGCGGTGGCGATGGGGTCGCTAATATTACCTTTGATGAGCAGTTAGATGCGTTTGAGTTTGAGCAAAACCCTAATGTTGAACAGCAAATAGGCTTGCTACAAGCCAATGGTTTAGCTGATATTAAAGTATGGATGCGATAAGTAACTAATATTTAGATATTAAAAAAGGAGCCTAGGCTCCTTTTTTAATATGCTTTAAATGAGTAGGGGGTTAATTAATAAACGCTTTGATAGCAGTTAATATTCCTTGCTCGCCTAAGCCCATTTCGTCGTGCATTTCGTCTTGTGTACCGTGCTTAATAAATTCATCAGGGATACCCAAGTTAAGAATGCTAACCTGTGCTTTTTGCGTTGCTAAATACTCATTAACCGCAGAGCCAGCACCGCCAGAAATTGCATTGTCTTCAAGCGTTACTATTACATCGTGGCTGTTTATTAACTCATTGAGTAACGCAGTATCAAGCGGTTTAATAAAGCGCATATTAACTAAAGTCGCATTGAGTTCATCAGCTGCTAGTTGCGCGTTTTCAAGTAATGTACCAAATGACAATATAGCCACTTTAGCACCTTGCTTAACAACATCGGCTTTACCAATTTCAAGTAATTGCATATTAGTTGCAATTTCTGCCGTACCAGCACTACCACGCGGATAACGCACAGCAACAGGACAATTTGCTTGATAACCAGTATATAACATGTGGCGACACTCATTTGTATCGCTTGGCGCCATAATGACCATATTTGGAATGCAGCGCATAAAGCTTAAATCGTACGCACCTTGATGTGTTTCGCCGTCTGCGCCAACAATACCAGCACGGTCAATAGCGAATAACACAGGTAAGTTTTGCAGCGCTACATCGTGAATTAGCTGATCGTACGCACGTTGTAAAAAGCTTGAGTAAATTGCGACAACGGGTTTTAAGCCTTCACAAGCAAAACCAGCGGCTAGGGTTACAGCGTGCTGCTCGGCAATCGCAACATCAAAATACTGATCAGGATGCTCTTTTGAAAAACGCACCATGCCAGAGCCTTCGCGCATAGCCGGTGTTATCGCCATAAGCTTGCTGTCTTGCTTTGCTATGTCGCATAACCAGTCGCCAAATACATTAGAAAATGTAGCCGCACCGGGTTTTGATTTAGGTAAACTTGATGTATTAGGATCAAACTTAGGTACGCCGTGATAGCCAATAGGGTCGGCTTCAGCGGGTTTATACCCTTTGCCTTTTTGGGTTTTTATATGCAGTAATTGCGGGCCTTTTAAGTTACGCATATTACGCAGCGTATCTACTAACATGTTTACATCATGGCCATCAATTGGGCCAATATAATTTAGGCCTAATTCTTCAAAGAAGGTACCAGGGATCATCATCCCTTTAATATGCTCTTCCATTTTACTGGCAAGTTGCTTAACTGGTGGCACACCCGAGAGTAGTTTTTTACTACCTTCGCGAATGTTAGTATAAAAGCTACCCGATAAAATACGGGCAAAGTGATTTGTTAACGCGCCAACGTTTTCAGAAATCGACATTTCGTTGTCATTTAAAATGATCAACATATCTGATTTTACATCACCTAAGTGGTTCATGGCTTCAAACGCCATGCCTGCTGTAATAGCACCATCGCCTATAACGGCAACCGTTTTGCGTCCTTTACCTTCTTTTTGCGCAGCAATAGACATGCCCAACGCAGCTGAAATAGAGGTACTAGAATGGCCCACACTAAACGTATCGTATTGGCTTTCTTCGCGAAATGGGAAAGGGTGCAAGCCATCTTTTTTACGAATGGTGTGCATTAAATCGCGACGCCCGGTGAGTATTTTGTGTGGGTAAGCTTGATGGCCTACATCCCATACAAGGCGATCATCTGGGGTGTTATACACATAATGTAGTGCCACAGTGAGCTCTACGGTACCTAAACCAGACGCTAAATGCCCGCTACTTTGCGATACCGAGTTGAGTAAGTAGTCACGCAACTCATGGCTAAATGCAGGAAGCTTATCTTGTGCTAAGTCTCGCAAGTGGGCTGGTTCGTTAACCAAATTAAGTAATGGATACTTGCTGCTATCAAGTGTCATGGTTTTATATATGTCCTTCGCTAACATCAACTAACTGTGCAAACGCGTTGTTTGAGTTATTTGATGTTCAGTAATAATTTTAGTGCTAAGTTGCAATACATTTAAGCCGTGTTTAGTGGTCACGTTCAATTAAATAGTTAGCTAGTGACGCTAAAGCACTGGTATCGGCGTCTATATTTGCTAACGCTGCATGGGCTTGTTGTATTAAGTTTTGCGCTTTTTCTTTAGCGCCTAGCATACCTAATAAAGCGGGATATGTCGCTTTATTCGCAGCGATATCTGACCCTTGAGGCTTACCTAAAGTAACGGTATCGCCTTCTACGTCTAAAATATCGTCATGTACTTGAAATGCAAGCCCTATGGCATAGCCAAAAGTGGCTAAATTTTCTAACGTGTTTTGACTAACATTGTTCGAGCACAAAGCCCCCAGTGTAATTGCACAGCTTATTAGCGCACCGGTTTTTAACTTATGAATACGCTCAAGTTCAGCCACGGTTATTACTTTATCAGTAGCTGCAATATCAAGCCCTTGGCCTGCCACCATACCTTGTAACCCAGAGGCATGTGCCAGTTCAGCAATCATTTTAACTTGAGCTTGAGCACTACAGTTAAAATTATGCTTGGCGATTAACTCAAATGCTAAAGCTTGCAGTGCATCACCGGCTAAAATTGCGTGTGCTTCGCCGTACACGATATGACAGGTTGGGCGTCCGCGACGTAATTCATCATCATCCATAGCTGGTAAGTCATCGTGAACTAACGAGTAGCTATGAATACATTCTATAGCTGCAGCAAGTACGTCTAAATCTTGTTTATCTGCGCCGAGCATTTTACCCGTTGCGTAAACCAAAAAAGGACGCAATCTTTTGCCGCCATTCATTAAACTATAATGGGTGGCGGCTTTTATGGTCTCGTCAGTATTAAGCGATTGGTCAAAATAAAGGTTAAGAGTATTGGCTACATCAGTTTGAGCATGTGTAATAAGTTCTTTAATAGTCACGGCTATTCCATATCATTATCAAAGTCGGTTAATACAGACTTCTCATCTTTGCCCATTAAAATAGCCACCTTTTGCTCAGCTTGTTGCAACTTACTAGACGATGCGCCTGCTAAAGCAATGCCACGCTCAAACTGTTTTAATGACTGCTCAAGCGATAAATCACCTTGTTCCATTTCACTAACGATTGTTGTTAATTCTTCTAGTGCTTGCTCGAAACTTAAGTTTTCAGGTTTTTTAGTCGCCATCTTTATTTCAACTTACATAATAAATTTAGAAGTCAATTTTAGGGGGAATGCTAAACTAGGTCAAAGGATGAAATGGTTTTTTCGTTAATAAACGTTTTATGTTTTAAAAAATTGATAATTAGATAGATAACACAAGTTGATCTAGAATAGTGCTTAATCCAGCTTTTTATGTTTATCTATAAAAAATGGCTTAAGCAATTCAGTATCTTGCCGATAAACAATTAATAACAAACGTTTGCATATAAAAGCAAAAACTTTTGGAGGGAATGTGGATTTAGCAACCATTATTGGGATCCTTGGCGCAATTGGCTTAATTGTCATGTCCATGTTTATGAGTAGTAGCGGTGAAATGGCTATGTTTTACAACACGCCCTCTGTTGTAATCGTATTTGGCGGTTCATTATTTATCGTTTTATCAAACTTTACTATGTCACAGTTTTTTGGCATAGGTAAGGTGGTTACCAAAGCGTTTATGTTTAAGCTTGAGTCGCCAGAAGAGTTAATCGAAAAAGCAGTTGAACTTGCAGATTCAGCACGTAAAGGCGGGTTTTTAGCACTTGAAGAGGCAGAAATACCGAATCCATTTATGCGCAAAGGCGTTGACATGCTAGTAGATGGCCACGACGCAGACGTAGTGCGGGCCACACTGCAAAAAGATATTTCATTAACTACAGCACGGCATGAGTCGGGTGCTACTTTATTTAAATCTTTGGGTGATATAGCCCCAGCAATGGGAATGATAGGCACCTTAATAGGCTTAGTTGCGATGTTATCTAATATGGATGATCCTAAAGCAATTGGTCCGGCTATGGCGGTGGCATTGTTAACCACATTATACGGCGCATTTTTAGCTAACGTAGTCGCTATTCCTATTCAAACAAAATTGGAGCTGCGTAAAGACGAAGAGGCAATGAATCAACGTTTAATTTTAGATGCGGTTTTAGGTATTCAAGATGGTCAAAATCCAAAAGTAATAGAAGGTATTTTGAAAAACTATCTTGCTGAATCAAAACGTAAAGTAAACACTGAGGATTAACTATGTCTGATCAAGAGTGCAAGTGCCCACCCCCAGGTTTACCTGCGTGGATGGGGACATTCGCAGATTTAATGTCGCTATTAATGTGCTTTTTTGTGCTCTTGCTTGCGTTTTCTGAAATGGATGTACTTAAATTTAAACAAATTGCCGGTTCGATGAAATTTGCATTTGGTGTACAAAATAAAATAGAAGTTAAAGATATTCCCAAAGGCACATCAGTTATTGCTATGGAGTTTACTCCGGGCAAGCCAGAGCCTACCCCAATTGAAACAATTCAACAGCAAACGGTAGAAATGACCCAGCAAATGTTAGAGTTTCAGGCAGGTGATGAAAGCTCAGCAGGCGGAAGGCAAGAGCAGCAGGGCGATAAACGTGGTGGCGAGTCGCGTAGTACTTCCAAAGAGCAAGCATCGGAGCAAGCAATTTCAGCGGCCGATCAACAGCAAACAAACGACTTAGTTAAAAAAATCGCTCAGCAATTAGAAAAACAAATAATTGATGGTGCCATAGAGCTTGAATCATTAGGGCAGCAAATAATTATTCGTATTCGTGAAAATGGCTCTTTCCCTTCGGGTAGCGCATTTTTACAACCTAAGTTTAAACCCATTATTCAAGAAATTGGCGTGCTATTAAAAGATGTGCCTGGAGAAATTACCGTGTCTGGGCATACTGACGATTTTCAGGTTTCAAACGAGTTATATATTAATAACTGGGATCTTTCATCTAAGCGTGCAGTTGCAGTAGCCAGTGAGCTGCAAAAAGTAGTTGGATTTGATAAAAATAGAATGATGGTAGTAGGGCGTGCTGAAACCCGGCCGTTAGTGCCAAATGACAGCAATGAAGATCGCCGTCGTAATCGTCGCGTTGAAATATCTATTTTACAAGGAAAGGCCAAAGAGTCTGATCCTATCGATGTAAGGTAGCAGTCATTTTATTAAAAACACACTTGGTTTAAGCAAACTAAGTGTAATTGATTACAGGTGACTTTTAGTCAAAATTGACTAAAAGTCACCACCTCAGCCAAATACCTCAGAGTTGTTAAATAGTACGGTTTAATAAAAACATCCCACGCTGTGAATTGATATGCTAAACTACTGTGTATATAAACAGTAAAAGAGCTTGCTTATGAAACTCTATATTGCCGAAAAGCCGTCATTAGGGCGTGCTATTGCCGACGCGTTACCAAAACCGCACAAAAAGCACGATGGCTACATTGAAGTTGCAAATGGTGATTGCGTATCTTGGTGTATTGGTCATTTGCTCGAGCAAGCCGAGCCCGATGACTATGATGAGCGCTTTAAAAAGTGGCAGTTTGAGCACCTACCTATCATTCCTGAGCAGTGGCAATTAAAAGCAAAAACTAAAACTCGCAAGCAACTTACTGTGTTAAAAAAGCTAATCAAACAGGCTACAGCACTAGTGCATGCAGGTGATCCCGATAGAGAAGGGCAATTACTTGTCGATCAAGTTATTGAAGAAGCCAAAATAAGTAAAACTAAAAAGCAGCATATTCAACGCTTATTAATTAGTGATTTAAACTTAGCTGCAGTAAAAAAAGCATTAACGACTATGCGATCTAACCGTGAGTTTATTCCGTTGAGCGTTTCAGCCTTAGCGCGCTCTCGTGCTGATTGGTTGTTTGGTATGAATTTAACCCGCGCTTATACTTTAGCAGGGCAAAAAGCTGGGTTTGGTAACGTACTTTCTG
This sequence comes from Pseudoalteromonas sp. SG44-5, assembly GCF_014164175.1. Lineage (NCBI taxonomy): Bacteria > Pseudomonadati > Pseudomonadota > Gammaproteobacteria > Alteromonadales > Pseudoalteromonadaceae > Pseudoalteromonas > Pseudoalteromonas sp. SG44-5. The sequence continues at coordinate 4,131 of NZ_JACJES010000018.1, read as the reverse complement.
TGGGACGAGTACAAACACCCATACTTGGCTTGGTGGTTAATAGAGATAATGACATAGCAAATTTCGTATCGAAGCCATTTTATGAAGTATTAGCCCACTTAGTCACCCCCGAAAAACAATCATTTAGTGCAAAATGGATACCCAGTAAGGCATGTGAGCCTTATCAAGACGAAGAAGGGCGAGTATTAAATAAAGCATTGGCTGAAAACGTAGCCTCGCGTATCACACAGCAAAATGCTGAGCTAACGGCGCTTGAACAAAAGCAAAAAAAACAAACTGCGCCACTGCCTTATAACTTATCTGCTTTGCAGATAGACGCGGCAAAAGCATTTGCTATGCCAGCGCAAAAGGTGCTGGATATATGCCAAACTCTTTATGAGCGTCATAAGTTAATTACCTACCCGCGTTCAGACAACCGCTACTTACCTAATGATCATCACCAAGATGCGTCTGCTATTTTAAAAGCTATAAGCACTAATGGCGGGCAAGGTGTTGAGTTAGTAAAAGCAGCTGATAGTAAAAAACGTAGTAAATGTTTTAACGATTCAAAAGTGGCTGCGCATCACGCCATTGTCCCTACGGCAAAACAGTTAAAGTCGGCAAGTTTAGGTAGCGATGAGACAAAGGTTTATCAATTAATATGTCGTCATTATTTAATACAGTTTTATCCCGACTATATTTACAACGAAACTAAAGCAGAGATAACTATTGCTGGCGGGTTATTTAAAGCAAATGCAAAGCAAGATGTAAGCTTGGGTTTTAAGGTGCTAATGGGTAAGTCTGAATTGAAAGATGAAGCCACGCTACCGCCTTTAACAAAAGACATGTTACTTTTTTGCTCGCAAGGGGAGGTTGTTGAAAAATATACCTCTCCGCCAGCGCACTTTAGTGATGCGACTTTACTTGCAGCCATGACAGGCATAAGCCGCTATGTACAAGATCCACAGATAAAAAAAGTACTTAAAGACACCGATGGCTTAGGCACAGAGGCAACGCGAGCGGGGATCATTGAATTATTATTTAAACGCCGTTTTTTAAAACGTGAAGGCAAATTAATTAAAGCAACCGAAACCGGGAGTGCACTTATTAGCGTGCTGCCGCAAGGTTTAGTTCGCCCCGATTTAACCGCTAAATGGGAATCGAGCTTAGGTGATATTGCACAGCAAGTAATGAGCTATCAGCAATTTTTACAGCCTTTACTTGCCGACTTAAATAGTTTTGTACAACAAGCTGCAAATTGCGATAGCAATGTATTTGCAAAGCTGCCTAAAACTTCAGCTAAAAAGCGTTTTGTTAAACGTGGCCAAAAAACGCCTTATAAAAAGTCGAGTTATAAAAAAAGCTCTGTTACAGGTTAACTACAGAGCTATTATTTAAATAAAACTATTGATTAAACAAAGTTACCGCTGCATTACTCATGGCTTTAATGCCAGTTGGTAGTGCGACTTTATAGTCTGGGGCAAACTTACTTGAATGCAGTGAAGGTAATGTTTTGCCCGCTTTTATTGCACTTGCATATTTTGCTTGGTTAACGCCACCGAGCCAAAATAGTGTGATAGGAATATTTTCGTCAGTGCGGCCATATAAGCCAAAGTCTTCACCTGCCATTACAGGGAGGGTTTCAAGCACATTTTCATCACCAATAGCGCTGGCAATACTTTGACGCACAAGGTTGGTTTGTGCCGGATTGTTATATGTAGATGGAATTGACTCATCTTCATGTACTTGCACCTTAGGGTAGAGCGCTTCCTCAAGGCCTGCGCTTTGTGCAATACCGGCGGTAATGCGTTTAATTGCTGCAATTTGTGCATTTCTAATATCAGGGTTATAGCTGCGTAATGTAAGTTGTAACTTTACTTCATCAGAAATTACATTATGTTTTGAGCCACCATGAATAGATCCAACAGTAATGACTGATGGCTCTAATGGTGAAAGCTCACGACTCGTAATAGTTTGCAGTGCAAGCACAGTGCGCGCAGCAATAATAACCGGATCAATAGTGGTATGCGGATAAGCTCCATGTCCGCCTTTACCCTTTATAGTTATATCAACAGAATCGACGCTGGCCATAGTATATTCGTTTTTCATCGCAACTTTACCGGCAGGCACACTTGCACTTACATGTAGCGCAATTATGTGATCAGGTTTTGCATATTTACTAAATAAGCCTTCTTTTAGCATGGCTTTAGCGCCACCGCCTACTTCTTCTGCGGGTTGTGCCACCATCATTAGCGTGCCTTGCCATGCATTTTTGTGAGCTATTAGTTGTTCAGCAGTACCAATGAATGAGCTCATATGTATATCGTGACCGCAGCCGTGCATAACACCTACTTTTGCACCGTGCTCGTCTATTACTGTTACTTTAGAAGCATACGCCTTACCTGTTTGTTCTGTAATAGGTAAGCCGTCGGTATCGGTACGTATCATTACTGTGGGGCCATCACCATTTTTGTAAATGCCTACAACGCCAAAACCACCTACATTGCTTGTAACTTCAAAACCAAGCTTGTTTAACTGCGCTGCTATTTTTTTTGCGGTTTGTTGCTCGTGATACGAAAGCTCGGGTGATTGATGCAGATCGAGGTAAAAGCTTTCAATGGCTGGCATGCTGCTATGTAAATTTAAGTCTAATGATTTAGCCGCCAATAGAGGGCTAGCTAATAATAGCGCTGTGCCTAAGTAAGTTAACTTCATGATTTTCCCTTATTGAGATAAATGTATATCCAAGTGATTTAGATATATGACTTGTAATAATTATGTTCAGCACCATATAAAAACCTAAATAAATGAATATGGCAATCAATTCAATGAGCAACATAGTTAGTATCAACGCGCAAAATTTTCAGCAAGTACTCGGCGAAACATCACAACAAAAGTTGGTACTGCTAAACTTCTACTCAGCGCAAAGTCCTGAATGTATTAACCAGGCAGCAATATTAGATAAATTAGCCGCTGAATATACCGACTATATAGTAGTAGCAAATTTAGATTGCGATGCCGAGCAAGCTCTGGCTTCGCAATTAGCACAGCAAGTTGGTTTACAAACACTACCAACACTGGTGTTGTTAAAAGACTCAGCGCCCGTTGATGTATTATCGGGTGCCCAAGCTGAAGCGAAAATTCGTGAAGCATTAGCTAAACATTTACCCGCTCAACAAGACTTACTATTAGAGCAAGCAAAGCAAGCATTATTAAAGTCAGATTTAAATGCCGCGTTTAATTATGCAAAGCAAGCTTATGAAATTGACAACAGCAACGCGCGTATTAAATTAGTACTTGCAGATATATGTATTCAAATTCATAAAGTAGATGAAGCGCAAGCACTAATTAATACAATAGATGTACAAGAGCAAGATGCTTACTTTAATAATATAAAAGCAAAATGCGAAGCTGCGCTTGAAGCAAAAGATTCACCAGAGATTAAAGAAAAGCAACAACAAGTAGAAAAGTACCCAAATGACTTAGAATTAAAAGAAGAGCTAAGTATTTTACTCAATGAAGCCGGCAGAAAAGAAGAAGCATTAGATGTACTATTTACAGTGCTGCAAAAAGATCTGAATTTTAACGAAGCAAAACCAAGTTTTTTAGCTATTATTGCCTCTTTACCCGACGGTGATGCACTTGCAGCAAAGTATCGTCGCAAGTTATATAGTATTTTGTACTAAAACTTAATAACTATTACTTTTAAAAGCACCTTATCTAGGTGCTTTTTACATTTTTAAGTTTATAGCAATATAACAGTAAGCTTGTTTAAGGAATAAAAAACGCAGTTATCCACAGGGTTTTGTGGGTAACCTGTGAGCCTGGCTTGTGTATCTTTGGGGTAAAAATTAAATGCAAAAAAGGCGATAAAAACACTTGCGTAAAATCTGCGGCTCCCTATAATGCGACCCCACTGAGACGGGAAACGTCAACGCCTAGCGAGACGCGAACTACTTAGAGAGTTAAATAAAACTTCGGTTTTAAATCTTCCAAAAAGAAAGTTTAAAACAAAGTGTTGACTCGGAAAATAAAGGATGTATTATACGCATCCCTTGAGACGCTAAAGCGACTCAAAACGTTCTTTAACAATATAAAGCAATCATCTGTGTGGGCACTCGTACAGATTGAGTTCTAACAGCCAAGCTTAGT
>NZ_JACJES010000017.1:0-69940 GCF_014164175.1 Pseudoalteromonas sp. SG44-5 | reverse complement strand
AACCTAGAACCTAGAACCTAGAACCTAGAACCTAGAACCTAGAACCTAGCACTAATATTAAGGATAATATGTTTAAGCGTGTGAGTTTAATTATTAGCAGTTTATTACTAAGCATAATTTTGCTTGGTTATATATTTCGTTTGCCATTAGTCCAGTGGGCTATAACACCGCAATTAGAAAAAGCGGGTATTACACTCAGTTGCTTAGATTTTTCGGTTACAGCTCAATTAAATGTTCATGCCGACAAAGTATGCTTAACTTATCAAAATCAACAATTAGAGCTAATCGATATTACTGTAAATACAAAGCAAGTGATTGTTGAGCATGCAGTATTAAGTATAAATCCACTTCCCAAAAGTAATCAAAGTAGCTCCGCGGCAAAAAAACTTGCTCTCGCGCTGCCAGAAAAACGTCCATTAATTGCTATAAAACAGCTGGTAATAAAGAGTAATGACTTTAACAAGCCACTAAAAATAAATTTAGCAGAGCCGATTTTAAATCAATTTAATATAACAGGCGATATAAACGCTAAAGCAATTTTAGCTAATAATAAACTAACAGGGCAGTTTTCTGTTGATGACTCTCTGTTAAAGCAGCTTATAAATACCGAAAATACAGCCGTTGCAGGTATTAGCTTTAGTACTCAGCAAGTATTTAGCTTTGATGGTATTGAACTGCAGTTAAATGGCGATGTAAACGCACAGTTTGAATATGCTATGGAGCAGTGCCGGCTTGAAGCATTGGCTAATGGTAGGTTAATTATTGGTTTTAATTTAAATAGTAAATTAGTTGAGCTAGATTCGAGTTTGTTAAACAATAAATTAAATTTAACGCCTACGTGTAGCTCACTCGTTCCGCCGAGTGATTATGCTGATTTTATAGCTGAGCAAACCCCTTTAAATTGGCAGATTAAACTTCCTAAAGTGATTAGTATTACTAATAACCACCTTACTTTGCCAATGCTAAATATAATTAGCGAAGGAGATAATCAATTTGAAATAACTCTAATGGAGTCAGAGCTTAATTTTACCAACCTTTGGGCGGATTTTAAAAGCATGTTAGCGGTTAGTATAAGTACGCCAGATATTAAAAACATTGAGCTTAATGCAGAATTTAAAAATAACACACTTAAAGGTAATTATACTGTTGCGCTTAATTCACTTCCCGATTTTATTGCCAGTACTAGTAGTAATAAAATTAGCGCTAATAAAGTTAACGCCTCAGGGCAATTTAATTTAATAAATATAGTCGATGGAAAACCAAGTGGTAATGCTACAAGTAGATTAACAGCCGCAAAGGTTGATTTTGCACAACTGAGTGTAGAGCAATACGAAGGTCGCTTAACGGCACAGCTAGATGATGCTTTAAACGCACAAATAACACTAAAAACCCTATTTAAAACGTTAAAATATAACGAATTTAAATTAACAGATATAAGCAATACCATAACTGCTAAAGCAAATTTAAGTCATGGTGAATTATTTGCAGACCTTAGTGCTAATACAGTAATAAATAAATTTAATAGCCCTGTTATAAAACTCAATAATATAAAAGTTGCTTCTACAGGATTGCAAAGTCGCGCTCTAAAAGCATCACATCACGTATTTGTAAACGATATTGAATTAGCGGTAAACCATCATATATCGGCAGTGGAACATCCATTTGAAATAGTAGTACCTACACAAAGTATAGTGTTATTAAATACCTTTATTCATCAGTTTGAGCCATTAGCGCAGCTTACACAGGGAACGTTTAATGGCCGAATCAGCGGGGATGTAAATTTACAACATGCCTCGTTTGCAATGGAGTTAAACAACGTAAGTGCGCTTTATAACGATTACCTTGCTAGCGATTTAAGTAGCCAATTTGTTGGCGAATATAATTCAGGGCAGCTTAATGTAAAACCCACTACCTTTAACTTAAATGAACTAAGGGCTGGTGTTGTTATTAAAAACATTAAAGGGAACTGGCAGGTTAAAAACAATAATGCGCGTATGTTTGACATTGCAGGAGCGTTATTTGATGGTGAGTTTAGCCTTGATAAATACTCGCTTAATGACCTGCAGCAAGTTGCTAACGTTAAATTTAAAAACATTGATGCCAGTAAACTTATTACACTTGATGAACAGTCGGGGATTACGCTTTCAGGGCGTTTTGCCGGCACTTTGCCAGTGCACTTTAATAACACAGGTATTGAGGTAGTAAATGGCAGTTTAAGTAATCAAGGAACGGGTAAGTTAATGATTACTAATAACGCCGCATTTGATTCAGTTATGCAGCAGCAACAAGAGTTACAGCCTGTATTGGGATTACTTAAAAATCTTGATATACAAAAGCTTAATAGCAGTGTGGCACTTAAAAGTGATGGTTGGCTAAAGCTTGGCGTAAATTTGCAAGGTTATAATAAGCAAGCAGAGCAGCAAGTTAACTTTAATTATAATCATGAAGAAAATATATTTACTTTATTACGCGCATTGCGCTTAAGTGATGAAATTACACAAAAAGTTGAGCAACAATACTCACAAAAAGGAAACTAATGATGAAACAGTCGTTAAGCATAAAAGTACTTATTGTATTTGCAGCAATAAGTGCCCTTGGTGCGTGTACGCACCGAGTAGAGGTAGCTGCTAAAGAGCCTATTACAATTAATTTAAATGTGAAGGTTGATCACGAAATTCGTGTAAAAGTAGATAAAGAACTCGATAATTTATTTAGTGACGACAGTGAGTTATTTTAAGGAGCTAGGATATGAAAGTTAACAACAAATTAAGCATAATTACATTAGTTAGTGCTGTATGTATGTCTTTTTCGGTATGGGCTATTAGTTTAGATGATGCTAAAAGCCAAGGTTTAGTAGGCGAAGATAGCTCAGGCTATTTGGGTTTAGTGGTACAAAATGCAGAGGCTAAAGTGGTCGTTGATACCATTAATGCTAAGCGTAAAGCACAGTATTTAAAATTAGCGCAAAAAAATAACTTGTCACTGTCGCAAGTAGAGGCGTTAGCGGCGGCAAAAACAATCGAAAAAACTCAAAGAGGTCATTTTGTTGAAGTAAATGGTAATTGGGTTAAAAAATAACGAGTTATTTACTGTTATATGCTATTTACTGTTATATATAACCGAGCGCTTTAAGCGCTCGGTTTTTTACACCCTTCGAGTAACTGTTGCCAAAAATCGATACCCTTGCGCCTTGCTAAATTTATATTATGCTCAGGTATAGATTCGGGTTCGTTATAACTCTCAAGTGCTGCACTCATACTTGCTTCGCGAATTAAATGCAAAGTAGGAAAAGGGGAGCGATTAGTATAGTTTGCCGCATCGCTTGCATCGCTATCGGCAAATACATAATCGGGATGAAAATTAGCAATTTGATACTTACCTTCAAAACCTTGGGCTACTAACAGCGCGTTGGCTAAGTCAACCAAGTCTAAAAAGTCTTCAAAGTCGCAAAAGCCGTTATCAAACATAATAAGTGTGGTTTCGCGTGCAGCCTCTCGGTCAAGCTCAATACATTGCTCAAGCATGTCCATTACTGCATCGTCTATGCTGCTTGCAGGGCTTACAAAATAATGAATACAGTTATTTTCTACTTCTTTGCGGGCAAAGGGACAAAAGTTATATTTTACAATAACATTTGAAACCCATTCGCGGGTTTGGCTTATGGCTATGTAGGTCACGGTTTGGGCTCTAAATATTGATTAATAATGTTAAGTGTTTTTTGTATAGCACCTTGGTTATTGGCCACGCATTGCGCTGCTTTTTTACCTAAAGTTTGGCATGCTTTGCTGTTTTGATTTAATGCTATAAGTTGTTGTGTTAGCTCATCAGCATTATCAACCACAATAGCGCCTTTGAGCTTTATAAGCTCAGGGTAAATATGATCAAAGTTATAGGTATGGACTCCGCTGATAACGCCCACTGAAAATGCAGCTGATTCAAGTGGATTATGGCCACCACGGCGAATTAAACTGCCGCCAATAAAGCTCACATTAGCAGCGCCATATAAGTATTGCAGCTCGCCAAGCGTATCTGCTAACAAGACGTTTTCGTTATTATAATTATTATTGCTGCGACGACTAAAACTCAGTGTACTTTGCGTTAGTAAATCTGCAACCTTATCGAACTGTTCAGGATGACGCGGCGCTATTATGAGTAACGCATTGGGTTGTTTTTCTAATAGATTTTTATGAGCGCTAATTACCTGCTCATGCTCGATAGGGTGAGTGGAGCCTGCAACCCATATAAAGCGCTGCTCTAAATTATAAAGCTGTTTGAGTGCAGTTACCTTAGTTAGTTGCTCTTGGGTAGGTGTAATATCAAATTTTATTGAACCTGTAACTTTACTTTTATGTGGCTCAAGGCCAAGCTCTATAAAGCGTTTGGCGTCAGTTTTATTATGACTGGCTAATACAGTGATAGAGCGCATAATAATATGCGTTAGCTTAGCTACTTTTTGATAACCCTGTTGCGATTTTTCAGACAAGCGAGCGTTTAAAACAAGTACCGGAATATTTCTATTGCGACTACTTGCCATAAGGTTGGGCCACAGTTCAGTTTCTAAAATACACAGGGCTTGTGGCTTTACTCGTTTTAAAAATCGGGCGGTTGCAAATGGAAAGTCCATAGGTAAGTAGCAGCAGGCTACCGTGTTTTTAAACTGCGTAATGATTTGCTCACGACCAGTAGGGGTGTTGCACGTTATAAGTATATTTAATTTAGGGTGCGCTTTTTGTACTGCTTTGATCAGGGGGGTAGCGGCGAGTACCTCACCTACAGATGCACAATGCACTAGCAGCGGCTTATTGTTATTGGCAAATAAAGACTTGTCCACAAAACCAAAGCGCTGTTTAAAGTGCGCTCTATAACCTGGGTTTTTTTTACCGCGTAATACATATAAATAAAATACGATTAGTGGGCTAATAATCATTAATGCGAGTGAATAAAAAATGCGTGCCATACTAAGCTTTTATAAGGGTAAGTCGTCTTAGTTTAACGTGAAAATGATCAATTCTAAACACAGAAAAGATAAAATATGGTTTGTGTTCAGCTGCTACCCGATAAAATAATAATAACGCTATTCAAGTTAGCTCAAAATACCTGTTTCAGTAATATGTATATTGAGGTGATTTGGGTATAGATTTATGGAATAATGAAATTAATTTTTCCTGCCATTTCAATTCCTAGAGGAATTTACCATGTCAATTATCGATTCAGTAGCAACGAGTTACCTTGAGAGTTTAAATCGTCATTTAGCATTATTTGAAACGATGGAGGCTTATCATCAAGAGTCTATGCAATTGTTAGAAGTGTGCCATAGTGCATTACAAGCAGGCGGTAAGGTTGTTTGGCTTGGTAACGGTGGTAGTGCGGCCGATGCACAGCATTTAGCGGCAGAATTTGTAGTGCGTTATAAATTAGAGCGTGGTCCACTTGCATCTATGGCACTTACAACCGATACGTCAATTTTAACTGCGCACAGTAACGACTATCATTTTGACACTGTGTTTGAACGCCAAGTACAAGCCTTATGTAAACCAGAAGATTTAGTTATAGGGTTAACCACATCAGGTACAAGCGCCAATATTAATCTAGCGTTAGCAGCAGCGAATAAAATAGGGGCCTTTACCGTAGCATTAACGGGGCGTGATGGCGGTGAAGTTAAAAATATTGCCAAATTACCTATAATTATTAAAAACGATGAAACAGCGCGAATTCAAGAAGCACACATGTTTATTGGCCATTGGTTATGTGAAGCTATTGATATGGTAGTTGCGGAGCAGCAGTAATGGATTTATCGCTATTAAAAAACTTATCAGCCGCACGTATTTTGGTGGTTGGCGATGTAATGCTTGACCGTTATTGGTATGGTGATTCAGGGCGTATTTCCCCAGAAGCTCCGGTACCGGTAGTAAAAGTAAGTAAATTAGAAGACAAAGCCGGTGGCGCAGCAAACGTGGCTAAAAATATAGCCCGATTAGATGGTAAAGTAGGCCTACTTGGCTTAATAGGCGAAGATGAAGGTGGACAGATACTAGAAGGCATTTTAGAAGGTGAAAAAATAAATTCACAGTTAGTAAGTGTATGCGACTTACCGACAATTTCTAAAATGCGAGTGATTAGCCGTCATCAGCAAGTTGTACGGTTAGATCTAGAAGAGACGTTTACAGAGCAACACAGCCAGCTGTTATTAAACCGTTTAGAGCTAGTACTTGATGAGTACGATTTTATAGTATTTTCTGATTACAATAAAGGTTCATTGAGCCTGATTGAAAACATGATAAGCCTAGCTAAAAAAGCAGGGAAAACGGTACTCGTTGATCCTAAGTCGTCTGATTTACATTTATATAGAGGTGCAGACTACATTACACCAAATTTAAATGAGTTTAAATTAGCGGGTGGGCAAACAGACTCAGAAGAGGGCTTGGCAACAAGTGCGCGTAAGCTCATAAGTGACGCAGGCATAAAAGCAATGTTGCTAACGCGTTCAGAGCAAGGAATGTCGTTAATTAGTGCGACTGAAAAATATGATTTTGCCGCGCAAGAGCTTGAAGTCAGTGATGTAACCGGCGCAGGCGATACAGTTATAGCAACTCTAGCCGTGATGCTAGGGGCGGGAATGACACCTAAAAATGCGGTGGAAATTGCTAACTTAGCAGCGGGCATTGCGGTGAGTAAATTAGGTGCGGCCACAGTGTCGCCAGAAGAACTTAGTCGTAAGCTGGGTCAATATTTACATGCCACTGGTGAGCATTATCAAACTCCGTTTGACGATGTGCTGCAGCATATAGAGTTTGCAAAACAAAATGGCGAAACAATTGTATTTACCAATGGCTGCTTTGATATTTTGCATGCTGGGCACGTACGCTATTTAGCACAAGCAAAAGCGCGTGGCGATAGATTAGTGGTGGGGCTAAATAACGATGCGTCTATATCACGATTAAAAGGCGCCGATAGGCCAATTAATCCGCTAGATGAAAGAGCTATGGTATTAAGTGCACTTTCCTCTGTTGATTGGGTTATTCCATTTGGTAGTGCGGATGAAAATGACACACCGGCTAAATTAATTGAGCAAATTAGCCCAGATATTTTAGTTAAAGGTGGCGACTACACGGTTGAACAAATAGCCGGTGCTGAGCATGTACTGCTTCACGGCGGAAAAGTTGAGGTGCTTGAGTTTTTAGATGGTTGCTCAACTTCAAAAGTGATTAGTAAGATTAAGCAGTAATTACGACGGTTATTAATGAATTAAAAAAGGGATGAAAACAGTGTTTTCATCCCTTTTTATTTGCACTTATTATCCTAGTTTAGGATAGCCAAAAATCCCGAATTTAAAAGTTATATTCATATTTAGCAAATGCAGATGTGTCGTTTTCTGCTGCATCGTTATTTGATGCAAAAGCGCCTAGCGTTAAGCGCCCACCCATAGCAAGTTGCCTGTAACGTATTTCAAGCTGTTTACTGTTATAAGCTGTTTTAGTAATGGTATTGCCTAAATCAGGGTTATTAGGGTAGCGATCGCGGTTATCATTGTTGTAATCAACATCGCGTAATTTAACTTGCCAATCATCTCCATTTGAAAGCTGGCCTAGCACAGTTAGTACTAGTGATTGCGCGTCATTATCAAATGTTGAACCTATGGTACGGCCATGGTAGCGGTAACCAGATTTGTAATCTGAATGCTCGTAATAGCAGTTTTCACTGCTTGATTCAGCAGAGCATGTTACGCCCGTATCTATGTACTCTACATTTACTAATACGTTTTGATCATAAATACGATGAGTAGTTTGTACACCAAATAAATAGGCTCTGTCGACAGGTTTAAACTTTGAGCTGGCATCTTCACCAATGGTACTTGCATAAATTGCGTACGGTTGGCTAAATAAAGTGTCAGACCAGCGAATATCTATACCCGCAAGTTGATTACCAATCTTAGATTTTAATTCATCATCACAAGTAGTAGTGCCATCTATACAAGCTGCTTCACCTGTCACTATATCAATAAAGTCACTCGCTGAACTAGGTTGGCCATCGCCAGCCCATTGCGCTGACCAGCTCAGTGCAATTTCTAATTGCTGTAGTGGTCTAAAGTTAACGCGAGTACTCCACAGTAAAGCATCAGGAATTACACGAGTAGATTCTAACTGAGCCATTTGCGCGGTAAATCCCCATTGGCCTAACCAGCTTAGCCAAGGGGTTTCAAAGGCAGTGCTTTGCTCTCGAGTCACGCTCATTGCAGGCAATGGTTTAGCGTTGCCCGACATTATTAAACTATTATCAACCCCCGGGCCCCAAAACTGCTCTATGGCACCGGCTCTAAAAATCCAGTTACCTAAACGGTAAGCTATATAACTGCCATCAAAGGAGGTGTCATTACAGTCAGTAAGTGCTTGCTCATCTAGCACTATATCGTCTGCAGTTTTCCCAGTAACAAAACACTTTTTGCCATCATTGCGATAATTAACCGCTACTTTAGCGGCAAAACTGTCGCCTAAATAGGCGTAGGCAGCAGATGCTTCTGACTCTTGGGTATTAGTTGCGCCAAAACTGGTGGCAACAATAGTATCTGAACTTGCAAAAGCAGACAGTTGTACACTATGAGAGCCCGTATTTTCAGACTTGTAACGATGTTTTACCCGTAATAAAGCATCTTGCAAGTTTGGCGATAACTGGCCTAGGGGAGTGTTATCTACTTCACTTATAAAGCTCTTCCACATTAGAGGGTAAGTGGTTACCGGGGCTAAAATAACGCCAGCATCGGCTAAAAGTTGAATATCAGCTCTTAACCCATAATCATCTGGTTTTACCCATGGCTCTGCGTTAACCGGCGCGCTCATTGCGCAAAAAAGTGAAGACAATATAAAAATTTTGTTTCGCAAAGTTCAGATCCTTGTGATTTAAATTACCTTAAGTTTAGCAATCAAAGCACTTTATTGCAGTAACTAAATGGGCGCAGTAAGGCTAAAAATAAGATAAAAAGGGTCGCTATCTATCGCTAAAACTATGTGATTGATATACTGAGTGCCAAATCGGAAATTGAGATTGTAATGAGCAAAAAACGACTTTTATTTATTCCTGTATCATCACCAGAGGGTATTGGTGAATATATGCGTTCACTTTTGCTAGCGCAAACGCTAGAAAATGAATGCTCAGGGGATATAAATATCCACTTTATTTTAAATAAACATACGGCTTATGCTAAAAGTTGCCCTTTTGAAACCACACTTTTAGAGAGGTCGGCAACCAAAGAAACTAAAGCAGTTTGTCAATTTATTGAGCAATATAAGCCTGATGTGGTGGTGTTTGATTGTGCTGGTCGTGCTGAGCATATGAAAGCGGCAAAAAAAGTGGGCGCAAAAGTTGTTTTCATCTCGCAACATGAGAAAAAACGAGCCAAAGGATTAAAGCTTAATCGTATTGGTTTAATTGACGTGCACTGGGTAATACAGCCAGATTACTGCATCGAGCCACTTACATGGCTAGAAAAGCTTAAATTAAATACCTTTGCTTTAGCACCTCCGCATAATGTAGGTCCCTATACTGCGTTTGCCTCTGAGCAACAAAAGCAGCAAGTATTAAACGACTATGATTTAACAAAAAATGAATATTTTATAGTGAATGCAGGCTCAGGCGGACACACTTTAAACGGTCAAAATTGTGCTGATATTTATTTTCAAGCTGCACTGGCCATCACTCAACGTACCTCGCTAAAGGGGGTTGTTGTTTTTGGGCCCAATTACACCAAGCCGTTACCGCAAACTGATGAATTAATTTGCATACCAAGTCAGCAGGGTAGTGAGTTTTTGGCATTGTTAAGCCAAGCTAAAGTAGCGCTATTAAGTGCGGGCGATACATTATTACAAGCTATTGCGGTACAAACTCCTACAGTCGCTTGCGCTATATCAAAAGATCAAAGTAACCGTATTGCACGCTGCGTTACTACTGGCGTGGTAATAAAAGCTAAACTCGATATTTTAGACATAACCAATAAAGTAAATGAGATTATCACTGAACCTAATTATCAAAATATACTCAGTAACTACGCGTTATTTGCAAACGTGCATAGTTTTGATGTAATTAACCAAGGTGTAAAAGCATTATTATTTGGAAGTAAATAATGAATATAGTGATAGTAATTGATTCACTGGTTGGCGGTGGTGCTGAAAAAGTAATGCTTACTTTGGCTGAGCAAATAGCGACACTTAAACACAATGTGACTATTTTATCACTCGCTAATAGCGTTGAATACGATATCCCAAGTAACTTACAAGTTGAGAGCTTATTTACGGATAGAGCGTCGAAGGTTGACCGTTTTTGGCTACGAAAAGCAAGTGTCGCTAAACTAGAGTCGTGGTTTGAAAAAAAGAAAAGTGAAGTCGGGTACATTGACTTAGTACTGTCAAATTTAGATCGTAGTAATAACCTGCTTGCGCGTAGTAATGTCGAAAATATCCATTTTGTTATGCATAACTCAGTAAATGCTGAGCTAGCAAGGCAAAAAAAATTAGGGCCTCTTTCTTATTTATACCTTAAAAAAAGTAAACAAAATTTAAATGGTAAATCACTCATTTGTGTATCCAAAGGGGTTGAAAATGAAATTACCCAAGGTAACTTAATTACTCCAAGTGCGATCACTACAATTTATAACCCATTCGATTTAAAAAAAATCAATCAGCAAGCCAGTGAGCTAAACACTAACATTCCTAATGTGCCTTACCTTATTCATGTTGGGCGATTAGCCAAGCAAAAACGTCACGATATTTTATTCGCAGCGTTTGCTAAGTTAGATAAAAAGTACAAACTAGTACTGTTATGTAACAAACCGACAAAGGCATTAAAACTTGCACAGCAATATGGAATTGCAGAGCAACTGATTGTGCCAGGGTTTGAGCAAAATCCGTATAATTGGATAAAACATGCCAAAGCGCTAGTATTAAGCTCAGATTTTGAAGGCTTGCCAACGGTATTAATAGAAGCACTTGCAGTAGGTACACCAGTGGTGAGCACTAACTGTACTTTTGGCCCCAGCGAAATACTAACAGGTGCGCTAAGTAAGTATTTAGTGCCAATACAGCAAAGTGAGCAGTTAGCACGTGTAATTGAACAAGTGCTGGCAGATAAGCCAAACGTTACAAATGCAGCTATTTTACAACAAGTAAACGCAGAGCAAGTGGCTGCCAAGTACTTAGCTTTAGCTAACTAGCAGCTAAAGTAAGTTAGCGCTTAAGCTTTGTGTAACTGGCATACAAGGCTTGCCAGTCGCTGGCTTGCCAGTTAAACACAGGGTTGCGGCCTTGTTCTTTTAAAAACGAGCGCTTTAGGCGTTCCATATTACTTTGTTGCCATTGTAAGGCGGGCGGTTTAATTTCGCCGCGATCAAAGTCAATAATATATACTTGGCCAGTGTCATTAAATAAAATATTATTAATGTTTAAATCTGCGTGGTATACGCCTTTACGGTGAAAGAGCGCAATGGTTGTTGCTATACTTGTTAATTCAGATTCAGTTAAAGCACGCTCAACAAGTATATCCAGTACACTTTTGGCACCTGTTACCGCCTCGGTAATAATATCACCGCGGTAAATTAACCCGCTTCGAGTCACTTTTGCAGCAATGGGAGTTGGTACATTTAAGCCAAGCTCAATTAACTGCGCCATTAAGGCAAACTCTTTATATACTCGCGTTTGCTCAAAGCCTAAATACAAGTATTGGTCACTGAGTAATTTACCGACCAAGCCACCGCGCCAATAATGTCTTAGCACAGCGGTTAGTTCATTATTTTTAAAAAACCACGCCATTGCGCGGCCTTTTTTAGCACCCACTATTTTATTTTGTTGCTGCCAGTAGTCGGCATTAAACCAGTTTAAATTAACCTGATTTTCATAACTAGGGTGGCTCAGCAGAGTATGCTTACCTTGGACGTGTTGTTTGAACATAGCTCACGGGTATTACTTAAATATGCGCCTATGTTAGCGCGTTTTAAAGCCGAGGATAAGTACTTGCAATAGCGCGATTATAATTTAAGATCGGGTTTTACTATTTAATGCCCAAGGAAACGCGTGACTTCAGTGCCTAACTACTCCTCTATTTGTATTTTACGACTCTCTGCTATTGGCGATGTATGCCATGCTGTGAGTGCAGTACAAGCGATTCAAAAAGCGCATCCTAATGCAAAAATCACTTGGGTTATTGGCAAAGTAGAAGCTATGTTATTGGCTAACTTACCCGGTGTTGAGCTGGTGGTGTTTGATAAAAAACAAGGCCGCGTAGCACTGAAAAATTTAAAGCAAACTTTTAAAGGGCAAAACTTTGATGTACTGCTTAATATGCAGGTGGCATTAAGGGCCGGGTTTGTTGCACGTTGTATTCCTGCAAAAGTTAAAATAGGCTTTGATTGGGCGCGCTCAAAAGAACTGCATAGCCTATTTATAAATAAACGCATTGCAGCGCAGCCACATGCGCACGTGTTAGAAGGGTTTAAAGGCTTTGCTAAAGCCATTGGCGTAAATGATTATCAGCCAAGTTGGGAAATGCCTTATACACAGCAAGATCAAAACACAGCCGATGAATTACTCACTGCAGAATATTTATCTAATAAGCTGTTTGTTATCTCTCCAGCAGCAAGTAAAGCGCAGCGTAATTGGCTTCCCGAACGTTATGCCGCGCTTGCTGATTATGCCCATCAGCAGGGATTTAAAGTGGCCTTGACCGGCGGCCCTACCGAGCTGGAAATAAACCTTGCCAATAATATTATTAAACACAGCCAACACAGCATTTTAAACCTAGTTGGTAAAACTAAGCTTAAAGAATTGTTGTGCGTGTTAAAACGCGCCAGTGTAGTACTAGCCCCAGATACTGGCCCTGCCCATATGGCAGTAACGGTAGGCACTCCTGTTATTGGGCTATATGCCCATTCAAACCCAGCGCGTACAGGGCCGTATTTATACCAAAACTATGTGGTTGAGGTATATCATCAAAACTTGCTTAAACAAACGGGTAAAACAGCGCAGCAGCTGCCTTGGGGCACACGTATTAAAGGTGACGATTTAATGAGCCAAATTACCATTGATGCGGTAAAAGCTATGTTTGATCATGTTGTGCAAAAAGAGTCGTTATAATGAATCAATCACAAAAAAATAAAGCGCTATTTTTAGATAGAGATGGCGTAGTAAACGTTGATCATGGCTATGTGTATCAAAGTGAGCGGTTTGAATTTATCGAAGGAGTATTTAGCACGTGCAAGGCATTTTATGATGCCGGTTATAAAATTATTATTGTAACTAATCAGTCAGGTATTGGCCGTGGTTATTACACCGAGGCTGACTTTATAGCACTGACCAGCTGGATGAAAGCACAGTTTAGCGCACATCAGATATTGATAAGCGACGTTTATTTTTGCCCTCATCATCCTAAAAATGCATTGCCTGAGTATTTAAAACAGTGCGCTTGCAGAAAACCAGCCCCTGGTATGCTACTACAAGGTATTAGTGAGCATAATATCGATCCGCAGCAAAGTATTATGGTAGGCGATAAAAAAAGTGATATGCAAGCTGCAGAACAAGCTGGCATTGCCACGCGCGTATTGGTGCACTCTGGCCAGCAGTTTGATGACAGCGCCAAACAAACTGCAGATTTTATTTTCAATTCAATTAATGATTTACCAGCACTTTTATAAATTTAAATACGCCCCCCAATTCAGGCACTGTAAACTGGCAGGAATTGCTGCCAAATTTATAATTTGCGATGAACTGCAAACAGTGCATTTTATTCGTTAAACTTTTACAATACCCCACATAATAAACAGTAGCTTTGTTTTGCTGTTTAACCTGTTAAATAAAATGGAGACTAAAGATGAGAGCATCTGCTTTTTTTAGCCAGCTACAACAGCAAATTGAAGACGTAAAAACTGAAGGTTTGTATAAAAGCGAGCGTATTATTTTATCGCAGCAGCAAGCTCAAATTGAAGTTGCATCAGGCAAAGTAATTAACTTTTGTGCTAATAATTACCTAGGCTTAGCAAATAGCCCTGAGCTAATAAAAGCAGCGCAAGATGGCTTAGACGCACATGGTTTTGGTGTGGCCTCAGTACGCTTTATTTGTGGTACGCAAGATATTCACAAAACGTTAGAGAAAAAAATCAGTGAGTTTTTAGAAACTGAAGATACTATTTTATACTCATCGTGCTTTGATGCTAATACAGGTCTGTTTGAGACTATTTTAGGCGCAGAAGACGCGATTATTTCGGATTCACTTAATCATGCTTCAATTATCGATGGCGTACGTTTATGTAAAGCTAAGCGTTTTCGTTATGCTAATAACGATATGGCTGACCTTGAAAAGCAGCTTATTGCCGCGACCGAAGCAGGTGCTAAAACTAAGCTAATTGCTACAGATGGCGTGTTCTCTATGGATGGCGTTATTTGTGATTTAGCCACTGTGTGTGATTTAGCTGATAAATACGATGCATTAGTAATGGTTGACGACTCGCATGCTGTGGGCTTTGTTGGCGAAAATGGTAAAGGCACACCAGAGTATTGTAACGTGCTTGATCGCGTAGATATTATTACCGGTACCTTAGGTAAAGCATTGGGCGGTGCATCAGGTGGTTATACATCAGGTAAAAAAGAAATTGTTGAGTGGTTGCGTCAACGTTCGCGTCCTTACTTATTTTCAAATTCATTAGCTCCGGCAATTGTGACTGCATCGATTAAAGTGCTTGAAATGCTAGAAAGTGGTGGCGAGCTTCGCGCTAAGCTTTGGTCAAACGCTAAATACTTCCGCGAGCAAATGGAAGCAGCTGGCTTTACCTGTGGTGGTAAAGATCATGCCATTATTCCAGTTATGCTAGGCGATGCTAAAGTTGCATCATTAATGGCTGATAAGTTATTAGTTGAAGGTATTTATGTAACCGGTTTTTCATTCCCTGTTGTACCTAAAGGTCAGGCACGTATTCGTACCCAAATCTCAGCTGCACATAGCATTGAACAACTTGATACCGCCATTGCTGCCTTTACCCGTATTGGTAAAGAAATGGGCGTTATTTAATTTTATTGTAAACCGCGCTATAGCCGCGGTTTTTTAGTTGAGTGTGAATTATGAAAGCATTATCTAAATTAAAAGCAGAACCGGGTATTTGGATGACAGATGCGCCAAAACCAGAAGTTGGCCATAACGACCTGCTAATTAAAATTCGTAAAACTGCAATTTGTGGCACCGACGTTCATATTTATAAGTGGGACGAGTGGGCGCAAAAAACTATTCCTACACCTATGGTTGTTGGCCATGAGTATGTTGGCGAAGTGGTCGATATGGGCCAAGAAGTACGTGGTTTTAAGGTTGGCGACCGAGTATCTGGCGAAGGCCATATTACGTGTGGCCATTGTCGTAACTGTCGTGCAGGGCGCGTACATTTATGTCGTAACACCACAGGTGTAGGCGTAAATCGCGAAGGTGCATTTGCTGAATACTTAGTTATACCAGCGTTTAATGCGTTTAAAATTCCTGATAATATTTCAGACGAATTAGCATCAATTTTTGACCCTTTTGGTAATGCCGTACATACCGCGCTGTCGTTTGATTTAGTCGGCGAAGATGTATTAATTACTGGTGCAGGCCCCATTGGTATTATGGCAGCAGCAGTGGCAAAGCACGTAGGCGCACGTCACGTAGTTATTAGCGATGTAAACGAATACCGCTTAGAGCTAGCACGCAAAATGGGTGCAACACGCGCTGTTAACGTAGCCAACGAAAAGCTTGAAGATGTAATAAAAGAGCTAGGTATGACTGAAGGCTTCGATATTGGTCTTGAAATGTCGGGTGTACCAAGTGCTTTTAATTCTATGCTAAATAATATGAACCATGGCGGTAAAGTTGCCATGCTAGGTATTCCACCATCAGATATGGCGGTAGACTGGAACCAAGTGATTTTTAAAGGCTTAGTGATCAAAGGTATTTATGGCCGTGAAATGTTCGAAACCTGGTATAAAATGGCAAGTCTTATTCAATCAGGTTTAGACTTAAACCCAATTATCACTCATCAATATTCAATAGACGACTTTCAAGCTGGTTTTGATATGATGATTTCAGGACAATCAGGCAAAGTGATACTAAACTGGGATTAATTTAGTTTAATACGGTTTTATAAATGGTATTAAAAGGGCGGCTTGAGTCGCCTTTTTTATTGATTTAATTATTTTTAAAAGAGATTTCAATGGCATTTAAACATATATCAATAGCACAAACTCTTGAATTATTAGATAAAGAAGACGTAGTAATTGCAGACATCCGCGATCCAAATTCATATCAAGCGGGGCATATTCCAGGTTCTGAAGCGCTTTCGAACGCTAACATTGCACACTTTATGATGGAAAAAGAGTTTGATCAGCCAATAATTATTGTTTGTTATCACGGTATGAGCTCGCAAGGCGCAGCAAGCTACTTAGTGGAGCAAGGTTTTGAAGATGTGTACAGTATGGATGGTGGTTTTACAGCATGGGAAGCGGCCTACAGCGAGAAAGTTGAACGATGATAGAGCTTGGCAGTTTAAATAATCCGCGTGCTGCACAAGGCTTTATAGACTATTTAAAAAGCCAAGACTTGCAAGGCGAGTTACGCTCAACAGATGGTAGCACAGTAATTATTAGCGTTTTACCTGAGCACTTTCATCAAGTGCAACCGCTTTGGGCTGAGTTTACGCAAAATCCTAATCATGCCCGCTACCAGCAAGCATCTTGGGAAGTTGGAAGCACGCAATCACCGCTTAAGTATCAAGGGCAATCGCTGAATTTAGTGGCGCGATTTAAAGCGCTTAGCTGGCTTAATCAAACGGTTAGCATTTTAAGTATTGTTATTTATATTGCATTTTTATTGGGTGGATTTGAAACAATATATACCACGTTGCAGTTTAATCCTGCCGAGCCATTAACGTGGATTACCCCTGCTATAGTGCACTTTAGCGCCATGCATATTGTATTTAACTTAGTTTGGTGGGTGTCGCTTGGCGATAATATCGAAAAACAATGTGGCAAGCTCAGCTTAATCGGGCTGTTTGTGGTAAGCGCCTTAATCAGCAATTGGGCACAATATTTAATGGTTGGCCCTAACTTTGGTGGCCTAAGTGGCGTGGTATACGCGCTGCTTGGCTTTTGCTGGATCCACAGCGCCTTAAACCCTAAACAACCTGCATTAGTAAGTACTGCAATTATTGGTTTTATGCTAATTTGGTTGGTGCTCGGTTTTGCGGATGTGTTGTTTATAGGGATGGCTAATTGGGCGCATTTAGGCGGGTTAATTAGCGGTATGGCTTATGCCGTTACCACGTCTATATTAAAAACTAAAAGCCACAATTAATGATATAAATACTTGGTGAACAAGACTTCACGGATGATCTCTTGTCCCGTTTCTTCTTTTAATAAGCTTTTAAGTTTTGCTGCACTTTTTACTCTTATTTCTTCACGCCCACTGAGCGATTTTATTTTATCTTCAGGTTCTTTAGATAAAATTTCAACTAAGGCGTCGCGCAGCAATGGCGTATGGTGCTCTACGGTTGCAATATCTGATGCGTTATTTAGCATTAAATCGATAGTAATGCGCACATAGCCCATTTTTTTACTCGATGCGCCAATATAGTTGGTAATAATGTCTGGCTCAAAACCAAAGTAACCCACAGTCGAATCTGCTCGTGCGGTTAAGCTTACTAAACTTGCGATAAGTACAAAAAGGCCGGCGAATACTGTTTTTTTCATGTTAAATGCTGTTTTTTATAAACGTGTTGTAAATAGTCTATACCTTATAGTGCCTAATATACAGCGCAGAGCAACTATTAGTGGCAGTAAATCGTACTTTTTCAAATGCTTTGGCAATGTTATTATTCAACTGATTTTTATTAAGTAGAGCAATTGTGATTACTTTCCCTGTTTCATTATCTGCCGATTGGCAATGTGCCTCACTGTTTAGTGATTTATCGAGTGCAGAGCAAGAGTGGTTATTTGAACCGCATTCATTAACAGCCAAATTAAAAAGTCGCTCACAGTGTTTTAGTGTAAAAGTACTTAGTGAGCAAGAGTTTGAGCTTAGTGCAGAGCAACAACAATTATTAGGCTGTACGCAAACTACTGCGCTTAACCGTGAGGTACTTTTACTTTGCGACAATAAACCGGTTGTATATGCGCAAAGCTGGTTGCCAGCAAGTGTAAACGCCGCAAATAATAAATTACATAATATGGGGGAGCGACCATTAGGCGATGTGATTTTTCAAGATCCACAATTAACCCGCACAGATATAGAAATTGCGCGCTTTAATACCCAGCATTCATTACAACAGCTTGTTGCACAATTAAAGTTACCATCGCAAAGTTTACTTGGCCGTCGCAGTCTATTTTCGCTTAAAGACTATAAATTTTTAGTGTGTGAAGTGTTTTTACCAGGAGCGTATTTGTACTCATGAAATTAGCGCGTTTAACCCCAAGCCATATTCCTTATTATATTGCGCTCATGCGTATAGATAAACCAATAGGTACTTTACTATTACTTTGGCCAACATATTGGGCGCTGTGGTTAGCAAATGCAGGAATGCCAAGTTTAACTAACTTTATAGTATTTACGCTGGGTGTTGTGATAATGCGCAGCGCCGGATGCGTTATTAATGATTTTGCCGACAGAAAAATAGATGGTTCGGTTAAACGTACAATGCAGCGGCCATTAGTTTCAGGACAGGTTAGTAGTGGTGAAGCGATTAGTTTGTTTATATTATTAATAACAGTCGCATTTTTACTGGTGTTAATGCTTAGTGTAAATACAATATTACTCTCTTTTGGTGCACTTGCTTTAGCGTTTTGTTACCCGTTTATGAAGCGTTATACACAATTACCGCAAGTGGTGTTAGGCGCAGCATTTGGTTGGGCTATTCCTATGGCTTTTATGGCGTCAATTAATGCACTTCCTATACAGGCTTGGCTGTTATTTATTGCTAATATTTGCTGGACGGTAGCCTACGACACTATGTATGCCATGGTCGACAGAGATGATGACTTAAAAATAGGGGTTAAATCTACCGCTATTTTATTTGGTAAATACGATCGTCACATTATAGGGTTACTTAATTTAGCCTTTATAGCGTTAATGCTCGCTATAGGAGCACTTAATAATATTGGGCTGAGTTATTGGCTTGGTCTTAGTGTTGCTATTGTATTGTTAGTTTACCAACAAGTGCTTATTCAACAACGCGCACGCACCGATTGTTTTAAAGCGTTTTTAAACAATCATTATGTAGGATTAGCCTTTTTTATCGGCTTATTGTTTTCCTACCCTGTCGCATTTTAATAACAGGGTAGAGTATTGTTAGCGGGGTGGATCAATAATGCCACTGATTGACGTGTTTTTTCTGAACCAACCAGCAATCGAGTAGCGTTCATCAACCGCAGGTAGCACTTCATGAACAAAGCGTTCGCTTTCAAATAATACTAAGGTGCCAGCTGTTGGCCTAATAGTAATTTCAATGTCTTTACTTTTAGGTTTATAAATAACTAACTCGCCGCCTTGCTGTGGCGTGTTTAAGTATAAAACGGTGGTAAAAACACGGTTAGAACGACCTTTAAAAGCATCAACATGCTTTTTATAAAAATCACCTAAAGTATATTTTGCGTAGTGGCATTCATAATCAAATAACCCCATAAAAAAACACCGGTTAAGTGTTGTTCTAATGCCTTCCATCGCAGTTTGATAATTTTTTTGGGCTTGCGAACTGCCATCAAACCAGTATGTTTTGTCTTTGCGAATAGTGCTATCAATTTGCTGATTATTTAAGCGGCCAATTCCAGCTAAGCTAAAGTGCGGGTTTATCCGGTAACAATCGGCCATTAAATCAGACATTAAGCCTTCATCAATGGCGTTTTCAACAATAGCGTAACCATAAGCTTCAATATGATCTAAATATATTTCTGAGGTAATAAAGTTGCCCATTGATACTAATTATTAAAATAAAGAGCTGCTAGTCTAGTGCAAAGCAACTTAATAGCCATCATTTATATGTTTAAAGGCACTTATTTTATTTATTAATTTACCGTCATAGCCATTTTTTTTATCAGTGATAACAGGTGCTCTATATGCTCACCCACTTCAATTTTTTGACTCGTTTGTACTATAAGTTGCTCACGGCTTAGGTCTTTATTGGTTTTTAACTGAATAAGATTACTATTTTCAGCAATAGCATTGGTGTGCTCAATGCCTGCTATTGCAAAATGATCTGACTTTTCAAGACCTGCCATTACTTGCTCTATGCTGCCAACTTTAATGCTAGATGATTTGTTTAATCCATCAATGGCTTCATTAAGCATAAGTTGTACGGGTTTAGATTGTGAAAAACAACCAAACATAGGGTAGTGATCTAGCTCTTGTTTGCTAATGTCGGCTTTATGCGCAAGAGGGTGGTTTTTAGAAACAAATAAAATTAGCTGATCAGGTAAGTGAATATCACTACCAATGCTATTAATGGCTTGCGAATAAACACTAATATCTATTTCGCCCTGTTGCAGTTTACGCGAAAGTTCTTGTTTATCTTGGAGTTGCATTTCAATTTTAATATGCGGATATTGATTTAAAAATTGCCCACACGAAATAGGTACAACACTACTTGCTTTGTTGGTGTAGCCAATAATTAGCTTTTTTTCAATAGTGCCATTAATAGATTGAAAAATACGCTGCTTAGTTAATGCCAACTCACTAAGCGTATTTTTAGCATAATCAAGAAAAAGTTCACCAGCATCGGTAAGGTGTACCGAGCGAGTAGAGCGTTTAACTAACTCGTAGCCTATTTCTTCTTCAAGAGTTTGAATGCTACGTGTAAGCGCCGACGTGCTTATTTTAGTTTGTTCTGCGGCTTGTCTGAAGTGGCGTAACATGCCAAGTGCTATGAATTGTTCCAGTTGTTCAAATCTCACTTTATAGTCCCTTTTTATAAGTAAGTCGCATATACGCGAACATAGTAATATTACTTATTAATCTATTAAAATTAATAAGTAATATTTAAATGCGATTGTAAATTTATAATAAATTTCAATCAGCATATCCCTCTTTTAGTATTAATTAAAGAGTGAAATTGTTAAATAGTATTATCCTTTAGGTTAATAACTAATAGTTTGTTATGTGTTTTAAGCTTTTATTATGCAAGTAACATATAAAGTAGCTTTGCCTTAAGGGTTAATAAACCACTGTGCAAAAATTATTATTTGAAACTATAAGCTTTTATTCAACAAAGTTACGACTAACCCGGTTGCTCAATGGTTTATTTTCAATGCTTTGCAGTTCTATTTCAATTGCATCGCAAGAAATATGAATTTCAAATAACGAGGTTAATAACGATAAACTTAAGCAAGTAAGACTAACGCCAAATAAAATAATTCCAGTAGTATTGAGCTCTATAAATAACGCAAACATGGAAAGTGTGCATAGTAAAAAAGATACAACTCCATATACCTGCATGGTTCTTATAAGTTTTATACGCTTTCTTAAATTGGTTATTTGCGCAACAACAACCGGGCGAATTGATTCACCTTCACGGGCGTTTAATCCTCTAATTAATTGCGCTATTACTAAAAATCGGTTTGTATAGGCAAGTAGTAACAATGAAATAGCCGGAAAAAGTAATCCTGGAGTTGTAAGTGTCATATTTATTCCTGCAAGCTGGCTAGTTTATGAATTAACACATTAATGAAAGGCATTGTAAACACAAATAAATGAGGTGAAAATTGCAAAATACTAATAGTGATAACTTAACCGCTGACCCTTTCACATGGATAACAATATATCGCGCTGAAAATAGTTTAGAAGCGAATATAATTAAAGGCTTAATCTTAAATGATGGCATAGAGTGTCAAATTAAAGGTGAAATGCTGCAAGGAGCTTTAGGAGAAATACCGTTTGATCAGGCTCAAGCCAGTGTGCAGGTTTATGCGATAAAAGAGCGCCATGCGCGACAAATATTGGTAAACTACCAGCAAGTAAAACAATCAGCTCCAGATTGGGTGTGTCCTAATTGTAATGAGCATAATGGATCAACATTTGAATTTTGTTGGTCATGCGAGACGTTAAAAAATGACAAAAGCAAATAACTTTCAGCGTATTAGAGAGCTAAACTACTTACAAAAAGCAGTGTTAGCCAGTGCCTTAATTGAACGTATGCTACCTAACTATGGCCTATTTAGTGAAGCAACAGGGTTTGGTGACGAAACCGTTTTACGCAGTGCTTTAAATGTTTGCTGGGAGAAAATACTGCTACCAAAAAGTAAGATTGATCTTGAAAAGCAAATCGAGAAAATAGAACCCAATGTGCCTGAGCTAGCTGACTTTGATATGTTTGGTACGTATCCGGCAATTGATGCCGCGACCGCATTATTAAGTCTTATGCATGGTTTAATGGCGCAAGATGAGCAAGAGCTCATAAATATAAGTAAAATATCGCAAGCAACGGTTGCCCGCTTTATTGAGTATCAAATGACTGTTGAAGGTGAAGTTGCCGATAACAAAGCAATACGCGAACACCCACTAATGCAATACGAAATGGATGTATTAGGTGAGCTAATTGATTTTGTAGAAGCCATGGGCCGTGTGACCTCTGATAATGTTAAAGAACTTAAAAAACATGTGCTTGCTGATGGGCAAACCAATATTGGTTTAACATTATAAAACGTAAATAATTTAGTTTAAAAAGCACCTAAATAGGTGGCAGGAGAAAAACAGTGCGAATTTTGGGCATTGAATCGTCATGCGATGAAACCGGTATTGCTATATACGATGACGAAAAAGGTTTATTGGCGCATCAATTATATAGCCAAGTAAAAGTACACGCAGACTATGGCGGTGTAGTGCCAGAGCTGGCATCACGGGATCATGTACGTAAAACGCTGCCCCTTATCGACGCTGCATTTGCACAAGCGGGTTGCGGACCTGAAGATTTAGATGGCGTTGCGTATACAGCAGGCCCTGGTTTAGTTGGCGCACTTTTAGTCGGTACCTCAATTGGTCGCTCTCTTGCTTATGGTTGGGATATTCCTGCTGTAGCAGTGCATCATATGGAAGGGCATTTATTGGCGCCCATGCTTGAGGAAAATGTTCCTGAGTTTCCGTTTATTGCTTTGCTAGTATCGGGCGGACACACCATGATGGTTAAGGTAGCCGGTATTGGCCAGTATGAAGTGCTGGGTGAGTCGGTTGATGATGCAGCAGGCGAAGCATTTGATAAAACAGCAAAATTACTAGGACTTGATTACCCCGGTGGCCCACGTTTAGCTAAAATGGCAGAGCAGGGGGTGGCTAAGCGATTTATATTTCCACGTCCGATGACAGACAAGCCTGGTCTAGATTTTAGTTTTAGCGGTTTAAAAACAGCAGCGTCTATCACTATTCGTGAAAACAATGATGACGAGCAAACTAAAGCCGATATAGCACATGCATTTCAAACCGCGGTTATCGATACCTTGGTAATAAAATGCAAACGTGCACTTAAGCAAACCGGTATTAAACGACTAGTAATTGCTGGCGGCGTAAGTGCTAATACGCAGTTACGTTTGCAGTTGGAGCGTGTAATGCAAGGCATGAAAGGGCAAGTGTATTATCCGCGTACCGAATTTTGTACCGACAATGGCGCTATGATTGCGTACGCAGGGATGCAAAGGTTAAAAGCAGGGCAATTTGCTACCCTTGATATGAAAACTAAACCGCGCTGGCCAATTGACAGCCTAGAAGCTATTTAATAGCAGTTAAATATCGCTTTTTTCATCAGTGGGTGCTTTTTTAGCGCCCACTTTTGGCTCGTTACCACTAAATAATCGTGCGATATTAGAGCGATGCCTAAAAATAATTAGTACCGTAATAAAGGTAACGGGTAGCGTATAAAGTGGCTTTATTAACCAAGTGTATAAAGGTGCAAGCGAAACCGCAATTAAGGCAGCAAGAGAAGAGTAGCGTGTTATTGCTACCATAATAAACCAAGTACAAATTAATAAACCCGCCAAAGATAACCCTATAGGTAATAAAGAACCAAAAGCAGTTGCTACCGCTTTGCCCCCTTTAAAACCAAAAAATAATGGGAACATGTGCCCCAAACAGGCGGCCACAGCGACTAAACCAAGCGCAAGCGGCTCAAGATCTAAAAAGTAGGCCCCCCAAACGGGAATAGTGCCTTTTAAAACATCAAATATCAGTACTAAACAAGCGGGTAGTGCGCCCCCCAGCCGGTAAACATTAGTTGCCCCTGGATTATTAGAGCCATTACTACGCGGATCGGGGAGTTTAAATAACCGCGAGACGAGTATGGCCGACGAAATCGACCCAAGTAAATAGGCTAAAATAAACATTAAAGTGGCTAACACGTGCTTCCTTATTTTTTAATTGTACTTTTTCGGCTATTATTGACGTCAAAATTTATAAACTGCTTTAATTACTAACTAGTATAGCTACCTTGTTATTGTAGAAGTAATTTATATGTATTTAAACACTGATTAAAGTATATACAGTATTAATTTAATTGATACATTATGCAGTTAACTCAGTGGCTTGTTACTGTCATTAGGAGCATTAATGGACAAGGTATTTATATCGCAATTACACGTCGACACTATTATTGGAGTGTACGACTTTGAAAAAGAAAGTAAACAAAGCCTTTACTTTGACGTTGAAATGTTAAGTGATATTAAACCTGCAGCTGCAAACGATGATATTAACTTAGCACTCGATTATGCAAAAGTAAGTGAGCGGATCATTGAGCACAGTACGGCAAAACCGGTAGAGCTGCTCGAAACCTTAGTTGAGCAATTAGCGCATATAATTTTGACTGAGTTTAATACCCCACAAGTTACTATTCGAGTAAGTAAACCTGCAGCCGTTGCTCAGGCGCAAACTGTGGGTGTTGAAATTACGCGTACTAAGGCAAGCATTTAAATGGCGCAAATTTATATCAGTTTAGGGTCAAATATTAATAAGGCGCATTATATGCGCTGTGCGCTTATAGCGCTCAAGCCGCACTTTAACGACTTAGTGCATTCCTCAGTATTTGAAAGCGAAGCGGTTGGATTTGCTGGTAATAACTTTTATAACTCGGTGGTTGGTGCTACAACCGATATGCCATTAGCAGATGTATGTAGCTTACTAAAGCAAATTGAGCGCAATAATGGCCGTACTGCAAACGATAAAAAGTTTAGCCCGCGGACTCTCGATTTAGATTTACTATTTTATGATGATGTAATTTGCGACTCTCCCGCACAATTACCACGTGACGAAATTACAAAAAACGCCTTTGTATTACAGCCCCTAGCTGAAGTGGCCCCGCATTTTTATCACCCTGTTGCACAGCAAACCATTGCCGATCTTTGGCGCGAGTACAACAACCCTCAACAAAAACTATGGAAGGTGGAGTTTTCTAACCCATGAGTATTATTGAAATTATTGTTTTAGCTCTTATTCAGGGGTTTACTGAATTTTTGCCTATTTCTAGCTCTGCGCACTTAATTTTACCATCGCAAATATTAGGCTGGGAAGATCAAGGGTTAGCATTTGATGTTGCAGTACACGTAGGTACTTTAATTGCAGTAGTGATTTATTTTCGTAAAGAAGTAAGCAGCATACTTAGTGCGTGGTTTAAGTCGTTTGGTGCGCAAGGTAGCACAGATGACAGTAAATTAGGCTGGTGGATAATTTTAGGCACAATTCCGGCCGCTATTTTAGGTTTGCTTTTAAAAGACATGATTGAGCTTTATTTGCGTAGCGCATGGGTGATCGCGGTTACCACCATTATATTTGGTTTATTGCTTTGGTATGCGGATGCAAAAGGTAAGCAAATTAAAACGATTTATCAGCTAAATTGGAAAACCGCGCTTATTATAGGCCTAGCACAAGCCGTTGCGATGATCCCAGGTACATCACGTTCAGGTATTACTATGACCGCGGGTTTAATGCTTGGCATGAATAAACAAAGCGCTGCACGCTTTTCGTTTTTACTGGCAATACCTATCATTTCAATGATGGGACTTTACTATACCGTTGAGCTTGCACTAGGGGATCATCTAGTTGACTGGAGCACCTTATTATTAGGTGTTGTGTTGTCATTTTTATCGGCTTATGTCTGTATTTATATGTTTTTAAAAGTAATAGAACGCATGGGAATGTTGCCATTTGTTATCTACCGATTATTGCTAGGGGTCGGGTTAATTGTATTTTTAACGCTGTAATTAATATTTTTTACTCGTTTAGTTTAAGCGTTTAAAAGCCTTCCTAGTGTGGAAGGCTTTTTTGTCAGTGATACTTTTAACGTTAGTGGCTTAATTATTAAGTTACTTAGGCGTTTTTGGCAACAGTGAAATGCGCATGCGCAATGGTAACGAAGCACGAATTTTGGCATTATAGCGCCATTAAACTTTGCTGTTGTGCAAAGTAAGCACACGATTAAAGGAAAGTAGATGCATATTCATATTTTAGGTATTTGTGGCACCTTTATGGGTGGAATAGCTGCGATTGCTAAATCGCTTGGCCATAAAGTAACTGGGTCTGATCAAAACGTTTATCCACCTATGAGCACGCAGCTTGAAGATCTCGGAATTGAGTTAACCCAAGGCTACGAGGTAACCCAATTAGAGCCAGCGCCAGACATGGTGGTTATTGGCAATGCTATGAGCCGAGGCAATCCATGTGTTGAATATGTACTTGATAAAGGTCTGCCTTATACATCTGGGCCTGAATGGCTAAAACATAACTTATTACAAAATTCATGGGTACTTGCTGTTGCTGGTACACATGGTAAAACCACCACAGCGAGTATGCTTGCATGGATTTTAGAGTATGCGGGTTTAAAACCGGGCTTTTTAATTGGCGGCATAGTACAAAATTTTGGCGTGTCGGCCAAAGTAGGCGAAACCCCCTTTTTTGTTATTGAAGCAGACGAATACGACACTGCATTTTTTGATAAGCGCAGTAAGTTTGTGCATTATTTACCGCGAACACTTATTTTAAATAATCTTGAGTTTGATCATGCCGATATTTTTGAAGATTTAAACGCGATTAAAAAACAATTTCATCATTTAATACGTACAGTACCACAAAGTGGCAAAGTTATTTGGCCAAAGGATGATCAAGCACTTAGTGATGTAATAACTCAAGGGCTATGGAGCGAAAGTGAAACCTTGGGTATTGATTGGAATTATGAACTAATAAAAGCCGATGGCAGTGAGTTTAAAGTGCTTTTAAATAATGAAAAACAAGGCACCGTTAATTGGCAGGCAATGGGTGAGCACAACGTTAAAAATGCTATTATGGCAATCGCAGCTGCGCGCCATGTGGGCATTGCCGTTGAGCATAGTATAGCGGCACTTGGCGAGTTTATTAGCCCTAAACGACGCATGGAGCTCAAAGCCGATATTAATAATATAAAAGTGTATGACGATTTTGCACATCATCCAACGGCTATTCAAACCACATTAGCAGGGCTGCGCGCTAAAGTAGGCAGTGATAAAATAATTGCTATTTTAGAGCCGCGATCAAACACCATGAAAATGGGCGTGCATCAACATACATTGCTTGCCTCGTTGAGTGATGCTGATGAGGTACTGCTTTTTGAGCCAGAAAACCTAAGCTGGTCGCTGAGCGAACAAGCGGCTACAGCCGGTATGCAGTGTTTTACCAGTACCCAGGTAATTATTGATACCGTACTTGATAATATAGCAGCTAATCAACATATTTTAATAATGAGCAATGGTAGTTTTAATGGCCTGCATCAGCAACTAGTCGATGCACTGGCTAATAAATACAGCGGAGAATAATTTGCAATTTAAAGACACAATTACCTTAGCATTTAGTGGCGCGTCGGGTGCGCCTTATGGCTTGAGATTATTAGAGGTATTAATAGAGCAGCAATTTCAGGTGTATGTGCTTATTTCAAGTGCAGCGCGAGTGGTATTTGATATTGAATCTGGTATTAAGCTCTCAGGTAATGAAACCAAAGCCAGTGAGCAATTAAGTGCGCTATATAACGCCAAGCCAGAACAGCTAAAAGTATATGGTAAAGACAACTGGTTTAGCCCGGTAGCCTCAGGATCAGCTGCCCCTAAAAAAATGATAGTGTGCCCTTGTAGCGCGGGCACGGTTTCGGCTATTGCTGTAGGTGCATCTGACAACTTACTAGAGCGCGCCGCTGATGTGGTAATTAAAGAGCGTGGCCATCTTATTTTAGTGCCACGCGAAACACCATTTAATCAAATTCATCTGGAAAACATGCTTAAGCTTTCACGCTTAGGGGTCACCATTATGCCCGCGTCGCCGGGTTTTTATCATCAGCCACAAAGTATTGCCGATTTAGTTGATTTTATGGTGGCGCGAATTTTAGATCATTTAAACATTGAACATAACCTAACAAAGCGTTGGGGTTATGGTGAGGGCAAGTCATGAGTAAGCAACAAATTGCTTTAAATATAGCAGGCCTTACTAAGGTTTATACTAATGGGGTTGAAGCTGTAAAGGGTATTGATTTACAAGTGCGTGAGGGCGATTTTTTTGCCTTACTTGGCCCTAATGGAGCGGGTAAGTCGACCACAATTGGTGTTATTTCATCACTGGTAAATAAAACTAAAGGTAAGGTAGAGGTGTTTGGTTGCGACATAGACACCGACCTAGAGGCTGCTAAAGCGCATTTAGGCTTAGTGCCGCAAGAGTTTAATTTTAGCCAATTTGAAACCCTAACCCAAATATTAGTAACTCAAGCGGGTTATTATGGTGTACCACGCGGCGAAGCACATAAACGCGCCGAAAAATATTTAACCCAATTGGGGTTACTAGATAAAAAAGATAAACAAGCGCGTACGCTTTCAGGTGGCATGAAACGCCGTTTAATGATTGCTCGCGCACTTATGCATGAGCCTAAATTACTGATTTTAGATGAGCCAACGGCTGGTGTTGATATAGAGCTGCGTCGTTCAATGTGGGATTTTTTACGCCAAATTAATGAGCAGGGCGTCACCATTATTTTAACCACTCATTACTTAGAAGAAGCAGAGTTATTGTGTAAAAACATAGCCATAATAGACAATGGCTTGATTGTTGAAAACACCACAATTAAAGCACTGTTATCTAAGCTTGATAAAGAAACCTTTATTTTAGATTTAAAAACACCGGCTAAGCCAGTTACGCTTGAGGGTTATAAATTTACTATGGACGACGAGCATACTATTGAAGTTGAAGTGGCTAAATCGCAAGGCTTAAACGCTGTATTTAGTGCGCTAACTGAGCAAGGTAATACCGTATTGAGTATGCGTAACAAAGCAAATAGATTAGAAGAGTTATTTGTTGGATTATTAGAACAAGGTCGAGGCAAGTAAATGTTTAAATATGGCGTAGCCTTAAAAAGTATTTGGATTAAAGAGTGTATTCGTTTTTTACGTATTTGGGTGCAAACCTTAGTACCTCCAGCAATTACCATGAGTTTATATTTTGTTATTTTTGGTAACTTAATAGGCTCACGTATTGGAGATATGGGCGGCTTTAGTTATATGGAGTTTATAGTACCTGGACTGATAATGATGTCGGTTATTACTAACTCTTATTCTAATGTAGCCTCAAGTTTTTACTCGACTAAATTTCAAAAAAGTATTGAAGAGCTACTTGTAGCCCCAGTGCCAAACTATATTATTGTGCTTGGCTATATGGGCGGTGGTATGACGCGCGGAATAATGGTGGGCTTTATTGTTACCTGCGTATCGTTATTGTTTGTTGATATTCAAATTCATAATATTTTTATCATTATGGCTACCGTTATTTTAACCTCTGCAGTATTTGCACTCGGTGGCTTAATAAATGCTATATATGCAAATAGCTTTGACGATATTAGTATTATTCCTACCTTTATTTTAACGCCGCTAACTTATTTAGGTGGGGTGTTTTATTCAATTACATTACTGCCAGAGTTTTGGCAAAATGTATCACAAGTAAATCCTATTATTTATATGGTTAACGCGTTTAGGTATGGGTTTTTAGGCGTGTCGGATGTTGATTTAAGCTTGGCACTTGGTGTTATTTTAGTATTTATTATCGCGTTATTTACCTTAGCGCTGACATTAATTAAAAAAGGTGTGGGGCTAAGACACTAATGACTGATGCAAATTCGCGTAGTATTGTATCTAATCAAGCGGGTATTCACGAAAAGCTGGATGACATAGTTAGCAAGCATTTAAACGCAGAGTTTAAAAAGCCAATAGCAGCGCATACACAAACAGCGTTTGATGAGGTGAATGCTAAAGTACAGGCGTTTAAAGGCCCACTTATTTTAGATTCGTGTTGTGGTGTAGGAGAAAGTACCGCTAATTTAGCTAAGCGCCATCCCGATGCGCTGGTAATTGGTATTGATAAGTCGTCGCACCGGTTAGATAAGCACGATGTAGAGTATAAACAAACCGACAGTGGGCAATATATTTTGGTGCAAGCAGATTTAAACGACTTTTGGCGTTTAGCCGTGGCTGCAAACTGGCAACCTAGTCACCATTATTTGCTTTACCCCAATCCGTGGCCTAAATCTAAACATATTCGTAGGCGTTGGCACGGCGCGGCTATTTTTCCGTTTATTGTAAAGTTAGGCGGTAAATTAGAGGTTCGCAGTAACTGGGATATTTACGTTAAAGAGTTTGCCAGAGCACTTGAACTAACCGGTAATGCTTGTCAGGTTTCTGCTTATGGGGCAGATGAAGCAATCACCCCATTTGAGCGGAAATACTGGGCCAGTGGCCAACAAAGCCACCGCTTAGTTATTAATTTAACTCAGGGTTGATTAACTTTACTACTCAAATAATGGATTAACATGTGGCGCTGGGTGGGCAATGAAATTACCCTGCATTAGCGTCACATTTACTTTTTTGAGTGCCGTAGCAATAGCTTTGTTTTCTACCATAGAGGCAATTAGTTGAATATTTTGCTGCTTTGCAAAATTGGCCGTGTAATTAACAAATAGCGCCGTGTTCTCATCATTAACTATTTGCTTTATTAGCATGCCATCTAACTTTATTGCGTCAATTTCCAATTTTAAAATATTGAGTGTATTTGCAAAGTCATTGCCAAAACTGTTAATCATCACCTTGATCCCCTTACTTTTAACCATAGTTATAAATGCCCTTACGCTTGAATAATTGGCGATAACTTGTGGTTCAAATAAAACTAAAGTGATATTTGCAGGGTACGGATAGCGCTGTAACTCGTAAGCAATGTATTCATTTATGCTAGGGTCTAATATATCTTCAATAGTAATATTTAAACTCCAGCTAATTTGTGTTTTACGAAAGCGGCTAAGGCACTGTGAAAATAATGTACGGGTTAATAAGCCATCCATACGCAAGCGTATTACGGTATTTGAAAATGCATCGGGTTTTAAAATTTCGCCCTGTGAAGTCACTATTCGTGGTGTGCACTCGTAGTGTAGTGTTTGTTTAGACTCTATATCAATAACAGCCTGAAAATAGGGCACAACGCGCTTTTGCTCAAACGCTTCACGTACTTCTTTTGCTATTTCTAAATTATATAAATACAGCGACTTTGAGTCATTTATAGCCTCAGAGTAATTAACAACACTAAGGTTACCTTGTTTTGCCTGTAAAGCCGCAATATGGGCATTTTTTAGCAGTAACGACTTGTTTCCTCGGGCAATACCTGCACATAACGTAATGTAAATAAAGGGGTTGGTTAAAAATGGCGTATTAAAATTATATGATTGGATTAAATTACTTAGCTCTTCGTATGGGGTTTCTTTGGGGGTTAGTAACACCAGTTTATTGGTTGCTACACGATAAATACGATAATTTACATTGCTGTGCTTTTTAAAGTGTATTAGTAATTTTTTCATTACTTTGTCACCCACTTTAGTACCGTAAAAGCGGTTTATATTTTCAATTTCGTTCACCCAAATTATGGCCATTTGCATATGGTGAACAGGGGTATTTAAAAAATATTTTTCAAGCGCAATATGATTAGCAAAACCACTACCAGAGTCTCTCATGGCAGCGCGTTTAGTCGCGTAGTTATACATAATCAGCAACAATATAATAATAACTAAAAAAAAGCCGCCTAAAACAGCCGATGTTGAGGCGCTTTGCGCTAACTTATTATTAATAGTTTTAAGGCTTATATCGGCAGCAGTTAAATATGTAATGCCATTTTTATCAATATGCGGGATAAAAATAGTTTTAAAGTCGCCCCATTGATCACTCGATATTTCAAAAACAGGCTCAGTAGATAAAAAGGCACCAATATTAGCTTTAGTTGCCTCTGGGTATAAATCTAAAAACTGGGTTACCTTGCCACTATTTTGATCCTCTTGGGTGTAGCTAGAGGCGCTAAAATGAACCTTGCCATTAATTAACACCATAGAATACACGTAAGCAATATCGAGTGCTTGTGCAAGCTCAGAAAGCTGCTTACTTTTACTTTCGTAAGTTGCAAAGCTAATAGTTTGGGTTTTATTTATTTTACTGTGATAGTCATCGCCCAAAATATATTTAACGCTGGTGGCTGCATTAATAAGGCGATTATCGAGAGTGTTAATTACATCACTGCGAATGGTGCTATAAGTATAATAAACACAGATAATTAAACTGATTAAAAACAGCATAAAAGCGCTTATTAACCCATTTATTCTTAGTTTTCCTTGTAGCATATAATTCCCTTTTTATTGTTAAATTAATTATACGCAAAAAAAAAAAATGCCCAATGACTTAATTGATTTTGAATTAAAAAGATAAAAAACAGCCAAAATTAGTATTATTTGTCATGTCATTTAGCGTTTTTATGGCTTTAAGCGAGACATTTTCTTAATATTGCAGTAAAGTTAGCGCAATTATTAAAAACCCTGTTACTAAAATAGCACCTTAATTTAGTGTGTTTAATAGAGTAGCAGGCGTTTTAGCCACACACTAGGTATTAAGATGGATCAAAAGCGTTTTGCCGTCGCCTCTAAAGAAAGCCTTAAGCGTATATTTACTGTACCTGAAGCGCCAGACTCAACTTTAAGCAAAATAGAGCTTGAAATATCGAGTAATTTAGCAGGTTTTTTAAACGAAAACATTGCGGCAATTGAAAAACCATTACACGAAATTGAAAAAGACTTTCAGTCGGCGATGATCCCAGAGGATCCAACGTTTGTATCTGCTTATGCGCAAGATATAATGGAGCAGCTGGTTGCACACTCTGTGCACACCGCAGCGCCTAGCTTTATTGGCCATATGACTTCTGCTTTACCTCATTTTTTACTACCACTGTCAAAGCTAATGGTAGGGCTAAATCAAAACCTAGTAAAAATAGAAACCTCTAAAGCTTTTACCCCACTTGAGCGCCAAGTGCTTGGAATGATGCATCATTTAGCGTACGGGCAACAACACGAGTTTTATGCTAAATGGATGCACAGTGCAAAAACATCATTAGGTGCATTTTGCTCAGGCGGTACTGTAGCCAATATTACGGCGTTGTGGATTGCGCGAAATCGCTTATTAAAACCTGATGGCGATTTTAGGGGAATAGGCGCACAAGGCTTAATTGCTGGTATGCTGCATTACGGCTATAAAGGCTTAGCTATTTTAATTTCTGAGCGAGGCCATTATTCGTTAGGTAAAGCGGCTGATTTATTAGGAATTGGTCGTGAAAACTTAGTGGGTATTAAAACATGCGAAAACAATAAAGTAGATGTTAATGCCATGCGCGAAAAAGCCTTAGAGCTTGAAGCGCAAGGTATTAAAGTAATGGCCATTATTGGAGTAGCGGGTACCACAGAAACCGGTAATATCGATCCCCTTGAAGCGATGGCAGATTTAGCACAAGACATTAATTGCCACTTTCATGTTGACGCTGCATGGGGCGGGGCAACTTTGTTATCTAATACCCATCGCCATTTACTCAAAGGTGTTGAGCGCGCAGACTCAATTACCATTGATGCACACAAACAAATGTATGTTCCTATGGGAGCTGGGCTGGTGTTGTTTAAAGATCCAACCGCTACCGATGCAATTGAACATCATGCAGAGTATATTTTACGTAAAGGCTCAAAAGATTTAGGTAGCCATACACTTGAGGGAAGTCGCCCGGGTATGGCAATGTTAGTACATGCTTGCTTACGTGTAATTGGCCGTAAAGGCTACGAAATGCTAATCGATCGTAGTATTAAAAAAGCCCATTACTTTGCTAATTTAATTAAAGCAGATGAAGATTTTGAGCTGATCTCAGAGCCAGAGCTGTGCTTATTAACGTATCGTTATGTGCCTAAGCAAATAAAGCAGGCAATTGCAGATGCTGATCCACAAACACGGATTGATATTTTTGCCTCACTTAATCGCTTTACTGCAAGTATGCAAAAACGGCAACGTGAATCAGGGCGATCATTTGTATCACGTACGCGTTTAACGCCTACTCAATACGATAATCAGCCCACCGTGGTATTTAGGGTAGTACTTGCTAACCCACTTACATCAGGCGTTATTTTAAAAGAAATTTTAGCAGAACAAAAAGAGTTGGCTAAAACAGATCCGGTATTTAAAAAGTATTTAAGCAAGTATATGTAATTAAAATATTAGCTTAAATAAAAAAGACGCTATTTAGCGTCTTTTTTATTTTTATAATCGCAATTAAGAAAAGCTAAAACAACTCGCTTTAATTATATTAGTGATAATTTGCTGTGAAGGCTTAATTTTTTCCATTGCTAAAAATTCATCAGGTTGGTGCGCTTGGTTTATAGAGCCGGGGCCCATTACTATGGTTTCACAACCAAGCTGTTGAATAAATGGCGCTTCTGTACAGTAGTTTACTGCCACCGCTTTTTGCCCCGCTATTTTTTCGGCTAGTTTAACCAAAGCGCTATCGGTGCTACCAGTAAATGCAGGAATTGGTTCGTGTAAATCAATTACGCTTACGGCATTAGGGTATTGCTGGTTTATTTCGTGAGTTGCATCAAGTACTAACATTTGCAGCTCTTGCACGCTTAAGCCCGGTAATGGGCGCATATCTATATGCATTTCGCAGCAACCACAAATTCTGTTCGCGTTGTCGCCGCCATGAATATTACCAAAATTTAAGGTTGGATAGGGTATTTCAAAGTGTTCTATTGAATATTTATGCTTTAACTGTTCTTTTAAGATCAGTAGTTTTGTAATCACTTTGTGCATTACTTCGATGGCGTTAACACCACGTTCGGGATCTGAGCTATGGCCTGAGCGTCCGACTACTCTAATTGCGGTACTCATATGCCCTTTATGTGTAAATACTGGAGTCATATCAGTGGGTTCGCCAATTATACAGCGATCTGGTTTTAAATTTGGATGTTTACAAATTTGTTGAGCACCGGCCATTGTTGTTTCTTCATCGGCGGTGGCTAAGATCAAAATAGGCTGAGTTTGCTGTTTTTCATCAAGTTCACTAATAGCTTGCAGTACAAAAGCAAAAAAGCCTTTCATATCAATACTGCCTAAGCCATATAGTTTATTGTTGTGCTCGGTTAATTTAAATGGATTATGATTCCAGCGGCTATCGTCAAATGGCACTGTATCGGTATGGCCTGCGAGCATTAATCCACCATCGCCTTTACCGCGTTTAGCTAATAAATTATAGCGACCTTTGCCGCCTTCTAATTCAATTATTTCACAGCTAAAGCCTAAGCTTTCACACCATTGTGCCAGTAATTCAATAACATTTTTATTACTCATACACAGGCTATCTTCAATGGCACTAATAGAAGGCGCTGCAATTAATTGTTGGTACATAGAAATAAATGAAGGCAAAGACATAAAAAATCCAAAATAAGTAATCAATTTAATTGCATAACAATATAAAAGTATTTATGATGAATATCAATTCACTTTTTAAGCATAAATATTTTAAAAGTAGCGACATGAAAATAATACGACGATAATCAACATTCATTAATTAATTAAAGTCTTAATTAGCCCCAGAGCTAGTTTAAGCGAACAACATGGATAAGTAGTAACTAATTTTAAATAACGAGTAAACAATGAATGTAGTGATTATTGGCGCAAGCGGTTATAGCGGCGCAGAACTAGCAAGTTTAGTTGCTAAGCACCCTAAACTAATTTTAACTGGCTGTTATGTATCTCAAGGTAGCTTAGATAAAAATAAACTGCTGAGTGATTTATACCCCGAACACTTAGGGCTACTCGATCAGCCTTTACTGCCTCTTAGTGAATCTGCTTTTAGCGATATAGAAAACAGTGCCGATTACGTGTGCTTATGTACCGATCATAAAGTAAGCGTAGATTTAGCGCCGCGTTTTTTAGCCATGGGTAAAAAGGTATTTGATTTATCTGGCGGGTATCGCCTTGCGAGCAATGACGACTACGTTACTTATTATGGCTTTGAGCACCAACATCCAGAGTTATTAAATCAAGCTGCTTATGGTTTGGCTGAGTGGAATAGCGATGCTATTGCCGCGGCGCAATTAGTAGCCGTAGCGGGTTGTTATCCTACGGCTGCGCTTAATGCACTTAAGCCTTTGCAGCAGGCCGATTTATTAACAGAGCAAACAATTATAATTAATGCGGTATCGGGTGTAACCGGCGCAGGGCGTAAAGCTAGTATTGGTACCCATTTTTGCGAAGTGTCGCTTGCCCCCTATGGTTTATTTAATCATCGTCATGGCCCTGAAATAGAGCAACACCTTGGTCACAATGTTTTATTTACACCCCATTTAGGTAATTTCCCGCGTGGTATTTTAGAAACTATTTATGTGCAATTAAAGCCTAATGTCACCATTGAGCAAGTAACACAAGCGTACCAAGTACTTGCCGATGAGCCGTTAATTCGTTTACTGGGCGATAAAATCCCCTCAATTAAAGGCGTAGCTAAACAGCCATATGTAGATATTGGCTGGCAGCAACAAGGCACACAGTTAATTGTTATAGCTGCCATTGATAATTTATTAAAAGGCGCTGCAGGACAAGCTTTGCAGTGTATTAATTTATCAATGGGATTGGCGCATACCACAGGCTTAAAAGGATCGTTTTAAATGAGTAAAAAAACCTGGGTAATTAAACTTGGCGGCGCTGTACTTAATACAGAAAACGCGGCTAAAGCATTATTTTCAGTACTTAATGAGCAGCACAACGCGCAGTTTGTCATTGTGCATGGCGGAGGCGCGCTTGTAGATACTTGGCTTAAAGACGCTGGTTTTGCCAGTGCAAAGCATCAAGGTTTACGTATTAGCCCTAAAGAGCAAATGCCGTACATAGTGGGTGCGCTTGCAGGTTGTGCTAATAAACAATTAATGAGTGCGGCAATTAATGCTGGCCATAAACCAGTTGGTTTAAGTTTGTATGAAGCTGGTGTTACTGCCACGCAAAAACTAAAAGCATTATGTTTAGTGGGTAAATGTACCAGTAACGATGATTCGATTATTAACGATTTACTAAAAATTGGCCGTATGCCAATTGTCAGCTCAATTGGTTTTGACTTGCAAGGGCTTTGGTACAACGTTAATGCTGACGAAGCCGCCGCTGCAATTGCCAACAACTTAAACGCAGAACTAATATTTATGACCGATGTTGAAGCAGTGCTTGATGCAAATAAGCAGCCTTTACATCAACTAGATACAAAACACATTGATACTTTAATAAATGAAGGAGTAATTGTGGGCGGGATGGAGGTCAAAGTTAAGACCAGTCTTCACGCTGCCCAACACTTACGACGCGGTGTGTATATTTCCAGCTGGCAAAAGCCAGAAAACTTAACAGCTTTGCTGCAAGGCAAGCATGTCGGAACTAAAATTACACCATAGGTTTATTATGTTTGAGAATTTTTTAACGGGTTTAGAATTAGACCAACAAGGCGCACTTAACTTATTAAAGCTAGCGCAAGATATTAAAGCAAACCCTAAAAAATACAGCCAAGTATTGGCTGGTAAGTCAGTGGTTACTTTATTTGAAAAACAAAGCTTACGTACACGTTTATCGTTTGATATTGGTATAAATCGCTTAGGCGGCCATGCCGTGTATTTAGATCAACAAAATGGCGCGATGGGTGCACGTGAGTCAGTAAAAGATTTTGCTCTTAATATTTCTACCTGGGCAGATGGTATTGTAGCGCGCGTAAATCAGCACAGTACATTAACCACATTAGCGCAGTATTCATCGGTGCCAGTAGTTAATAGCTTGTGTGATTTATATCATCCTTGCCAAGCACTTGCTGATTTTTTAACACTACAAGAAGTGCATGGCGATGTGAGTCAATTAAAGTTAGCTTATTTAGGTGAGGGCAACAACGTAACGCATTCATTAATGTTGCTTGCTGCAACATTAGGTACAGACTTTGTTGCCGTTACGCCTAAAGGATGTTCTCCAGATTCACAAGTTCTGAAAAAAGCGGAACAAATAGCAGCAATGAATGGTGCGTCAGTAATGGTGAGCGACAGAGTAGAAGCTGCTGTTGGTGCAAACGCAGTATACGCCGACACTTGGGTATCAATGGGCGACACCACACCACTTGAGTTAGTAAAAGAAAAATACATGCCTTATCAATTAAATAAAGCATTATTAGAGCAAACCGGTGCAACAACAGTGTTACATTGCCAACCGGCACACCGTGAGTTCGAAATTACCTCTGAGGTAATGGACGGTCCAGCGTCAAAAATTATACAACAAGCCGAGAATCGTATGCATGCGCAAAACGCTCTGCTAGTTACATTATTAAATCCAAATTTTGTTAAGGAACACCTATGAGTTCATTTAAAAAAGTCGTTTTAGCCTATTCAGGTGGACTTGATACGTCGGCCATTGTGCCATGGTTAAAAGAGAATTACGGCTGTGAAGTTATTGCCTTTGTGGCCGATGTTGGCCAAGG
Organism: Pseudoalteromonas sp. SG44-5; assembly: GCF_014164175.1. Taxonomy (NCBI): domain Bacteria; kingdom Pseudomonadati; phylum Pseudomonadota; class Gammaproteobacteria; order Alteromonadales; family Pseudoalteromonadaceae; genus Pseudoalteromonas; species Pseudoalteromonas sp. SG44-5. The sequence goes on along the minus strand of NZ_JACJES010000017.1, from coordinate 31,096 downwards.
TGCAGAGGAGCTTGAAGGCGTAGAAGCTAAAGCTATCGCATCGGGTGCTTCTGAGTGTTATGTAGTTGACTTAAAAGACGAAATGGTAAGTGATTACATTTACCCTACGCTTAAAACAGGCTCAATTTACGAAGGTACTTATTTATTAGGTACGTCTATGGCGCGCCCAATTATTGCTAAAGCACAGGTAGAAATTGCGCGTAAAGTGGGTGCCGATGCACTTTCTCATGGTTGTACAGGTAAAGGTAACGACCAAGTACGTTTTGAATCGTGTTTTGCAGCGCTTGCGCCTGATTTACAAGTAATTGCGCCATGGCGTGAATGGGATTTATCAAGCCGTGAGTCATTACTAGATTACTTAGCTGAGCGCGATATTCCATGCTCGGCATCGGCTACAAAAATTTATAGCCGTGATGCAAACGCATGGCATATTTCGCACGAAGGCGGCGAACTTGAAGATCCATGGTGCCAACCAAGTGAAAAAGTGTGGACCTGGACAAACTCTCCAGAGCAAGCGCCAGATAAAGCTGAACTAGTAACACTAAATGTAGTTGAAGGTGAAGTTGTTGCAGTAAATGGTGAGCAGCTTAAACCTTATGATTGTTTAGTTAAATTAAACGATATTGCATCGCCTCATGGTGTTGGTCGTGTTGATATTGTAGAAAACCGATTAGTGGGTATGAAATCGCGCGGTTGTTACGAAACCCCAGGTGGCACCGTAATGATGGCGGCACTGCAAGCCATTGACGAACTGGTGCTTGATAAAGCAAGCCGTAAGTGGAAAGAAGTACTAGGCGGCGAATTTGCACATTTAGTGTATGACGGTCGTTGGTTTACACCACTTAAAGACTCTATTTTAGCTGGTGCTGAAGCACTTTCTAAAGATGCAACAGGTGAAGTTGTGCTTAAGCTATATAAAGGCCAAGTTACAGCAGTGCAAAAGCAGTCGCCACACAGTTTATACAGCGAAGCGTTTGCTACCTTTGGTGAAGATGATGTGTACGACCAATCACACGCAGAGGGCTTTATTCGTTTATTCTCGCTTTCAAGCAGAATAAAAGCATTAGCTAAAAAGTAATTTTTACGCCCCTTGTTAAAAGGGGCAATATCGGGTTTGGAGAGATTTCATGGCATTATGGGGCGGGCGTTTTTCTACGGGTCCAGACGAGGCGTTTAAGCAATTTAACGACTCTCTTCCTTTCGATTATCAATTAGCAGAGCAAGATATAATAGGCTCTGTTGCATGGGCTGGTGCACTTGAGCAAGTTAATGTGTTATCAAGTGACGAGCACCAAGAGTTAGTTGCAGCATTGTACCAATTGCTTGAAGAAGTAAAAGCAGATCCACAAGCGGTAGCAACTTCAGGCGCAGAAGATATTCATTCTCATGTTGAAGCTGCGTTAATCGAAAAAGTAGGTGATTTAGCTAAAAAATTACATACAGGGCGCAGCCGTAATGACCAAGTAGCCACCGATTTTAGATTGTGGTGTCGCGATATTGCTGATCATATTTTAAAAGCCATTGCCCAGTTAAAGGGTGAGTTTGTTGCATTAGCAGAGCGTGAGCTTGGGACTATTTTACCAGGTTATACGCATTTACAACGTGCACAACCGGTATTGTTTAGTCACTGGTGTATGGCTTACGTAGAAATGCTAGAGCGTGATGAAAGCCGCCTGCAAGATGCTAAAGCGCGGATGAACTTTTGCCCACTGGGCAGTGGTGCATTAGCGGGTACGGCTTATCCAATTGATCGTCAAGCATTAGCACAGGGTTTAGGCTTTACAGGAGCGACTAAAAATAGCCTTGATGGCGTATCTGATCGTGATTTTGTAGTAGAGCTATTAAGTTGTGCGTCTATTTCGATGATTCACTTATCGCGTATGTCAGAAGATCTTATTTTTTATAACTCAGGCGAAGCCGGATTTATAGAGCTTGCGGATAATGTGACATCGGGCTCATCGCTGATGCCACAAAAAAAGAATCCAGATGCACTGGAACTAATTCGCGGTAAAACCGGACGCGTTTTTGGTGCATTTAGTGCCATGATGATGACCCTAAAAGCACTGCCACTTGCTTATAATAAAGATATGCAAGAAGACAAAGAAGGCATATTTGACGCTATGCCAACGTGGCTTGCCTGTATTCATATGGCACAAGCGTGTATTAAAGGTATTAAAGTAAAAGGCGAACGTACACTTGCAGCGGCAAAAGGTGGCCATGCAAATGCAACTGAGCTTGCAGATTACTTGGTAGCTAAGGGCGTACCTTTTAGAGAAGGGCACCATATTGTGGGTGTACTGGTACAATTGGCCATTAGTGAAGGTAAAACGCTTGAAGACTTATCGCTTGAGCAATATAAATCGGTAAGTGACGTATTTGCAGATGATGTTTATCCGGTACTAGAAATTGACGCCTGCATTAAAGCGCGTCAAGCACTTGGCGGAACATCAATTGAGCAAGTAACCAGCGCTATTAAAGCTGCGAAAAAAAAACAGCAAATAACGGTTCGTGATGCTAATTTAGACGATGTTGAATCGATTGCTAAGCTAGTTCAACATTGGGCTACGGTAGGCGAAAACCTACCACGGGCTAAAAGTGATATGGTGCACTCGATTAACGAATTTGCTGTAACCGAAATTAACGGCAAAGTATCGGGGTGTGCCTCACTGTACATTTACGACACAGGTTTGGCGGAAATACGTTCTTTGGGTATAGACCCACAAAGCGCAGTGTCAGGACAAGGGCGGCAGTTAGTTGAACATTTATTAGCGAAAGCCAAAAAATTGGCGTTAAATAGAGTAATAGTGCTAACCCGAGTCCCAGATTTTTTTGAAAAACAGCGTTTTAGCTTTTGTACCAAAGAAAGCTTGCCAGAAAAAGTAATGAAAGATTGTGAGCTTTGTTTACGTAAAGAAAACTGCGATGAAGTCGCAATGGAATATATTTTAAAGCTAAGTAATAAAGCGGAGATCCCGTGTAAATTCGTGGCTTAAACTCCCTAGATGTAAAAAACGTACGGGTTACCCTCGTGCGTTTTTTTATGGGTAAAAAACACTAATTTAAGTTATAAATATAAAGTTTTATGATTATTTCAAGGTGTTAATTAAAAGTTGGCACAGTGGTTGCTTTTGTTGTAAGTGTAAAATGTAGTAACAGCTTAGATAAAAACGTTGCTGCTAAATATAAGGTAAATTTAATTACCCTCTTTAAAAGGTGTAATACAAGATTTCGCCAACAATACAAAAACACTTACAAGGAATAATCACATGCAAGTTTCAGCTAACAGCCAACTACAAATGCAAGCATACAATAAAACGCAACAATTAAAGCCAGCAATGGAACAAACTGCTAGCCCTAAAACCCTGCAATCTGATACAGTAAGCTTCTCTCAAGAAGCTATGGCGGCCGCTGGTGCAGACCTTCAGCGTGGTGGGATTATACTTCCAGGTGGAAATCCTAAACCTAAGTGATTCATAAAGGTATTTGATGTTTATAACTGAGTTTTTTGGTTTTTTTTCGCTCTCAGCCCTGGTTATGTGGGGGTTTTTGATGGCCTTTTTTTTTAATCTCTTTGTATATAGCTTAGACGTTAAACGAAATACTACCTTATTACTCAGTTCACTTATTATGGTTGTTTCTTATTCTTCATCAGATTATTTTCTTACTTGGTTGTCAATTTACAATATTACCTATTTAGATTGGGCTTTATACGATTTTGCTACTTTAATATCTCTTTTCTTAGCTTATAAGTTTATTAAAATAACAACCCCTTCTTTCTTGTATTTAGTATGTGGCCTTTTCATTAATATGTTTTTACTGTTAATAATGCATATTGATGTATTTATCAACAAAAATGATCACCCTTGGTTTTTTTGGGACATATATACATTTGGTGTTACAACTATTGATTTCCTCATGATCATATCTCTAATTGTTGATCGAGACTTCCTTGGCTTACACAAGATAAAAAACAAAATTTTGTCTTTATTCAAAAAACCTAAAATAAACTATACCCCTTAACTATATGTATGTAGACTTTATTCTAGCCGATTATATAAGTGCATTTATTCAATGGGGCTTTTTAATGGCTTTTTTGTATTGCTTAGCTTCGAGTATAAATAACACAAATAAATCACTTTTATATATTGCAAGCATTATGCTTTTCTCGTATTCGATGAGTGAAGTACTTTATATGTTAAGTAATGTATACCTCAATTTTACCCTTTATGATTTATTAACAATTACAGTATTATTAGTTGTTTACTTTAAAACCTCTTCAATAAAAAATTGCCCCGCTATTAATTATATTGTAATCGGTTTAGCGTTCAATTCTTTGTTAATGTTAGTGATGTACTATGACTTATATATACTTGAAAACATTGACGAGTGGTGGCTTTGGAGTGTTTATTCAATTGGCGTTAACGTTATCGATTTACTTATGATTGCAGTGCTTTTTATAAATAAAGACTTTTTGGGTTTGATTGAGCTCAAACGCTTTATTTTTAATCGTAGTGTATTACAGCAGAATCAAATTGACCATTAGTGAAGCAATAGGCCAATCAATAGGCGCTTTTATTTTATGGGGCTTTTTAATGGCGTTTTTGTACACGTTAGTATCAAAAATTAATAAAAAAGACAAAGGTACTATCCAGCTCGCTTTTATTATGATGACTTCATATTTTTTAAGTGCATTCCTCGATTATGAAACAGTGACACTTATAGATTGGGCAACATACGATGTGCTGACAATTGGTGTAATTATTGTGTGGGGTGTATTGATTAAAAAGCCTAAACCAATTGCATTTATGTATTTAATCGTAGGACTAAGTATCAATGCTTGTTTGTTTTTTGCTATGTATTACGATATTTATGTTTTAGAACAAACCGAAGTTTGGTGGTTGTGGACTTTGTACGCAATAGGGATAAACGTTGTTGACTTATTGATGGTGCTAGTATTAATTATAAATAAAGATTTTTTAGGCCTAGTATGGGTATGTAACCAAGTTAAAGCGCGCTATATGCATAGAGCTAGCGCACTTAAGTAATGCGCTCGTTAGCTTATTTACTGTAGCTGCAACCTAGCTTTTTATTAAGTGCAGCCATTACAATAGGGTCTACAAATTCGCTTACATCACCATTATGGCGTGCCACTTCTTTTACTAAGGTTGACGAAATAAACGAATTTCGCTCTGACGGAGTTAAAAATACACTTTCTAAATCTGGGTTTAGGCGTCGATTCATATTCGCTAGCTGAAATTCATAATCAAAATCAGAAACCGCTCTTATGCCTCTAATTAATACATTAGCATTGTGATCGCGTGCCAAATCAGCAAGTAACCCTGAAAATCCTATCACTTTTACATTATCTATATGGGTTAAAAGAGTATTAGCTAGAGCTACACGCTCATCAAGGCTAAAGCAAGGCTGTTTACTGGGGTTATGAGCAATAGCAACGATAACAGTATCAAACATTTTTGAGGCACGTTGAATTAGATCTGTGTGTCCGTTAGTTAGCGGATCAAAAGTACCTGGATAAATTGCAGTGATTTTCATAAAGTATCGCTATGTATTATTTTTAGCATTAGTGTAACAGTGTTTTTTATACAAATCAGCCTAGTAAGTGGCTTTAATTGTCACGACTAAGCTATTACACAGAGTGTTTAATTATGCTGTTTTTGTTTATACTAGACAACTTATTGTACGAATTGTAACTTGTTGAATAAAATAGAGTGTTAGTATATGAATACCAAGGATAAAATAATACACACCAGTATTTCATTGTTTAATGAGCATGGTGAGCGAGCGATATCAACTAATCATATAGCCTCGCATTTAAACATGAGCCCGGGTAATCTTTACTACCATTTTAAAAATAAAGAAGACATTATTCGCCATATTTTTGCGCTGTATAGTGAGCACTTGAGCACTCACTTTAAACCTATAAACAAAAATGATGATGCATTTAGTCAGTTAACGGTATATCTAGATTCGCTATTTGAACTGATGTGGCGCTACCACTTTTTTTACGACAATTTAGGCGATATTTTGGCGCGAGATACGCAGCTTAAGCAGGCTTATATTGATTTTCAACTAGAGCTGTTAGAGCAGGTGCGTAAAATAATACTTGGTTTACGTGATAGTGAAATGATTGCGATTAATGAGCAAGATGCGCTCGAACTTGCACATACGCTTAAATTAACAGTTAGTTTTTGGACCCCTTATATTAAAGCCCGCAGGCTCAGTGGCGCACTTGCCGAGCAAGATATTTATCATGGTATTTTAAAAGTATTAACTTTATTTAGAGCCTACAGCACAGATAAAAGTAGCGATAAAATGAACCAGTTACGCGAAAAATACACGCAACTTGCTCACTCAGCCCCAAGTATTCCGGCTGCTCTTAGTTCCTAGGCGTTAATTTTTTTGCTATAATCGCGCGCCCAATGCCTGGGAGCGCGAATTCCCGCAGTCTAAGAGTGAACTATGCTTAAATTTATCGTCAAACTACATCCTGAAATTGCCATCAAAAGCCGCTCGGTTCGTAAACGCTTTACCAAAGTGTTAGAAAATAACATTAAGATTGTACTGCGCCGTATTGACGAAAAAGTACAAGTTAGAAACAACTGGGACAATATCTCAGTAGTTACCCTACTTGAAGGTGAGCAAACACGTGCCACTTTTATTGATAGCCTAGCGCGAATTCCGGGTATTGTGCAGTTTATAGAAGTAACCGAAACGAGCTTTGAAACGCTTGACGATATTTTTAAAAAAACCATTGAATTAGTTGGTCACACCATTGAAGGTAAAACGTTTTGTGTACGCGCTAAACGTATTGGTAAGCATGACTTTACTTCAACGGAGTTAGAGCGTTATGTGGGCGGTGGACTAAATCAGCATGTTGCCGGTGCAAGCGTAAAGCTAAGCCACCCAGAAGTAACGATACGCCTTGAAATAAAAGACGAGAAAGCTTACATAGTATCGCATACTCACCTTGGCATGGCAGGCTTCCCGCTGCCAACACAAGAAGATGTACTATCGCTTATGTCTGGCGGTTTTGATTCGGGTGTAGCCAGTTATCAAATGATCCGCAAAGGCGCTCGTACGCACTTTTTGTTTTTCAATTTAGGCGGTGCGGCGCACGAAATTGGTGTTAAACAAGCGAGCTACTACTTATGGAATAAATACAGCTCAACTCATAAAGTTAAATTTATTACCGTTGATTTTGAACCAGTAGTAGCAGAAATATTAGAGAATATTGAAAACAGCCAAATGGGTGTGGTGCTTAAACGCATGATGATGCGCGCAGGCAGTAAAGTGGCCGAAAAATTAAATATTCAAGCTTTGGTAACCGGTGAAAGTATTGGTCAGGTTTCTAGCCAAACATTAGCAAATTTAAGTGTCATTGACCGCGTAACCGAAACCCTTATTTTACGCCCGTTAATTCAACACGATAAACAAGAAATTATTAATATTGCACGTCAAATTGGTACGGCCGAAATGGCCGAAACGATGCCGGAATACTGTGGTGTTATTTCTAAAAAGCCAACTGTTAAAGCTAAAATAGAAGTAATAAAAGCAGAAGAAGAGAAGTTCGACTTTGATATTCTTAATACCGTAATAGAAAACGCACGAGTAATGGATGTGCGCGATATTGATGTAGAAGCTAAGCAGGAACTAAAAGAAGCTGAGTCGGTTGCCGATTTACCAGCTGGTGCAGTGGTAATTGATATTCGCTCTCCAGAGGAAGAAGAAGCAGCACCACTGGAAATTGATTCTATAGAAGTGGTGCATTTGCCGTTTTTTCGCTTAGCAACTAAGTTTGGTGATTTACCAAAAGATCAAGACTATTACTTGTATTGCGATAGAGGTGTAATGAGCCAGTTACAAGCGCTTATTCTACACGAACAAGGCTTTACTACGGTAAAGGTATATCGCCCGTAAAAGTTAACTATTTAAAAAGCGTGGTTTATACCGCGCTTTTTTTTGCTGCAATTTTAGCTAAAAGTTCATCGTTAAAAGGGGTTTTTATATTATAAAGCTTGCCTTGCTCGCTAATGTACCCACAAATTGCCATTATTTCAGTTGCTCTATTGTGAGCAACATCTTGTTGCATAGATGAGAAGTTCTCTGCGGTACGTGCCATCACATCATACGCACTGCTCAGTGCATTGATTAACGTTACATCAAGGTTTTTTGCCTTAGCAATATTACATGCTTCGGTTAGCAGGTTAATTATAATTGAGCAATATTGAGGCTCGCGCAACTGACCATTTTTAATGTTATGTAGCGCACTTAGCGGATTTATTGCTATGTTAACTAATAACTTATTAAAACGTAGCTGCTCAATATTCATAGACGCATTTAAAAGGGGGATCGCGGTTAATTGATCCGCCATAATTTTGCTATTTTTAACACCTAAGTTGTTACATCCGCCAATTATACTTTGCCCATTACCAGTGTGCTGTACTATATATTGGTTTGATTTAAACCCAGCCATACTCGTTGTTAAAAAATAAAGCGCTTGGTGTTCATTGAGCTCACATTTTAACTGCTCTACATTACCCATACCGTTATGCGAAAGCACAACAGAGCAATGCTGAGGCAAAAACTGTTTTACTTGTGCAAATGCGCTTTGCACTTGAAAGGCTTTTACCGTAAATAAAAACACATCAAATTTAGGTAAACTATTAAGCTCATTTAATGAAATAAAAGAGGCATTTATTTTTTGTGAAGCACTGTTGTCACTACTGTAAAAGCGAGTGTTACTCGTACTTTTTCGGGTTAACACGCTTACACTATGCTGCGCACTTAAAAAGTGGGCTAATAATAAGCCTATTGCGCCGTCGCCAATAATAAGAATTTTAGCCATGAGAGTTCTTTTTACGTGGGGTTAAAATTGCTTTGATTATAAAGTAGCTTGCTGCGCCGGCAAAATCTGCAATAAAATCTGCGATTGATGCTTGCCTATATGGAAGTGCGTCTTGCATTATTTCTATTGCAGCACCGTAACCGGCTAATAAAAGTATTTGTGCGTATAAAGGGAGTTTAAACGCTTTATCCATTATTATGGCAAGGATGAAAAATATCCCAAAGTGGGCTACTTTATCAACATGAGGAAACAGGTTGCCAACCCCTTTTATTTCTTTCGCAAATAAAAAGGTAAACACCACAATACTAATTAAAAAAATTGCTTGATAAACACGCCTTGTCACAACAAATCCTAAAATCGCTTAAAAAAGAAACCGTAGTATATCAAACTAATTTAGTATCGCACCTGAACAAGATGCATAAAAGTGTAAAGATTTATAGTTTTAGCGTTATAATCGCTTTAATAAATTAAGTATAAAATTAAGATAAAATAGTTAGGAGAAATCAATGCCTTCATTTGATATTGTATCTGAAGTAGAAATGAACGAAGCTAAAAACGCAGTTGATAATGCAAACCGTGAACTAGAAACTCGCTTTGACTTTAGGGGAGTTGATGCATCGATTGAGCTAAATGATAAAGTAATTAAGCTTAAAGCCGAAGCTGACTCTCAGGTTATACAATTATTTGATATTTTAGCGAGTAAAATTTCTAAGCGTGGTATGGATGTATCAAGCCTTGAATTGCAAGATATTAGCCGAGCGGGTAAAAATGTTTTTCGTAACGTTGGTTTAAAGCAAGGTATTGAAAAAGAGATGGCTAAAAAAATAGTTAAAGCCATTAAAGATTCAAAAGTTAAAGTACAAGCCGCCATTCAAGGTGAAGAGGTACGCGTAACAGGTAAAAAGCGAGATGATCTTCAAGAAGCTATGCAAGTAGTACGTAGCGCCGATTTAGGCCAGCCATTTCAGTTTAAAAACTTCCGCGATTAATAAAACAGATTACAGATATTATAGAGATTAGGAGGCTAATTTTTAAAAAATTTGTGTTAAAAAAGCCAAGCTACAGCAATGAAGTTTGGCTTTTTTGCTATTAGTAACTTGATATGTAATCTAACTCTTTTACAGTGATTGTTGAGGGTTTATATCGTTAAAAATCAAACTTTGGCTATATAGACGTCTATTGACATTTATAAACAAAATACTCACAATAGCGACCTATTTTCAAGGTGCTTGCTTAATACCTTTGTATACGTTTCAAAGTATTGAAATTAACAGCAAGATAATCGGGAAGTTGGTGCGTTTTCAAGACGATAACAACCCCAACACTGCCCCCGCAACGGTAAAGTATTAGCAGCTATTATAGTGTTGACTGAGTCCGGAGACCGGCCTTGAAGTAATCTTACTTATTAACATCTTTGCGGTGGGCAAAGGTAGGGGACATCATGTTAAATAAAACCGCTCTAGGTGTGGCAATTTCGGCTGCACTTTCATTTTCAGTATCTGCAACAGTGCAACCAATCGAAAAAATTACCGTTACAGCTAATAAATTCGAACAACCTATTAGTAATGTGCTGGCCAGTGTTAGCGTAATTGACCGTGCTGATATTGAAAAAAGTAATGTGCGAAACTTACCTAGTTTGTTGGCTTCTCAAGCTGGTTTTCAAATTAACTCAAATGGTGGCTTTGGCCAAAATTCAGGTGTTTCGCTACGCGGTTCAAGTTCACGCCATACCCTTATTTTAATTGATGGTGTTAGAGTTGGCTCGGCTACTCTTGGCTATAAAGGTATTAGTAATATTGCCCTTAATACTATTGAGCGTATTGAAGTTGTTAAAGGTTCTCGCGCTGCTGTTTATGGCTCAGATGCCTTAGCTGGGGTGATTAATATTATTACTCGTAAAGCTGATAATATTCGCTTAGATGCTACTTTTGGCAGCAATGCTTATCAAAGCTACCAAATGGCGGGTGGAACAAATATAAATGATTTAAGTGCATCATTTAACGCTGGAATTGAAAAAACCGATGGTTTTGATGTACTGCAAAACCATGCACCAGATGAAGACGCTTATGAGAACAAAAATATTGGCTTCAATATCGCTTATAACGATGACTATTTAGGCAAGCTAACCGTACAAACTCAGTATAATGAAGGTTATGCTCGTTATGATAATCAGTACAGTGCAGCAGACAGCAGTGATGAAAGTAATGATTTTGAAAACTACCAAGTATCATTAGGGTGGAATAAAAGCTACGAAAATCAAATACACCATATAGCATTCGCATTTTCTAGCGATAGCCAAGATAACACCAGTGAAGGTGTGGTTAGTATGTACGAAACTAAGCGAAATCAAATTGATTATACTGGGCAATATATTGTCTCAGATGAGCTTAATATTAATGGTGGCTTGAACTGGTACAAAGATAAAATAGAAACCAACGCAGGTAATTATGATAAAGATAGCCGTGAGGTTTTTGCTGGCTTTTTAGGTGCGTATTACGATGATAATACGGTTTTAGCTAATATCGCAGTTCGCCAAGATCATGACCAACAATTTGGTGATAAAACCACGTATACAGCAGCGGTAGGTTATCATTTAAATAAGTTTGCTACGTTTAGAGCAAGTCAAAGCACGGGCTTTAAATCGCCTACCTTTAATGATATTTATTTTCCAGGTTCAGGTAACCCAGACCTAAAACCAGAAACGTCTGAGAATAAAGAATTAGGTTTGTTGTTAAGTTATCAAGATATTGCTTTAGAAGTGTCTATTTTCCGTAATGATTTTGACAATAAAATAGCGTGGGCACCAACACCTGCAGGCCCTTGGCAGCCAACAAATATAAACGAAGCGCGCCATGAAGGCATTGAGTTTAGCTTTTCGCAACAACTAATGGGTTTTGAGCATGCATTTAACTTCACTTACTTATCTGCAGAAGATTTAGAAACGGGCCAAGAGTTAGCTTATGTATCAAAAAATACCTTTAACTGGTCTTTAAATAAAGGGTGGGGAGATTTTGATGCGGGTATCGATTTGCAGTATCGTGGCGATAGGAAAGGTAAATTAACAGATTTATCTTCATATACATTATGGAACCTAGTCGGTAACTATCAAGCAACTGAGCAGTTAAGCTTTTCTTTACGGGTCGAAAACCTGTTTGATAAGCAGTACGATGAAGTTGATGCCTATGGTATTGATTTAGATGGCGATTATATAAATGATGAATTTTATTACTATAACACCGCTGACCGACGCTTATTTATTGGTGCTGCATACCAGTTTTAATATGTGCTACGTAGCTTAAACTTAAAAGCTCGCTAAATTAGCGAGCTTTTTTGTGCGTTACAAAATGGGTTTAATCAGCTAAAAACTCTTTAAATTCGGTTTCGAATTTATGCAATTTAGGGGCAATTAAAATACTGCAATAGCCTTGGTTTGGATTTTCGTTGTAATAATCTTGATGGTAATGCTCTGCTGGATAATACGTGGTGGCAGGGCTAACCTCAGTCACTATTGGCTCGCTTACCTGGTTTTGTAATTGAGCGATCACCGCGTTAGTAAGTGTTAGCTGTGTTTGGTTGTGATAATACACAACACTGCGGTATTGTGTGCCTATATCGTTACCTTGGCGGTTGAGCTGGGTGGCATCGTGCAAAGTGAAAAACATTGCTAGTAATACTTCAAAACTAATAATAGTGTCGTCAAATTCAATTTGCACTACTTCTGCATGGCCGCTAGTGCCTGAGCATACTGATTTATAGGTAGGAGTGTCTGTGTTGCCACCAGTGTAACCCGAGCTTACATTTAATACGCCGTTCACTCGTCTAAATGCGGCGTCTATACACCAAAAACAGCCGCCACCAAAGGTAGCGACTTGCGTTGTTGAACTCATAAATACTCCAAAATAGCTGTAAGTTTAGATTATGCAGAGCATAAGTCTAAAGCGTCGTAACAACAAGGTTACGACGCTATTAGGAGGTTAGATCTCTTCGAATGGCTTTTTAGCGGCTTGTTTATCAAGTTTTTGCTGCAAAAACTCAGGTGACTGTGTATTGCGCGCAAGTGCATAGTAAGCAGCAGGTACTACAAACAGAGTCAGTAGGGTTGATACAACAACACCGGTAAACACTACAACACCAATTACCATACGGCTTTCTGCACCCGGGCCCGAGGCTAAAACCAGAGGTACCGCACTCATTACAGTGGTTAATGAGGTCATAATAATAGGGCGTAGGCGCTGCGTAGCGGCTTGTAAAATAGCTTCGCTAAACTCTACGCCTTTGTCGCGTAGTTGGTTAGTAAACTCAACAATTAATATGCCGTTTTTAGCACTTAACCCTATGAGCATCACAATACCTATTTGGCTGTAAATATTGAGCGTAAGTCCTGTGGCCCACAAGCCAAACATAGCACCCATTAAGCCAAGGGGTACGGTAAGCATTATTACAAATGGGTGCATAAAGCTTTCAAACTGTGCCGCTAGTACTAAAAAGGTAACCGTAAGTGCTAAAATAAACACGTAGGTCATGGCCGAAGCACCTTCATAAAACAACTGCGACTCGCCTTTGTAGTCAATCGCGCCATCTATGTCGTTTTCTTCCATGGCCACTTTGTTTAAAAAGTTAAGTGCTTGCTCAAGTGTATAACCATCGGCTAAGTTGGCGCTTAAGGTAATTGCACGCATACGGTTGTAGCGGTTTAAGCGCGATGCGGTAGCTTCTTCTTTTAAGCTAATTAAACTATCAAGCGGGACTAGCTCGCCACTGCGTGATTTAAGATAAATGTTTGATATATCAGTAGGGTTGGCAAAGTCTTCTTTAGTGCCTTTTAAAATAACGTCGTACTCTTCGCCGCGATCTATAAAAGTAGTAACACGACGCTGACCTAGCATAGTTTCGAGTGTACGCCCTACATCAGATACTGAAATACCTAAATCGGCCGCTTTGTTTTTATCTATGCTGACTAAAAACTGTGGGAATGTTTCTTTGTAATCATGATCGATTCTAACCAGTCCTGGATTTTTCTCAGCGCGCTCTATAATACGGTCGCGCCAATCGGCTAGTTGTGCGTAATCGTTACCTTGTAGTACAAACTCGATTGGGCGTGATGAACCACCGCCGCCAATGCCTCGGCGCATAATAGCAAAGGCTCGCACGTCGGTAACTTCCTGCAGTTTAGTGCTTATTTCGTCCATTATTTCCCAGGTAGAACGTTGGCGTTTGTCCCAATCGGCCATACCTACAATTGCTACACCGCCACTGCCGCCCCAGCCTGGTACGCGCACAAGTACGCGGCTTAGCTCGCCAGATTCAGAGTAAGGCATTAAGCGATCTTCAATTTTACTCATGTTAGCGGCATTGTTCTCATAACTGGCGCCTTCAGGGCCACTCATCATAACAAAAAAGGTACCACGGTCTTCTTTAGGTGTTAGCTCAGAGGGTATTTGAGTAAATAATGAATAACTTACAAAGCCAGCTAATAATAAGCTGATCATTAAGCCCCATTTACGGGTCATGTTAGAGGCAAGCGAGTTACGGTAACTAAGCTCTACCTTAGCAAAAAAGCGGTTCATCGACTGGCTAAATTTACTTTCTTTTTCAGAGGCTTTTAATACTTTAGAACATAACGCAGGTGAAAGAGTAAGTGCTGTAATACTTGAGAAAAACACTGCGGCACTTACCGCCATAGCAAATTCAGTAAATAAAGCACCAATACGGCCATCCATAAATACTAAGGGTACAAATACCGAAATAAGCACTAAAGTGGTGGCAATAATTGCAAAGCCCACTTCGCGCGCGCCTCTATAAGCGGCCAATAAAGGAGGCTCGCCAAGCTCTATGCGGCGATGAATGTTTTCTAACATAACAATGGCATCATCAACCACTAAGCCGATTGCTAGTACCAGTGCAAGTAAAGTAAGTAAGTTAATGGAATAACCCATAGCGAGTAAAAACATAAAACTACCCACTAACGCCACCGGCACAGTAACTGCAGGGATTAAGGTGGCACGAATATTACCTAAAAATATAAAAATAATTAATACAACTAAGCCCATAGAAATAGCAAGGGTGCTGTATACCTCATTAATCGATTCTTTTATAAAAATAGATGAGTCGTAACTATCCTCTATAGTGGTTCCTTCGGGTAGGTTACGTTTTATTTTTTCAAGTTCGGCGCGGGCGTTATCAACCACAGTTAAGGTGTTGGCTTTAGCTTGCTTTACAATGCCTAAACCAATCATATTGCGGCCATTACCACGAAATAAACTCTCGTCATCGGCGGCTTCTAGTTGTACATCAGCCACTTCACTTAAGCGTACTAGGTAACCGTCATCACCGCGTTTTATTACTAGGTTTTGAAAGTCGCGCTGATCTTTATAACTGCGGGCTGTACGTACAGTAAAGTCACGGTCAACCGATTCAATTTCGCCAGCGGGTAACTCTACGTTTTCGGTGCGTAGTGTTTGTTCTATATCGCTCGCAGTAATACCGCGAGCAGCCATTGCTTGGCGGTTTAGCCAAATTTTCATGGCGTATTTTCGCTCACCACCAATGCGTACGTTAGACACACCATCAACTACGGCTAGGCGATCAACAATAAAACGCTGTGCGTAATCAGATAATTGCATTGAGTTCATGGTTTCGCTGTTTAGCACAAACCATACAATAGGGCTTTCATCGCTGTTAGACTTAGATACCTCAGGCGGGCGAACTTGTTCAGGTAGGCTATCTGCGGCGCGGGCAACACGCTCACGCACATCGTTAGATGCAGCATCTATATCGCGCTTAATATCAAACTCAATCGTAATATTGGAGCGGCCATTACGGCTCGATGAGTTAATACTTTTAATGCCTTCAATACCCGAGATACGGTTTTCGATGACTTGGGTTATTTTGGTTTCTATGATCTCTGCAGAAGCACCTGTATATTCGGTACTAATATTAACAATAGGTGTTTCAATATCAGGGTACTCACGCAGTGGCAGCATGCTAAAAGCAACGAGCCCAAAGGTGAGTAAAAGTAGGTTTATTACAATCGCAAAAACAGGGCGTTTAACGCTAATATCGGTAATTTTCACGGGTTATCCCTTCACGCTAACTTTACTGCCAGAGCGAATTTTTATTAGCCCCTCAGTTATAATTTGCTCACCATCGGTTAAGCCTTCATCAACAGCAACCCAGCCGTTATTTCTGCCCGCAATATGCACTTCAACACGATTAGCAACACCGTCCAAAATTTGAAATACGTAATGTTTGTCTTGTAGCGGAATAATTGCTTTTTCTGGAACCATTAATGCTTGGTTACTACTTAGCTCTAACGCTGTTTTAAGTAGCATACCAGGGCGAAGCAAACCTGAATTATTTGCAAAACTGGCGGTTACTTCTACGCTACGCGTTACCGAGTCAATACGCGAACTAATATGCGTTACTTTACCGATAAAGGTTTGATCTGGATAAGCATCATTTTGAGTGAGCACTTTCATGCCGGTAGCTAATTGCGCTAAATATTTTTCAGGTACTTTAAAGTCTACCTTAATGATACTTATGTCATCGAGCGTGGTAATAATTGAACTGTTATTTACATAGGCACCAATCGATATTTCACGCTTGCCCAACATGCCAGAAAATGGCGCGGTAATGGTCATTTCAGCTAGCTTGGTTTTAGCACTTTCTAATTGTGCTTGCGTGGCATCAACTCGTGATAATTGCTCTTCAAGTAACGATTTTGCTGTTGACTGAGAACGTGAAAGTTCGGTAAGTCTATCGAGTTGGCGTTTTTCTTCGCGTAAATTAATATTTAGCTCTTTTACAGCAATTTGTTCTTGTTGGCTTTGCAGTTGTACTAGCTTTTGGCCTTTGCTAACTAGGTCGCCATCTTCAAAGAAAATATTAGTCACGTAATCACTTTGTGCGCTGGTAATATATACAGCTTGGTTAGCGCGAGCGCTACCAATAGCTTCAATCATTACTGCATTTTCTTGCGAGGTAACAGTGTGAGCAGACACTTGCGTGGCCATTTGTGAAAAATCTGCTTGTTCACCTTGGCTAGCGGGTAAATATAAATAAACGCTAAATATTACGAGTAGCGTAATAATAAATGGAAAAAGAGCTCTACCTGATTGTCTTGAGTACATTGCTTTAATACCAAAAAATAAATTATAACTATTGTACGAAATAACACCGAGAAAAGGCGGTATTATGTCCCATTAATTTGTGAATTAAGCGTAAAAGTTATAATAATTAATTAAATAAACTCATGCTTGAGCTTTAAAAGGTATTTTATGAAGTTAAATACGTCGTGCAAAAAATGTTTAATGCTCAGAAAAATAGCATTGTGGGGCATTATTATGTTCATTTTTTACAGTGTTTATTATCAATATGGATGAGTTTAACGCTATGCAAATTAAGTATCGTGCGCAGGGAGCTAAGCATGGCATAGAAGTATTAATTGTTGGTGCGATTGGTTTGTTATTCATTATGCTGTTTAATTTATTACGCCCTGGTGAAATTAGCATTCTAGAAATTTTTTTAGTTAGTTTGTGTATTGCAGCAATAACAATTGGTTTTTTTAAAACCCAAGAGCCATTTTATAGCTTAGTGTTAACCACTGAGCAGTTAACTTATCAGCACAAATATGGTGTTTGGCATTTAGCTCATAGTAATTTTAAATCAAGCGGAATACCCAAAATAGCAGTAGGGCTTGAGCACTTAGAGCTTAACGTGGTAGGAATTAAGGTAAACGATATGGATGAGTTTTTAACGGGTTTAGCCCCAAGAATCGCAGGGAAATTATTGATAGAGCAGCGTCATTTATTTATGCAACTAATTCAAAAGAATTGCAAAAATGGCGATTGCCCATCAGAATGGCTGGTAGAGGATACACAATATAGATCTAAAAATGGAATTAGCTATAATGGGTTAATAGCAATGTTTGCCAACAGGGCTAAGCATTTGCAGTTACTAACAGGCTATGAGCTATTATTACCAGCGAGTGTATTAGATAGAAATATTTGGGAATTTAGTGCTAACTTAAATGCATGGCAGCGCGACCCCCTTAAATTTATAGCGTCGCAAGTAAGTAATTAAAACGCGGCAGTAGGAATAATAATGAGCCAAGAAAGAGCTTTTTTAAAAAGTGGTCGTAATACCATAATACATAAAGACAAAAAACTTGATTTAGTCATTGTTAATTCTGAGATCCACCCTCGAATTAAAGTGACCCAAAATGGCTTAGAACCATTTAAAGAAGAGCTGCCAAAAAACCGCCGTGACGCAAAAGAGCGTTACTTAGAAGTTGTTTATGTTGGTAGCGCCGATGTGTTTGGCGAAGAAAAACGATTGTTATTTATTCAAGCTCTTGATGGGCGGGAATACAAGGTTGATTACAGTAAAATAGGTACTAAGTTATTTGTACGTATTCATCAAGATAGTTATTTATAGTACTTAGTGGCACTTTTATTGCTTTAAATAATTATTAATTATTTTTTGATATAAAAAGGTGCTTAGTATGAGAGCAATTGCGTTAATCCCGTTATTGTCGTGTGGGCTATTGGCTGCATGCGGAGGTGGGGGGAGCTCTGATGATGGTGATAACACTCAAGCTTCAGTATTTGCAGGTAACGATTTGCAAATTATTGAAAAAACCGATTTTACTATTACTGCAAAAGGCTCACCTACCGAGGGTACGTTTACTTGGCAGCGCGTAAGCGGCCCCATTGTTGATGGATTTCCGCTCGATGGTGCAGTGCAAACTATTACCGCGCCAGATGTAAAAGCAGACAGTGAACTGGTGCTCAGAGTAAGCTATCAAACAACCGGTGGTGGTTTAGTACATGACGATATTAGTATTTTTATTACTTCAAACAATCAATTACCCCAAGCTGTAATTACTCAAACAGCACCGCAAGTATTGCCATCGGTTTATAACGATACCGTAACGCTAAGCGCAGCAGACTCAACAGATCCAGATACAAATGGTCAAATTAATAGCTACTTGTGGCAATTAATATCAGGACCAGCCCTCAATATTAATAGTTTTACTAATTCTACCTTAAGCTTTAGCCATCCACTGCTTGAAAACCATACAAATTTAAAGTGGTCATTAACGGTTACCGATGATGAAGGGGGAGAGTCAACCTCTGAATATGACATGACTTTAAATAAAACAGCACAAGTTGTTATTGCCAATGCCGGGGCTGATCAGCAAGTTAACGAGTTTGATAAAGTAACCTTAGATGCAAGTAACAGCGCTGCCGCAACCAGTACTTATAAATGTGACTGGCAACAACTAACCGGCAAAGCGGAAACATTAGCTAATAGTAATCAATGTATTACTACTTTTTATGCCTCAGACATAGACACTAACGCCACTTTAAGCTTTGAAGTAATGGTTACTGATTCAAAAGGGCGCACCGCAAACGATAGTGTATTTGTAGATGTTGCACCTAAAGCGCTTGGGTTAATAAACGATACAGGTGTAGGGGAGTGTTACAACAATACTCAACGTATAAACTGTGTTAGTAAAGACTTTCCAAATCAAGATGCTGAACTTGGTCGAGACAGCTTTGCGAATCGTTTAGCCAAAGTAGGGCAAGGTAATTTAGCGTTTGATTACACCAAACTAAATGAGTTTGCCGATGAAGTGGCTGATGACGCACAAAATTTTAGTTGTATTCGCGACAACGTAACCGGTTTAGTGTGGGAGGTTAAAAGCCCTGTGTCAGGTGTGGTACCTAACACTACATTACGCGATGGGCAAAATCTTTATACATGGTACCTTACTGAATCTGCTATTCCTCAAGTAGGCGGAGCAAGAGGCGCAGCTAACTCCAGTTGCCCAAGCAATACTGATTGCGGATTGCAAAGCTATATACAAGAAGTAAATGCGCTAGATTTTTGTGGTGGCACAAATTGGCGAGTACCCACTTACACCGAGCTACTAAGCTTAGTAGATTATGGCAAGCAAGGGCAAAATGTATTAATAGATAAGAGTATTTTCCCTAATACGCCTGCGGTTAGTTTACTGGGTCACTTGCGTTATTGGACCTCTCAAACAGCGGTTGATGGCACCAGTTTATCGCAAGCTTATATTATAGATATGAGCGATGGTAATGACCTTGCTTATCCAAAAGGTAATATTGCTTATGTTCGTTTAGTTAGAAGCCGTTAGGGGAAGTATATGAAATTTAAATTAATAACTACATTTGCGGCAATGAGTTTAAGCTTTAACGTAATAGCTGGGGTTTGTTATGACTCTGTTACGCAAACAACACCAACAGAGCGATTTACAATAAATCCCGATGGCACAGTGTCAGATAGCAAAACAGGTTTAATGTGGCAGCGTTGTAGTTACGGACAAGTGTATAACAATGCTACAGCAACATGCGAAGGCTCTACACCATCATTAACCTGGCAAGCTGCATTGCGAGGCGCAGTTAACGATACAACGGCAAGTTATAATGACTGGCAAGTACCAAATATTAAAGAGTTAGCAAGTATTATTGAACACAGATGTACAGAGCCAAGTATTAACGAATCGGTGTTTTTGGGCACAAAGCTACAAAACTATTGGACCAATACCTCAGGTGTAAATACGATTAATTCTGCTTGGGTTTATCAGTTTGACAGTGGATTAAATAGTTTGCACGCTAAAACCAGTAGTGTTTATTTGCGCTTAATGCGTTACGAAAAATAATCCAATATAAGTAAATGCACAGCTAAGTTGAAAGCAGTGCTTTTTACATTAATTTACGTTATTTCAATAATAAAAGAGCCTGAGTGTTGTCACTAAGGCTCTTTTTTTGCCATTATGGAGGGGATTTATTTACCAAGGAATACTCAGGTGTATTTAAGCTATTTTGGTTTGCATGAAAAACCCTTTTCAATCTCGCCTAATCCCCATTATTTGTTTTTAAGTGAGCGACATAAAGAAGCGTTAGCGCACCTTACCTATGGACTAGGTGAAGACGGCGGCTTTGTATTATTAACCGGCGAAGTGGGTACCGGTAAAACAACCATTACTCGCAGTATGCTAGAAAAACTGCCAGAGAATACTCAAGTTGCGATGATCCATAATCCGGCATTATCAGAGCTTGAGCTCTTGGCGAGTATTTGTGATGAGCTTAAAATTAATTATGATGCACAAAATGCGAGTCTAAAAAGCCTTACCGATGTTATAAAAAAGCACTTAGAAGCAAATAATAAAGCGGGTGGGCATACCATACTTATTATTGACGAAGCGCAGTTACTTGCTCCCGATGTACTAGAACAACTGCGCCTACTAACCAACATAGAAACCGATCATAAAAAGCTATTACAAATAGTGCTGGTGGGGCAACCTGAGCTGCAAGTATTATTAAAACGAAATGAGTTAAGGCAGCTTGCACAGCGTATAACAGCTCGCTATCACTTACTGCCTTTAACACAAGGACAAACGGTGGCATACATTAAGCATCGTTTACATATTGCAGGCTGTGATAAAGGTATTTTTTCGTTGGAAGCAATGCAAAGCGTTCATCAACTTACCGGTGGCGTGCCACGATTAATGAACTTAGTGTGTGAGCGGGCGTTAGTAGGGGCATTTGCAAAACAGCAATTAACAATAGATAGCGAGATTATAAAAAAATCTGCTCTGGAATCATTACCACCCGATTTCATTGCGGCTAATAATACGCCACCTAAAACCGTGCCATATTGGCTATATTGCTCTGCTTTTGTCGCTTTATTTGCAGCCGGCTTAGGGCTTTCATTTATTTTATAGTTAGGTGATTAATGTCTTATTTATTAGATGCGTTAAAGCAATCGCAACAAGCCGATATAAGCGCCGAGCAGTATGACTTACAGGCACAGCAGGCTAAACAGCAACAAGCTCTAGTGCGATACCGCCGCTTGGCGTTTGTGATTGGTGGCAGCTTAGCGGTTAGCTTTAGTGTTGCTGGTGGTTTTGTTAGTGGGAAATGGCTACAAAACAGCTCATTTAATAGTAATAATGAGCAAGTTAGCACTACAGCAATATTAAAAAATACTAATGCCGATAAAGAACCAACAATAACAACCAAATCGGATATAGATAATACAGCAAGATTACAAACTGCAGAGCAAAACATAGCTGTATTAGCGGCGCAACCATCAGCGCCAAAAACGGCCCCGCCAGAAGCAGTAAATACAGCAACTTCAATTCAAGGTCAGTTAGTGTATGTACAAACCCCCAGTGGTATTGTACAAATGTTACTTACGCCGCAAGGGCAATATATTCCAATAATGGAAAATCAAGCCACACTTCAGCAAAACCTAAACCCGCAAAATAGTTTTGCTCAGGGTACGTATGGGCAAGGCGCAATTAATCAGCAGGGATATTCACAACCACATTATAATCAACCTAGCTTCAATCAAACTAGTAGCCAGGCAACACAAGCTGCTGGGCAGCAACCTCAAACAAATATGCCTTCATCGGCATCGCTTGATTTAAGTAAGTATAAAGTGCTTGGTAAACCGCTCGATTCGCAAGGCTCTACAGCACAAAAAACTAAAAGACCTGCGCTTGGAAAGAGCCCAACATTACTAGAAACAGCTTTTGATCAAGCTATTCAAGATACAGAAAAAACACAAAACTACGAAGTAACGCAAGCAACGCGCAGCTCATCACGAGTGCAACCAATAGAGCTGTTGCCAGATGGATTGCAAGCCATGTTACCGCCACTTAAATATCAGGCGCATATATATTCCTCTGCACTCGATAAGCGTTGGATCAAGCTCAATGGTCGCGAGCTTTTTGAGGGCGATAGTATAGGTGCATTAACAGTGCGAGAAATAACACCAGAGCAAAGCGTACTTGATTTTGACGGCTACGAATTTAGCTTAAAGGCGCTACAAGATTGGCCGCAATAGCGGCTAATTAGGGTAAAATTGAATTTTTATAAAAGCGTTGTAAGTCAATTTTGTATTCGTCAGCTTTAACTGCCGACTCAAGCGTATCTTGACTTTTTTTATGTGCCAAATCTATGTCTTGCACTTGGGTGTAGCGCCCATGCTTTGCACTATAGAAAGTTTTAACAACGGGCTTTAGTGGGCTGGCAGGGTTGCTCTGTGTCACCAGTCCCACTTTTTGACTCGAGAGCTTAACCAGTGTGCCTACCGGGTGAATACCGATACACTGAATAAATTTAGTTAATAACTCACTATCAAAACTATCAGGGCAACCTTCTTTTAATATTTTAAAGGCTTTTATCGGCTCCATACCCGCTTTATAAACGCGCTCAGCTGTGAGTGCATCATACACGTCAACAATTGACGCCATACGCACATACTGGCTTATTTCATCGCCTTTTTTACCAAACGGATAGCCTTTACCATCTAAGCGTTCATGGTGCATACCGGCAATATCAACAGCTATACCTTTGAGCCCTGCAGCTTGTAAAATTTCTTTACTAAAGCGCGCATGATTTTTCATTATTGTAAATTCTTCATCAGTAAAACGTCCCGGCTTATTGAGTACTGCATCAGGAATTTTTATTTTGCCAATATCATGCAGTAGCGCGCCAGTAGTTAGCTGTTCAATAATATCTTTATCTATATTCAAATGCTTGGCAAAAATACTAATTAAAATAGAAACATTAATAGAGTGCTCTAACAGGTAGGCATCTTTTTGGCGCATTTGAGTAAGACAAGCAAGTGCATCTTGATTTCTAAATACCGAATCCATAAAACCACTAGCAAGATCTCTAAAAGGCGCTATGTCTATATCTCGGCCTGCTTTTATATCTTTAAATGCTTTAATTTGTAGAGATTTAGCTTCATCGTAGAGCTTTTTAGCTTTGCCCATTTCTTGTTCAGCACTGTGCGTTTTTTGCCAAGGATCGCGCTTTGCAACAGGGGAAGGTGTATTGGCAGGCTCTTTCTCAGGCACTGATTCGATGAGGGTTTTATCTGGATCTATTTCAATTTCTAAAATACCGACATTTTTTAACTTATCGATGCCTGCCTGGGTTTTAACCCAGCCTTGGCTTTTTATTTTAATACGTCCGGTTTGCTTTGTTACGCTTTGTACAAACATGCCAGGTAATAACTGCGAAATTGGAATGACTTTCAATTTAATTCACTTCATATAAGTATTCTACTGGTTAAAGTAACAAAAATATTACAATTAACATAGTAAAAAAGGCACCCTAAGGTGCCTTTTCATACGAATAAGTAATTAGTGCTAAACTAGTTACTCATCATCTTCAACAAGCGTCATCAGCGATGTATTACCACCCGATGCCGTTGTATCTATACTGATGGTTTTTTCAGTTACTAAACGTTTAATAAGCGTATCGTAATATTCAGAGCTGATCACTGGCAAAATAGCACCTTTACGCTGCGCTAGCTGCTGGCTGAAATAACCAAAGCGAGAAGAGCGTGCTGCAACCACAGCGCCGGCTAAGTGCGGATGTGCCAATATAGCTTGTAACTGATTTGGTTTAGCTACTTGGAACACGCCTTCGGCAACACCGGTGGCAATAAATTTATCTCTAAAGGCAACCGCTTCTTCATAAAATATTTCAGAAGCAACAGTAATTACCGTATTACCCGCAGCAATTGCAGTAATGATCGATAATGCCCAAAAGTTAAACGATGTGCTCTTATCGGCGTAACATACAACACAACCACGTGCTTCAAGGTGCAATGTATTAGACTCACCCGTTGGCCCTGGTAATGTAGTAAATTTACGCATGTGCTTTTCTAAGCGATTAAGTTGTGCACGTGCATCGGCAAGTGTTAGTGCTAAATCGTCAGCTAAGTCGTCAATAATTTCAACTGTGGCTATTTTAGCAAGCAATTGACGCACCGCAGATACACGGTCGTTTAATGGTGTTGAGCGCCAAATTTTTTCATCGCGCATAGAGTTAATCATTAGCTTTTCTACTTGCTCATTTGCACCGCTGTAGTGGTGTAAATCCAGCTCGTCTGGCGTTAGATTGGTCATTTGCACGTTTTCTGGCGATGCTTTTTCTTTTACTAAACGTTGTAAGTAGTTAGGGCCACCGGCTTTAGGGCCAGTACCAGATAAACCACGGCCACCAAATGGTTGCACACCAACAATAGCGCCAATCATATTACGGTTAACGTATACGTTACCTGCACGCGACATTTTAGCTAGGTATTCACAGCGCTCTTCGATACGCGAATGCACGCCCATAGTTAAGCCGTAACCTGTGTTGTTTATTTGATCCATAACACTGTCTAGTTCGCTCGATTTAAAGCGTATAACGTGTACACATGGGCCAAATACTTCACGCTTAAGTACCGATAAGTCTTTTATTTCGTATAAGCGAGGAGCAAAGAAGTACGCACCATTTACTGTGTTATCTGGAATTTTACACTCGTAATGTAATGTCGCATTACCTTTTAAGTACTCAACGTGATCGTTTAAGCTTTTCAGCGCTTTTTCATCAATTACCGGGCCTACGTCAGTAGATAGTAACGATGGGTCGCCTATATGTAATTCAGCCAGTGCACCTTTAAGCATTTCGATTATGCCATCGGCAACGTCTTCTTGAATAAATAATACACGTAACGCTGAACAGCGTTGCCCAGCACTTTGAAAACCAGAACTAATTACATCGTCAACCACTTGCTCAGGGAGTGCTGTTGAGTCAACGATCATACAGTTTTGGCCGCCTGTTTCAGCAATTAACGGTACTTGAATATCGCTACGCGCCGCGAGTGTTTGTGAAATAAGCGTGCCTGTTTCAGTCGAGCCAGTAAACATAATTGCTTGAACGCGTTCATCCGGAACAATTGTTTTACCTACGTCACTACCGCGGGCTATTACCGCTTGCACAACATGCTCAGGTAAACCTACCGACAGCATAAGTTCAATGGCACGCAGCGCAATTAGGCTGGTTTGCTCAGCTGGTTTTGCAATAACGGTATTACCGGTCACAATGGCAGCGGCTACTTGGCCTAAGAAAATAGCTAGCGGGAAGTTCCATGGGCTAATACATAAAATAACACCACGAGCTTCAAAGCGCTCATCTTGCGATAGCTCTTCAGCGCGGGCTGCGTAGTAACGACAAAAATCAACCGCTTCGCGTACTTCATCAATACCATCTTTAGCTATTTTACCGGCTTCTTTAATACAAATAGCCACTAGTTCGTCATGATGACGCTCTAAAATATCGGCAACACGGCGTAATAAATTAGCACGTTCTTTTACCGATGTTTGTGACCATGATTCAAAAGCGCTTTCTGCGTTGGCTAGCAAAATTTGCATTTCATCGCTAGATTGCAGTTTTATATGGCCAATTACTTCTTTGTGGTTTGCCGGGTTTTTAACTGCCACAGAGCCTTCAGGTACTTGGCTTGGCTCAATTAAGTGCTCGTTAAACCACAGATCAAGGTTTTCTTTAAACGGAGTGATCACGTTTATATCGGTTAAATCCATGCCTTTTGAATTGGCACGCTCGGCGCCATATAAGTCAATTGGCATTTTAATTTGCGTATTGTATTTATTACGTAAACCTTGCAGTGTTTCTACCGGGTCAGGTAATAGTGACTCAACTGGCTTAGTGGTATCTACAATGGCATTAACAAACGATGAGTTAGCACCATTTTCTAATAAACGGCGTACTAAGTAAGCCAGCAGGTCTTCGTGTTGGCCCACTGGTGCGTATACGCGGCACTGAATTTTTTCCTCGGTAACGATTTGGTCAAATAAAGATTCGCCCATACCGTGTAAACGTTGGAATTCAAAACCGGTGTTATCACCTTTAGCCACTTCTAATATAGTTGCTGCTGAGTAGGCATTATGGGTAGCAAACTGTGGGTAAAGTACATCACGTGCTTCGAGCATTTTCATGGCACACGCTTTATAAGACACGTCGGTGGTTGCTTTGCGAGTAAATACCGGAAAATGCTCTAAACCATCTTGTTGTGTGGTTTTTATTTCAGTGTCCCAATAAGCGCCTTTAACTAAACGCACCATCATTTTACGACCCACACGGGTTGCAAGTTCAGTTAGCCATTCAATTACAAATATAGCGCGTTTTTGATACGCTTGAACCGCTAAACCAAAGCCGTTCCAACCTGCTAGGTCGTCATCACTAAATACCGCTTCAATTACATCTAAAGAAATATCTAAACGGTCTGCTTCTTCAGCGTCAACAGTAAAGCCAATGTCATATTGTTTAGCTGCTAGCGCAAGCTCTTTAAGCTTAGGCACAATCTCGGCCATTACGCGTTCTTTATGCGTAAACTCATAACGAGGATGAATAGCAGAAAGCTTAACTGAAATGCCTGGGCTTTTTATTGGGCCACGGCCATTTGCCGCTTTACCAATAGCATGAATCGCGTTCATGTAGCTGTCAAAGTAACGCTGCGCATCTTTCATGGTGCGCGCGCCTTCGCCTAGCATGTCGTATGAATATACATAACCTTTTTGTTCTTTATCGGCAGCACGTACTATTGCTTCGTCAATGGTACGACCCATAACGAATTGCTTACCCATAATTTTCATCGCAAAGTTTACTGATTTACGAATAACAGGCTCGCCTAAACGACCTATGGTTTTTTTAAGCATACCAAATTGCTGTTCTTTGGTTTTATCTGTGTAGTTAACCATTTTACCGGTTACTAATAGACCCCAAGACGATGCGTTAACAAATAACGAATCGCTGCTGCCTAAATGAGAGCTCCAGTCGCCCTTTGCTAATTTGTCACGAATTAATGTGTCTTGAGTTGCTTTGTCTGGTACGCGAAGCAGGGCTTCGGCTAAGCACATTAATACTACGCCTTCTTCACTAGAGAGTGAAAACTCATTTAATAGTGCATCAACACCGCTTTGACCATCTTGGTCTTTACGAATATTTAAAACAATTTGGCGAGCTCTTTCCCAGGCACGACTTCGTGCTTTAACACCTACTTCAGCAAGTGGTAAAATATGATCGATAACCGCATTTTCGTCGATGCGGTAGAAGTCACGGATTTTTTGTCGAATTGGACAAGTCGTTGTCAAATCGCTATTGAATAACATAAGCAACCCTCAGGAGTGTTAAAACTTAAGGTAAAATTAATTACCACTAAATATTCGTTGGTGTAAGGCGTGCATTCTAATTAAAATTCAGCAGAATATGCTGGTTAAATTTGGCGTTTTACGCTAATTTACAGGGCATATTTTCTACTTATCCGTATAAAGTTCTGTTATGACGAGTCCAAATAGATTACGCCTGCTTGATCGTATCGATTTAGCTATTTTAGACGTTCTGCAACAGAACGGCAGAATTTCAAATGTTAACCTCGCAAAGCAGGTTAATTTAAGCCCCAGCCCTTGTCTTGATCGTGTAAAGCGTTTAGAGCAAGAAGGCTATATTGAAGGCTATGTTGCAAAGCTTAGCGAAGCCAAGCTTAATCAAAGCTTAGTTGCACATGTACAAGTGTCGCTGGTGACTTCAAATACCGCGGTATTTAAAGTGTTTAGAGAACACATTTTAAAAATTAGGCAAGTAGTGGAGTGCGACATGGTTGCTGGTGGCTACGACTACTTGCTGAAAATCAGGGTATCAAACATGGACGAGTACAGGCAAGTGCTTGGCGACTTAGTTGATATACCTGGAGTGGGAACGCATCACACCTACATGGTAATTGAAAAAATAAAACAAGATCCGGGTCTGCGCCTAGATTTGTAATATAAACTGCAGGCATAAAAAAAGCATCTAATGATGCTTTTTTTATGCGACTAATTAAGTTGTCGTGTTATGCCCAGCCTTGGTAGCGCTTACGGCGAGACAACACAATCGTTAATATAATACCTAAAAACAATCCTAAAAATGCAATAGCACCGCCATAAGTAAGTAATTGGCGTTTTTCTTTAGAGCTAGTAGCTTGCTTTAAAGTGCGCTCTTGCTCAAGTGTAGTTTTTAATTGAGTTATTTGTGTAAACAATTGTTTGTTTTGGTTTGTTAACTGCACGTTTTGCTCTTGCAACTGCGGTAATTCAACTTGTGCTTGGCGCAGTTCATTTTGTATTGAGCTCATTTCATCACTTAACGTTTGGTACTGCTTATGTAAGCCAGCTGTTTGTGTAATGTATTTAGCTTCAACCCAACCTTCACGATCTTTATCATCCTTAACTTTTAAAAAACCGTTTTCTTCACTCGATAATAAGGTCAGTTGTGTGCCTGCATCAATAGAGCCGAGTAAACGATAGTTTTTGCTCGCACCAGAGCGCATAAACGTATAAAGATTGTCAATTATATAAGCTGTTTTTGCATTGGTGGGGGCTGCTGTTTGAGCTTCTTCTGCTTGGCTCGCAAATGTTGAGGCTGTTAAAAACAGCCATAATAAACAGTGTTTTAGCATTTATTTACCTTGTTAATCTAACCGTGTCCGTTTAGAACGTGATTTTATATTTCACATAAGTATAGCGATAATATGGATTAAATAGCGCAATAGCAAGGTTGATATTGTAACCGGTGTTATTTTATTAGCGGCCCATTTTGACTAAAATATTTGCAATATGGGGCGGCTTTGTTTATTTTGACCACTTATTAATTTTAAGGGTAATCCGCATAACTAATGGATACTGAGATAGAACTAAAATTTTTGGTATCAGATGCCGTCATTCCACTGATCCCCTCATTAATTACACAATTTGCAAAAACAGTTACTAATAAGCCATCTCGAAGTTTACAAAATGCTTATTATGATACGCCAAGCCGTGAGCTTAGAGCCCTTGATATTGGCTATAGAACGCGTTGTGCTGATAATAAATGTGAGCAAACAATTAAACTCGCCGGTGAGGTTGTTGGGGGCTTACATCAACGCCCTGAATTTAACTTACCAATAGAGTCTAATCGTCCAGATTTAATGGCATTTGACCCATCTATTTGGCCTCATGGCATGCAAGCCAATGTTATTGCAGAAAATATACATCCGATTTTTAGTACCAACTTTATTCGCCGTACTTGGTTAATTGAGACTCAAAACGGTGCAAAAATTGAAGTAGTGCTTGATAAAGGTGAAATTGCCGCAGCGGGTAAAGTTGAGGTGATCAGCGAGCTTGAAATTGAACTTGTTGAGGGCAGCCGTAATGAATTATTTGCGCTAGCCGATAAATTAGTAAGCCAAAACTGTATTCGCTTAGGTTTGTATTCAAAGGCCGCAAGAGGGTATCGCCTTGCTGACGACACGCCACTGCAACCAAGTAAGTCTATTGGGTTTGTTAAACTCAAAGGGCAAGTAACCCAAGAGCAAGCATTAATAGAGGCTATGGGTTTTGGTATTCGTTTTGTGCAAAAGCACGAACAATGTTATTTCGATAAGCCAAGTTTAAAAACATTAAAGCGAGTAACCGACGGTATAAGCTTAATTCGTCATAACTTTTGGTTGTTTGACGACATTGTTAGCAAAGAAAGTACTGAGCATTTACGCAACGAATTAAAGTGGTTACTCAGCGAGTTAGCGTGGGTTGAAAATGCAATTCAATTAAAAACCTATACTTCTAAACGCCACGCTTTTTATAAAAAAATAAACAACGCACCGGCATTAACACAAGTTATTAATGACCTAAAAGAGCTACAGCCTAGCATTGACGACATTTATGCGCTGTTTCATAGTGCACGCTATAATCGTTTAATACTGTCGTTAACAACCTGGTTAATAGACAAACAATGGCGCAAGTTTTGGGATCAAAAGCAATTACAAAACGCTGACCAATCGGTAGCCAGCATTGCTAACCGTTTGTTTGATAAAGATTGGCGAAATTTGCATAAGCTGTTACCTAAAGAACAAACTTTAACCGCGAATGATTACCTTAATATACGCACACAATTAGAGAACAGTTTACTAAGTGGTAATTGTTTAGGTGCGTTATTTGATAAAGAAGAGCGCTTAGAGTTTAGACTCCCTTGGCTTGATATTTCTCATGGTATGTACGAGCTTAGTACCCTTGACTATTTAAAGCAGCTTTGCGGTGGTCAAGAAGATGAAAAGCTAGCTAAAATTCAAACATGGCTAGCACAAAAAACAGAATACTTGGTAAGTGCAATGGAGCAAAGTAGATTGGCTTCGTTCGATATAAAGCCTTATTGGCTTTAGATTTACAGAATATGATTAAATAAAAAAGGCTCATTACGAGTAATGCCAGTCAGTTAAGCTGACTGGTATTTTTATTTTTGTTAGATGGGTATTTTGATGGTTTGGGTTTTAACCATCTTTTATAGCTTCTTTCTTCACGCCTTTGTGGCAATTTAAAGTAAC